>USSA01000107.1 GCA_900557255.1 uncultured Prevotella sp.
TTCCGGGGCTCATCTATCTGGCTCCAACCACCTGCGAGGAGTATTTCGCCATGCTTCGCTGGAGCATTCTGCAGGATAAGAAACCTGTTGCCATCCGCGTGCCAAGCAATGGCGTGGTTCATACTTCAGAAACCGTTGATACAGAGTATGGTTACGAGGCAAAGTACAAGGTGATGCACCAGGGCGAGAAGGTGGCAGTCATCGCCGCCGGTTCGTTCTATCAGAAGGGCGAGAATGTAGTCCGCCTGTTGGCTGATAAGGGTATCGATGCTACGCTCATCAATCCCCGTTATCTGAATGAGGTGGATGCCGAAGTGCTGGATAGCTTGAAGGCAAACCATCAGTTGGTGGTAACCCTGGAGGATGGTTCGAAGGATGGTGGATTCGGCGAGCGTATCGCCTCTTACTATGGCACTTCAGAAATGAAGGTGATGGTGGGCGGCATCAGGAAGGGACTCTACGACAGATACGATGTGAAGGAATTGCTTTCGGATAATCGCCTGCTCGATGAGCAGATTGTGGAAGACGTTTTGTTAGTTATTAATGATTAATGATTAGTTAGACGGCATAGTTAGTTTTTATTTAACGAGAAATCCAAGCCGGAGAATCATCTCTAGCTTGGATTTCTTCTGTTTTATCATCGAATGTTTGTCTTAATCTCAGTCTTAATCTTAGTCATCATCCCAGTCATTATCTCAATCATCATCATCATCATCCCAGTCATTATCTCAATCATCATCATCATCATCCCAATCTCTATCGTGCTTCCACTTCTTCTTGTCGTGCTTCCACTTCTTATCGTGCTTGTGATGCTTGTGATACTTGTGATGCTTGCCCGGCTTTCCTGGTCCGTAAGTTTCATGAGTTCCGCCTGGCCATCCTGGTCTTCCGTAGCTGCACTCAGGGCGAGGGCGGCGCTTGTCGTGTCCCCAGTTATGCTTTGGATACTTGGTGTAAATATGGTGAACATACACATGATTCTGCCAGCCGATAGGGCGATAGAAATAGTAAGAGTCCTTGAATCTCTTCCATTGTCTGGCGGTCATCATGCGCTTGAGCTGCTTGTTGCGGTAATGCCAGCCGTAGGCATCAATGTCGCGATAGCTGCGGATGCCATTGAGATAATTGAGATTGATGTTCAGGATGCTGTTGCGCTGGGCGCTGCTCAATCCCAGTTCCACCACCATCTTATCTGTGATAAAACGAGCCTCTGCCTGAATGTTTGTCAGTCTCTGAGCATTCATAGATGTAATCATCATCCATACTGCTACCAATGTCATAATCATTCTTTTCATAACTATCTTCTCTTTAAAGGGTTATTACTGCATTTATTTATTTCTGGTGCAAAGATAGGGAGAATAGCTGAAAACAACAAGGGGAAAACCATAAACCTGCGTATGATTTTCCCTAAAAGCATCGGGGAGATTCCTGTAACAAAATTGTAGCATTCTTTATCTGCAAATTCAAATCCTTGTAACCCCTTTGACATATTATACCCTTACCTTTGCACCCGAAATTTAACAAGTATTGCCCTGAAAGGGGAATAGTTTAATAAGGTATTATAGTCAGATAAAGAAAAAATGGAAAAGAAAGTTTCGGGTAAGTATGGCAATAGCAAAGGCTTTGCTATGATGAAAGGTAGAGTAGCAACTGTAGTTTTGGCTTCGGCTTTATTATTGGGCGGAGGCTTGACTGCACAGGCTCAAAACTCAGCATTAACCACTTGTTCTCAGAGTGCAGCAACCGCTATTCCGCAGAATCCTAACTGGAAGGCGAATGCTGCCGAATGGCAGAAACTGAAGGGCGAAATCACCCTCTACATGACCAATGATATGGGTCGCAACGGCTACTACGACCAGAAGTCTATCGCCGAACTGATGGGCGAGATGGCTGGCACGGTAGATCCTGAATGCGTACTTGCCGTAGGCGACATCCACCATTTCAATGGCGTGGCTTCCACCCAGGATCCTCTGTGGCTTACCAATTACGAATACGTTTATTCTCATCCCGACCTGATGCTTGACTGGTTCCCGGTTTGTGGCAACCATGAGTATCGTGGTAATACTCAGGCTTTTATGGACTATGGTAAGGTGAGCCGACGCTGGATGATGCCAGCCAAATATTACACCAAGGTGTTCGACCACGAGGGAACCACCATCCGTGTCATCTTCCTCGACACCACACCTCTTATCGATTCTTATCGCAAGGCGACAGAAAAATATCCTGATGCCTGCAAGCAGGATGCTGAGGCTCAGCTCTCCTGGCTCGATGAAACCCTGAAGAATGCCAAGGAAGACTGGGTCATCGTGGTAGGTCATCATCCTATCTACGCCTACACCGAGAAGAAGGAGAGTGAGCGTCTCGACATGCAGAAGCGCCTTCTTCCTATCCTCCATAAATATAATAATGTGGCGATTTATGCCTGCGGCCACATCCACAACTTCCAGCACATCCAGAAGAAGGGCGACAACATCGACTATGTAGTCAATTCCTCATCATCTCTGGCTCGACCTGTGAAGCCTATCGATGGCACCGTGTTCTGCAGTTCTGCCGATGGTTTCTCTGTATTTACAGTAGATAAGAAGCAGCTGAGAATGTCGATGATAGACAAGGATGGAAAAATCATCCACACGGTTCTAAAGGTAAAAAAGTAAAAAGGCTTTTAAAGGTAAAAAAGTAAAAGGAGCTTTTTTGCGAAAAGAAACGAATGAAGATTTCAATAGCGATATAGATGAAAAGAATTTTACTGAGTGCGGCGCTTCTAGCCGCTGCGACTACCTCCATCCAGGCACATACGCTGGATGGTATAGTCAAGGATAACAAAACGGGTGAACCCCTCATCGGAACCGTAATCCGAGTAAAGGAGCTGCCTAACGTGAGTACCACCACCGGACTCGATGGTACTTTCACCCTGCATGAATTGCCTGATAAAGGCAAGTTTACCATCATCGTTTCCTACATGTCGTACAAGACCAGGGAGATGGTAGTAGATGTGGCTAAGAAAGACAAGGTGGATATTCCGATGGATGAAGACCTGAAGCAGTTGGGCGAAGTGGTGGTTACCGGTCATCGTGAATACCGCAGCGACCGCAGCGCCATAGAAACCGTGAAGAATGCCGGCAACGTGCTCAACGTGATGAGCCAGCAGAGCATCCAGCTTTCGCCTGATGTCAACGTGGCGAGCGTTCTGCAGCGTGTGTCGGGTGTAACCATGGAGCGTGATGCATCGGGCGAGGCTTCCTACGCCATCCTTCGAGGCATGGACAAGCGCTACAACTACACCCTGGTAAACGGCGTGAAGATTCCAAGTCCGGATGATAAAAACCGCTATATTCCGCTGAATATCTTCCCTTCAGATCTGATGGATCGCCTGGTAGTATCCAAGTCTCTGACAGCTGATATGGAAGGTGATGCAGCTGGCGGCGTAGTCGATATGGTGATGAAGGATGCCCCATCCCGCTTCCAGATTCAGGCGAATGCAGCCATCGGAGCAAGTGATTATTTCTGGAAGGATGGCAGAGATTATCTTACCAGCAACCGCTCTGATTATACAAAGAAGGCTCCTTACGAGGCTTTCGGAAAAGACTACAAGGCGCAGATGAGTGATTTCAAGAACGGCCCTGTTCAGTTGAAGAGCCATTCCATGCCATCTCCTAATTTCATTGGAGGTCTGAGCATCGGCAACCGCTTCTGGGGCGACCGCCTGGGCGTGATGCTCGCCGGAAGCGTGCAGAATACTTTCCGTGGCACCGAGCGCACCTACAATTCCGTAAAGATGGCTTCGGGCGAGCAGGCAATGTACATTTCCAATCTGCAACATCGCTACTACAGCATCCATGATCTTACCACGGGTGCTCATGCCAAGATAGATTTAACCCTGCCTGGCCACAAGCTGGAATGGTACAACATGTATGTGCACACCAATTCCAAGGGCATCAGATACAATAACAGCGTCAACACCGAATACATCGGAGCCGACAGCTATACCCAGGACGATGAGGTGCGCTCTCTCTCAACCACCCAGAGCATCTTCGCCACTAACCTGAAGGGTACGCATCATCTTACCAAGGATTTTACCGTAGATTGGTCGGGCGTATTTTCACAGGCAAAGGAGGAAGATCCGGACAGAACCTACGTAACCCTGACGAATACCGTGAGCAGAAAAGCCGAGAATGGCGGCGATGCCGTATCGGGTTCCATCTGGGATGCCGACAAGAACATCACCAAGACCCTGCCTAAGAGTGCCGAGCGCCGGTTCCAGCACAACAAGGATACCGACTGGGCGGGTTACATCAACCTTTCTTACGATACCCATTTCGCCAATGATGTGGAGGCTCTCTGGAAGGCGGGTGCGCAGTATCGCAGAAAAGAACGCAGCAACAGATATTATTCTTACATCTTCAATCCTGCTGACATCTCGCAGACGATGGATGGAAACGGATTAGAGCAGTATGCCAATATCGATTGGGTTTGCAAAACTCCTTATTCTCAGGCTTCGCAACTCAACTACGATTCCAAGGAGCACATCGGAGGCGCCTACGCCATGGTAACCCTGAAGAGCGAGGTGGGTGAACTGAATGCCGGTTTCCGTGCCGAGCATACCAACCAGATTTACACCATGCTCCAGCACTTCCGCAACATGGGACAGGTAGGCGAGCAGAGCTACTGGGATTATCTGCCATCTGCATCCATCAAATGGACTCCAACCAAGAAGATGAACGTGCGTCTCTCTTACTATCGCTCCATCAACCGTCCGGGCTTCTATGAGATTGTGCCTTATCAGATTATGGGCGAGGAGTATCAGGAGAAGGGAAATCCAAACCTGAAGCGTGCGCGCATCGACAACATCGACCTGCGCTGGGAGTGGTTCCCAAGCAAGACCGAGCAGATTCTTGCCGGCGTATTCTATAAGTATCTGAAGGACCCGATTGAGCAGGTGTTCGTAACTTCTGATGGCAAGATTGGTGCCGGAACCGATGCCTACTATACACCGGATAACCTGGGTAATGCCAAGAACATGGGATTCGAAATTGATGTAATCAAGTACATCCGCCACTTCGGAGTAAAGGCGAATTATACTTACACCCATTCTGAAATCACCACCTCGAAGCGTGAGTACAAGGAGGGTAGTGCCGAGTATAAATCGGGCGTAACCCAGACCCGTCCGCTGGTTAACCAGGCTCCTCATACCGCCAATATCTCCTTATTATATAAGGATACGGAGAATGGCTGGAATGCGCAGTTGGCCTCTTCCTTCACGGGTACCAAGCTCGCCCTGGTTTCTCCCTTCAAGGATGCCGACCAGTGGGATAAGGCTATGTTCGGTCTTGACCTGAGTGCCGAGAAGCAATTCAAGAACGGCATCTCCGTCTTCTTCAAGGCAAACAATCTGCTCGATGCCAAGCGTGAGAGATACTTGAAGACCGTGAACAAGAGCAACCTGGAGTATGAGGGACAGAAGAGCGATAAGACCATCGTAGGTACTTATAAGTACGGTAGAACCTTCCTACTGGGCGTAAGATACAAGCTTTAAATGGTAAAAAGGCTTTTAAAGGCAAAAAGGTAAAAAAGAAAAAAAGGTAAAAAATGAAAAAGATAAATACTTTTGCAGCTTTGCTTATGATGGCAGCAGCTGCAATATTCTCCACATCTTGCGAGAACGATAATATTAATCCATATGATTACGTGAATAATGGCGCTAATGGAAATGATGGCAACCAGAACCAGGGTTCTAAAGATGTCATTACAACTAAGGTGGCAGAATATCCTAAAGGCTCTCTGGTTTGGAGCAAGGATACTACCCTCAGCGAGAGCGTGGAGATTCCTGTAGGAACATCGCTTTACATCGAGCCGGGCGTAACTGTTACCTGCAAATCAGAGGTTCAGGTACCGGTAGAAATCGTGGTATTGGGCAATCTCTATTGTCTGGGAACCGCCGAGAAGCCAGTTACCATCACTTCTGATACCAAGAAACCAGCCGATTGGGGCGGCATCATCTGCGGCTACAATTCAGAAGAGGTGGTGCTCAACCACGTAGATGTGGCCTATGCCGGTGCTACTCCTACCGAGAGTTCTGCTTCTTTCCAGAACAAGCTTTTCAAGACTACCATTGATGGTGGTGTACCAGCCTTCCACTTCTGTAATGTGAATGGTAAGTTCGTGATGGCAAACAGTTTCTTCCATGACAACTACAACGATCAGACTTACTTCACAGGTGGTAACGGCGTGATTATCAACAATATATTTGCTGATAGCGGAAATGCTGCCGATGGCGGCGAGGCTATCAACGTAAAGGCTGGTTGCAAACTCGATGTTGCCAACAACATCATCTACAACGCCTGCACCAACGCCTTCAAACTCTCTAATGCCGGCAATAGTGAGGTGATTCCGCTTACCGAGATGACTGCTTACAACAATACCATAGTTAATTGCGGATGGCGCCGTGCCAAGAACAAGAAGGGTGGTTCTGTATGGGTAGAGAAGGCTGCGAAGCCAATCTTTGTGAACAACCTCATCTATGATTCACGTTTCGGCCTGAAGCAGCCAAAGAAGGATGGTGCTGATATGGAGCACAGCCGTCTTACTCCAAACTACTACTTTGCATCAACCGCAACAGGAGTAGAGCAGATGGCGAAGGATGCAGCTTTGGGCATCTGGTTTGATACTGATATCAAGAGCAGCGTGGCTGGTCAGTTCAACCCTCTCTTCAAGAGTTTCACTCAGAGCGACAAGATGAACATCAACTGCGAGATTGATAAAGTGGAGAATGGTGCTCCATTGGCATTCGATAAGACTTGGAATTTCGAGTATCAGGATAACAGTCCTGCTCTCTCTGGTGGTGTAACCGATTTTACTCCGCTCTTCCCTGGTGGTCTGCCATTCTTCGGTATGAAGCAGGTGAATTTCCTGGATAAGAATAACGACCAGAACTATTACTTTACCGCTCCATTGCCAAGCGCAAGATTCGGAGCGAGATTGTAAAAAGCTATTATATATCATAGCGCGATTAAATAAAAAGAGGATGCGTGCAGGCGACAGAGATGTAGCTTGCACGCTTTTCTTGTATAATCGGTTTTAGTTCAAGATAGAAACAACGTCTTTTCTTCATCTCTCTTATCTCCTTTCTTCCTTCTTCCTGTATTAATAATGTGTTAATCTCAGGAAAAGTCTTGGTTGATTATAGGATAAAATGTTCTTTAACCTTATTGAAATCTCCGTTCATAGACGTTGAACGGCGGTTCAGCGTCTTTGAACGGCGGTTCAACGTCTATGAACGGACATTCAACGTCTATGAACGGAGATTTTATCTGGGTATAAATGTTTTTTTCTTAGTTGAAAGAACTTTTTTAGTAGGTTAAAATCCTTGTTGTACCCCTCTTCTTACTCTCATTCATTCGTTTTCTTGCTCTAATTCACCCGTTTTTTGCTCAAATTCACTCGTTTTTTGCAGCAATTCTATAGAGATTGCTAACTAGCGGATGCTTCGCCAGTTGGCTGTTCTACCATCGTTAGTTAGCTGCTTAATCATTGCTAGTCAGTTATTTAAGTCCGTATGTGGCCCAAATATTGCCAAATGAAGGCGTGGCAATAGGTGGCAATAGGTGACAATAGGAAATAGGCTTATTGTCACACTTAAATTATTAAGTATCAGATGGTTATTGAGTAGTGTGGCAATAGTGATATTAGTTTGGAGAAAAAAGTTTGCGTGTAGATGTGCTGCGGATATATGTTTTTAAAATCCAAATGATGCAAGAAAAAAAAGAAAAAGCTTTGAAAACAATCTCGTTTTCAAAGCTTTTTCCTTATTTATGCCTCTTTCTTCTTCGTCTTAGGAAGAACGAGGTTGAGAACTACGCCGATGACGGCGGAGAGACCGATACCGGAAATGGCGAAGGAACCGGATGAGAGAACGGCGCCACCCAGGCCCATCGTCAGCATCACAGAGATGATGATGACATTGCGGGTTTCATTCATGTCTACCTTGTTCTGCATCAGATTCTGAACGCCCACACTTGCGATGGTGCCGAAAAGAAGCAGCATGATGCCACCTAAAACTGCCTGAGGAATACTCTGCAACAAAGCACTCAACTTGCCCACGATAGAGAAACAGATGGCGGTGGCTGCGGATATGCGAATCACGGCAGGACTCGTTACCTTGGTGATAGACATCGCACCTGTTACCTCTGAATAAGTGGTCTCAGGAGGTCCGCCCAGAAAGGCAGAACAGAGACATGCCAGTCCATCGCCCAACATCGTGCGATGCAATCCCGGATCTGCCACGAAATCCTTCTTGGCTACGGCACTCACCACATATACATCGCCGATATGCTCCAGCACCGGAGCTATTGCCACGGGCAACATATAGAGGAATGGAGCCCAGGAGAAATGGGTGATGGTATCGAAGGATACAGGACAGGAGAACCATGATGCTGCTGCCACGCCCGAGAAATCTACCTCGCCCATGCAGATGGCGATGATATAGCCCACGATAACCCCCGAAATGATAGGAACCAGCTTCATCAAGCCCTTGCAGAAGGTAAGCACCAGGATAGCGGTGATGAGCGATGCAAAGGCGAGAATCCAGTTGGTCTTTGCCATATCCACAGCGCTGCCCGAAAGGGAAAGACCGATGAGGATGATGGCGGGACCGATGACTACCGGAGGAAAAATCCTGTCCAGCAGTTTCTTGCCCTGCCATTTCACTAGGGCGCTCATGACGAAATACACAAGAGAAACGCTGGTTAGTCCGGCGATTGTTCCCGGCAGTCCCCATTGCTTGGTAGCAGCGATGATAGGGGCGATAAAGGCGAAGGAACTGCCCAGGAAAATAGGCACCTTACCCTTGGTGATGAAGTGTAAAAGAAAGGTTCCTACACCAGCGGTGAAGAGAGCCGTTGCCGGATCGATGCCTATCAGAAGAGGCACCAGAACCGTTGCACCGAAAGCCACAAACAGAAACTGTACTCCCACCAGGGTTTTCTTGGTCATAGAAAGTTGTTCTGTATCCATAGTCGATATTCTTTATTAGCCTTTCAGACTCTCCTGATACCAGTCGAAGAGTTTCTTCACACCATCCTCAATCTCTACCTTATGCGTCCAGCCGAGGCTGTGGAGCTTATCTACAGAGATGAGCTTGCGCATGGTTCCATCTGGCTTGCTGGCGTCAAACTCTACCTCGCCTTCGAAACCTACTGCCTTTACTACAAGCTCAGAAAGTTCACGGATGGTGAGTTCCTTGCCGGTACCCACGTTGATGTGGCAGTTGCGAATCTCACCGAGAGAAGGGATAGCGCCACCGCGGCCCTCAGAGTTGTTTCTATCCACAGTACCATCTACCTTGGCACCATAGAATACAGAACTGTACTTCTCGATACCGATGATGTCCTTGAAATCTACATTCAGGAGCACGTGAACGCTGGCATCTGCCATATCCTCGCTCCAGAGGAACTCACGCAGCGGAGTACCTGTACCCCAGAGCACCACCTTATTATTATATATACCATAGAACTCCAATGCTTTCAGGATACGCTCATGGTCGTTATGACCATCCACGTTGCCCTCGCCGATGAGTTCGCGCAGTTTATCTGTAGGGTTGATCGGACGCTTGTTCATATCCACCTCAATACTGTGCCAGTCGCCCTCATGAATCAGTTTAGCTAAGTAGATCTTGCGCATCATCGCAGGCATCACATGACTGTTTTCCAAGTGGAAATTATCATTCGGACCATAGAGGTTGGTAGGCATCACAGCGATATAGTTGGTGCCATACTGCAGATTGTAGCTCTCGCACATCTTCAGTCCAGCAATCTTGGCAATGGCATACTCCTCGTTGGTATATTCCAGAGGAGAAGTAAGGAGCACATCCTCCTTCATAGGCTG
>USSA01000108.1 GCA_900557255.1 uncultured Prevotella sp.
GAAGAAGGTGAAGAAGATGTCTAACGGTGAGCCACGTATGAGCATGGAAGAGCCAGGTCATCTGGAGGGTAATGCCGTGTTCACCTATCTGGAGGCATTCTCTACTCCAGAGGACTTCGCTGAGTTCTGGCCAGAGTTCAAGACTTTGGACGAGTTGAAGGAGCAGTATGTGAAGGGTGGTATCGGTGATGGCACCTGCAAGAAGTTCCTGAACAGTGTACTCAACAAGATGCTCGACCCAATCCGTGTTCGCCGTCATGAGTTTGAGCAGGATATTCCTGAGGTATTCAACATTCTGAAGAAGGGTAGCGAGGATGCTCGCGAGTTTGCAGCCCAGACTATGGATGAGGTTCGCAAGGCTATGCGTATCGACTACTTCAGCGATGCTGCTTATATTGAGGAGCAGGCTGCGAAATATAAGGTTTGATGATGATGTAAAAGATAGAAATATAAAGTGAAAAGGCAAAAGTTATCGTCAGCTGGTAACTTTTGTCTTTTTTATATTATTATGATATGTTTTTAACGCAAAAAACAAAATAATTTCTTTTCTTATCTTTTGTTCTCGTTTTTTTTCCTTATTTTTGCAAACAGAATAAATAAAAGAAGCAGAGTATAATGAAAATGAGAAAAATGCTCCAATACAGACTTGCTGATTTAGATAGTATGCTGGTATTGCTCTTCGCCTTTTTGCAACCCATCTCGGCTCAAAAAGCTGATGACAATGTGCATATATTGCAATGCAATGATAGATACGTCTTCAAAACTGATGACGCAGGTAAGACTATTGTTGTTAACACTACGGATTATGAGTATGGTGTAACCCAATATTCCGCTCTAGTTCAACCATGTGTTTATTACGGAGAGTTTATTCGTTTGGACAAGGCACAGTGTAAGGGGTATGCACAATACAAGTCAGCCATTCCTCGTAATGTCTTTTACGATGATACCAAGATTTGCTACTTTAGCTATCAGATTCCAAAGGTTGGCAAGACTCTGAAGGCTTCTTTTACTCGAACCTATCTCAATCCTATTTATTTCACAACTATTCCTTTGTGTGAAGCTAATTATGTAGAGCATAAGAAGATAGAGGTAATCAAGCCAAAAGCCTTCCAGCAGTTTCGGATAAAAGAATATAATCTTCCTGCTGGTATAGAGAAAAGTACTACATGTAATGCAGAGGGAGATTCCGTTTTTACTTATGTGATTCATTCCTTACCTGCACAGCTGATAGAACCTAATTCTCCATCTTGGGGATATAGTGCTCCTCATCTCTTGGTGTTGGGAGCATTCCAAAGTCTGCAAGATATGTTTGTCTGGTCTCATCAGTTGGCTAATGTGGATTGCTCTATTCCTAATCAGGAAGAAATACTAAGAGAGATACAGAAAGGGGCAAAAAACGATTATGACAAGATAGCCAATACTTATGCCTGGGTACAGCAGAATATCAGATATTTGGCTTTTGAGGCAGGCATTTCTGCCCATCAACCGGCAACACCTGCTGAAACTATTCGTAAGCGTTATGGTGATTGCAAGGCTATGGCTCTTTTGCTCAAAACCTTGCTCAAGGCGCAAGGCTTTGATGCTCGTCAAACGGATATAGGGACATGGGATGTACCTTATTCTTTGCAGGAAAATCCTTCTATTGCATCTATTGATCATGCGATATGTACGGTTTTCTATCAGGGAAAGCCATATTATCTGGATGCTACGAATCCATATGTTCCTCTAGGCTATGTTCCAGACAATATACAAGGAAGGATGGCTTTGGTAGAAGACGCAGATAGCTTTCGTATGAATAAGTTACCTGAGTTGGCTGCTGATTCTTGCTTTTCTTCTATAACATATCAGGCAACCTTAGAATCTGGGGATGATGGAAACTACGATATAAAGGGAAAATTGTACTCTAAATGGAAGGGCGATATGAAGTCTTGGATACTAGTGGGGAATGACGCTACGGCACAAGATGAAAAAGAGAAGGCCTTGGTGGCAGCGATGGGGGTTGATGAACGATTGGATAAGATTGGGGATATAGTGATGACGGGAAATCGTCCTCGGGATGAGTCTTTGAATATCACTGCGTTTTTTATGAAAAAGGGAGCTGGGCAACTGGTTGACGGTACTGTTTATTTAGATGCCAATCTCGATGAGAGCCTTTTTCTGACTCCAGTGGATACAACCAAACGGGTTTCCGATTACATGATAGACTTGCGGTCTAAGGAAGTACGTGATGTAAAGATTTTGATTCCAGAGAAAATGGAGGTCAGTAGCCTCCCCGCACCTTATCAGATTCATACTGCATGGGTTGATTTTTGTCGCACTTATTCTCAAGCAGGCAATCAGATTGTTATGCATAAGGAGTGTGTAATACACCACAGACGTGTTCCGCGAAGCGAAATCCCTGCTTGGAATAAGATTATAAGTGATTGGAGAGCAGCTTGTAATGAGCAAGTAGTATTAAAGGAAAAATGAGTTAAATGTATTATTCATAGTCAAAAAGTTGAATTATGGGAAAGATTAAAGTAATCCGAGTTGTCTTCAGTATTCTGTTGGTACAGCTCTTGACGTTGTCAGTGAATGCTGACGAGAAAGCTGATTATTTGAAGTTGGCGCAAAAGGTGCGGCAAGAAGTTTGGAGCAGTACGCCTGCTGACTTTCAAAAACGAACGGTTCCCGACAGATACAAGAATGCTTCGGCCGTCATACTATCTTATTATCGGGAGTTGAGCACGGATTATTATCGTAAGGCAACGGCTGATCTGGTGCTCAATCTTCGCCTTACTCGTCAGATAGACTGTACGGATATGGAGCGTATGTTAATTCAAATCAATGACAAAAAGGCGTTGAAGGATTATTCTGAGTTTACTTTCAAGACGAAAAGTAGAAAGTGGACCTGGGGATATCATCATAAAACGCAAACGGTGCTTGGCATTCGTGTTATAAAGAAGAATGGTAACGTACAGGAAGTAAGTTTAGATGACTATGTAGATGTCAAGGAAGGCAAAAATGACAAGGACTTGAGTCAGAAGATAGCTGTGCCTGGTTTGGAAGTGGGAGATTGTATTGATGTCTTTTCTCTAGACCAAATAGATACACAGGAACAACAGCTGGATCCTTTCTATTTTGTTCTTCGTCAAGACGAACCTGTCCTTTATACCAAGGTTCACTGTGTGCTAGACCAAAGTCTGGCCACCGTCTATCGGACGATGAATGGTGCCCCTGATTTTACTCAGACCACAGACAAGGACAAAAATGCAGTGCTTGATATGGTTATGGATAAGCCGGTAGATGCAGAATCATCCATTTGGTATAATTCTTTGGAGCAGTCACCTTTTATAGAGATGTATATTACCCCGACCAAGGCTAAAGTGGCAGTAGTAGAGAAAGCTATGCGCCAAAAAGGTGTTCGAGGCAATCCTGATGTAACACCAATCCTGCAAGACGATTGGAAATTGCTGAAATCTTATGTGTCTAAGGGGGGATATTCTCCTGCTGGTCTTCCTAGTACGTATAAGAGCGTCTTCAAGTCTGCCAAAAAAGAGGGGATGTCTGCCGAGGAGAAAGCTGACCGTATTTATTCTTTTGAGTATGTTAGTGGGGGAGCTTCTCAGAGGGTTTTTAATACAGTGGCTAATTATTTGCGTAAATTGGGCGTGGAAATAGAAATGGGCATTACCACTCCGTTTGGTGCATTGCCTGTTGATAAACTGATTAATTATAATTCTACATCTTGGTTCTTCCGCCTTAAGGGAACTGATGTGTACTACTTCCCTGGGACTTATCCTAAGGTTGCTTCCGAGATACCTTATATATATCAAGGAAGAAAGGCGTATATGCAAGATTCCGAGGAACAAATAACGATACCTGTGAGTCAAGCTGAAGCCAATAAGTCGGTGAATGATATGGTGGTTAAACTTGATGGTACTAAACTTGATATCAGTAGGAAGGTAACTTATTCGGGTGAACAGAAAATGTACGGTCAGTCTTTGGTGAGTCCTGATAACACGCTTTTTGGTTCAAGCCAACTTGAAGCTTATTGGCGATATTTGAAATACGATGACAAAGATCCGTACTCTTGTTATACTAAGAAGGAATCTGCTGAATTAAAAGGAGCTTTCAATGAATATCAGAAAAATGCCATAGATCCGTTTAAGGCTGAAATCAGTAGTTATCACGATGCTGATCCTGTGCAAGTCGGTGGCTATGGAGTAGATTGCGTGGGAATCCGTCGAGATAGTTCTAACTTTGTTTATCATGTAGATTATGTGATGGATGGAATGGTGAAACGCGCTGGAAATAACTATTTGTTGTCGGTAGGTAAGTTAATAGGAAGTTCGTTGAAACTAGAAGGCAAGGATCGAGAGCGTATCGATGATGTTTGGCGCAAGATGGCGTTTGTTGATGAATGGAATATAGAGATTCCATTGCCGAAAGGATATAAGGTCTCTGCTGAAGCATTAAAGAAGATTGAGACTTCGGTGGCTAATGAGTGTGGAGAATTCACGGTTAAGGCTACCGCTGGAAATGAAAGTGTAAAAGTGTATGTGCGCAAATGTTTTGCTCATAGAGTTGAACCTGTCTCAAACTGGAGCAAACAGTTGGCTTTGGTTGACGCTTGTAGTGCTTTCGCTGATAAGCAGATGGTAATAGCGAAATGAATGTAAGTTTATTGAGTATATTTTTAAATTCTAAAAGAGGTGGTTACAGTTTGAAGGTCATATACCAGTAAAACTAAATGAGGTTTAAGAATTGAAAAAGGTGAATAAACGAATATTGCAATTAGCGGTGCCGTCGATAATATCCAATATCACGGTACCGCTTTTGGGTTTGGTAGATGTCGCAATCGTTGGGCATATCGGCGATGCGGCTTACATCGGAGCCATTGCCGTGGGGTCGATGCTATTTAATGTCATCTACTGGCTTTTCGGATTCCTGAGAATGGGAACCAGCGGAATGACTTCGCAGGCTTTGGGAAGGAGAGATCTGGCTGAGGTGCTGAGGCTCCTGGTACGCTCTCTGAGTATCGGCGTGGGGATAGGAGTGCTGTTCTTCGTTCTTCAGAAATGGCTGATAGGCTGCGGACTCTGGGCGATGTCGCCGGAAGCGGATGTCGTGGAACTGGCACGGAGATACTGTTATGTCTGTATCTGGGGAGCCCCGGCAGTGCTCGGACTCTACGGATTTACGGGCTGGTTTATCGGTATGCAGAACACGCGCATTCCGATGATGGTATCGCTGACGCAGAATGTGGTGAACATCATAGCCTCCCTGCTGCTGGTCTTTGTCGGCGGTATGACGGTAGAAGGTGTGGCGCTCGGAACAGTCATTGCCCAATGGTGGGGATTCCTGATGGCATGTCTGTTCTATCGCATCTGTTATCGCCGGTTAAGCAGGTATGACTATCGCCGGCATCTCTTTGCTGCCGAACCGCTGAAGCAGTTTTTCTCGCTCAATAAGGATATCTTTCTCCGCACCCTCTGTCTGGTGGCGGTCAACCTCTTCTTTACGGCGGCAGGTTCCAGGGAGAGTACCATCGTGCTGGCTGTGAATACGCTGCTGATGACGCTCTTTACCATCTTCTCTTATTTTATGGATGGTTTTGCCTATGCGGCAGAGGCGTTGAGCGGCAAGTATTATGGAGCCCGAAACATGGGGGCATTTCGCGAGGTGGTCAGAAGAACGATGGGTTTTGGAGCTGTCGTGGCTGTAGGTTTCACCTTATTATATATAGTGGGTGGCGAGAATTTCCTCTCTCTGCTCACGAGCGATAAGCAGGTGATTGCTGCATCGGGCGAATATTTCTGGTGGGCTGTGCTGATTCCGCTGTCGGGTATGTCGGCATTCGTCTTCGATGGCATCTTTGTAGGCATCACCCAGTCTAAGTCGATGCTCTGTTCTACTGCCGTAGCCTCGGCTTCGTTCTTCGGTCTGTTCTTCGGCTTGCATCCTTTTCTGGGCAATCATGCCCTGTGGTTGGCCTTCATTCTCTACCTTCTGTTGAGGGGAATCGTACTGTTCGTCATTTACCGTAGAAAACTTCGGTAAATGGCGAATTGTGTTTTTATAGGATATATTAGTAGAAATAATGTACATCTTTCATAAAAATTGCACACTGAATTCTAGTGTGCGCATTTTTGTGAAAAACTACATTAATATAGTTTAAATCTTAGGCTTATATTCTTTTTCTTAGCCGAAAATTAGTAATTTCGCAGAGCAAAACTTAAAAAGAAAAGAGTAAATGACAGCAGAAGAATATTATCAGCAAGGTAACGCCTGGCGCAAGCAGGGTGACTTTAAGCGTGCCCTCGACTGCTATATGGAGGCCATTGCCCTCGATCCGGAGAGCCCTGCCGTAGCAGCCAAGGAGATGCTGGATGATATCATGAGCTTTTATTGCAAAGACTACTACAATCCATAACAACCGACATGTGGACAGCAGGAGCTTTGTTTACTCCAATGGTAAAGATAATTAGTAAGAAATTAGAATATGAGTAAGATTAAAGGGGCTATTGTAGTCGACACCGGGCGTTGCAAGGGATGCTCGCTCTGTGTGGAGGCTTGTCCTCAGCATGTCATCGCATTGGCTGAGAAAAAAGTCAATGTGCATGGTTACCGTTATGTAGAGGCGGCAGTACCTGAAGCATGCGTTGGTTGCACCTCGTGCGCCATCGTCTGTCCGGACGGCTGCATCACAGTTTATCGTAAGAAGGAGGACTAAACAATGGCAAATCAGGAAGTTACATTAATGAAAGGCAATGAGGCGATAGCCCATGCCTGTATCAGATGTGGTGCGGATGGCTTCTTCGGCTATCCTATCACACCTCAAAGTGAGATTATAGAGACGCTGGCTCTGCTCAAGCCATGGGAAACATCGGGTATGGTGGTTCTGCAGGCTGAGAGTGAGGTGGCGGCTATCAACATGGTTTATGGTGGCGCCGGTGCCGGTAAGCGTGTCATTACCACTTCTTCAAGTCCGGGTGTGGCTTTGATGCAAGAGGGTATCTCTTACATGGCAGGTGCTGAGATTCCAGGCGTTATCGTCAACGTGCAGCGTGGCGGTCCGGGTCTGGGTACCATCCAGCCATCCCAGAGTGATTATTTCCAGGCTACCCGCGGCGGTGGTAACGGCGACTATAATGTGATTGTGCTGGCTCCTGCTTCTGTTCAGGAGATGGCTGATTTCGTAGATCTCGCCTTTACGCTTGCCTTTAAGTATCGCAATCCTGCGATGATTCTGAGCGATGGTGTCATTGGTCAGATGATGGAGAAGGTGGTTCTGCCTCCTGTCAAGCCTCGACGTACCGAGGAGGAGATTGCGAAGGAATGTCCTTGGGCTACCATCGGCCGTCCGAAGAATCGTCCTGTCAACATCATGACCTCTCTGGAACTCAAGCCTGAGGTGATGGAGGAGCGCAATATTGCTCTTCAGGAGAAATACAGAAAAATCCGTGAAACCGAGGTTCGTTATGAAACCGAGCAGATGGATGATGCCGACTATGTTATCGTAGCCTTCGGTAGTGCGGCACGTATTGCCGAGAAGAGCATCGAGAGTGCGCGTGAGCAGGGCATCAAGGTAGGATTGTTCCGTCCTATCACCCTCTGGCCTTTCCCTGAAAAGGAGATTCATGAACTCGCCAAGACCAAGAAGGGCATTCTGGTTGTAGAAATCAATGCCGGTCAGATGGTTCAGGATGTGCGACTGGCTGTGAATGGTCAGACTCCTGTGGAGCACTTTGGGCGTCTGGGCGGTATCGTACCGGAGCCGGAGGAAATCGTTGAAGCATTAAAGAAGTTAATAAAATGAATGATATAATTTCACCAGAGAATCTGGTATATAAGAAGCCTACGCTGATGAACGATACCCCGATGCATTATTGCCCGGGGTGTTCGCATGGCGTAGTTCATAAGCTCGTTGCCGAGGTTATCGAGGAGATGGGCATGGAGGATAAGACGGTAGGCGTATGCCCGGTGGGCTGCGCTGTCTTTGCTTATCGCTATTTGGATATTGACTGGCAGGAGGCTGCTCATGGTCGTGCACCTGCTGTAGCTACGGGTATCAAGCGCTTGTGGCCTGATCGTCTTGTCTTCACTTATCAGGGCGATGGCGATTTGGCGTGCATCGGTACCTGCGAAACTATCCACGCCCTGAATCGTGGTGAGCATATCGCCATCATCTTCATCAATAATGCCATCTATGGTATGACCGGCGGACAGATGGCGCCAACCACCCTGTTGGGTCAGAAGACTGCTACCTGTCCTTATGGTAGAGATGCTGATCTTCATGGTTATCCACTCAATATTACCGAGTTGGCAAGCCATCTGCAGGGTACTTGTTATGTAACCCGCCAGAGTGTGGAGACTGTGGCAAGCATCAAGAAGGCAAAGAAGGCTATCCGCAAGGCGTTCGAGGCAAGCATGCAGGGCAAGGGCTCCAGCCTGGTAGAGATTGTTTCTACCTGCAACAGCGGTTGGAAACTCTCACCTGTTGAGGCCAACAAGTGGATGGAAGAGAACATGTTTAAGCAGTATCCTAAGGGTGACTTGAAGGATACAACGAACATGTAATGTTGAATGTTGAATGTTGAATGTTGAATTTGACATTTGCAAAAGATTAGAACAATGAAGACAGAAATCATTATATCCGGTTTTGGCGGTCAGGGCGTTCTCTCTATGGGAAAGATTCTGGCTTATTCAGGACTGATGGAGGATAAGGAGGTAACCTGGATGCCTGCTTACGGACCAGAGCAGCGTGGCGGTACAGCCAATGTAACGGTCATTGTGAGCGACAGTCGCATCTCTTCGCCTATCCTGAGCCATTATGATGTAGCCATCGTGCTCAACCAGCCGTCGCTCGACAAGTTTGAGCCGAAGATTAAGCCAGGCGGCATCCTGATTTATGATGGCTATGGTGTGATGAATCCTCCACAGCGCAAGGACATCACCATTTATCGCATTGATGCGATGGACAAGGCTGCCGAGATGAAAAACTCCAAGGTGTTCAATATGATTGTTTTGGGCGGTCTGCTGAAGGTTTGTCCTGTTGTGAGCACCGATGGTTTGAACAAGGCGCTTTACAAGTCATTGCCAGAGCGCCATCATGGTTTGATTCCGCTGAACATGCAGGCAGTGGAAGAGGGAATGAAGATTATCGAAAAGGTAGATTAAATTCAATCATCAGTATAGATAAGGGAGCGGGCTGCGTTGCGATGCAGTTCGCTCCCTTGTTTTATTAGGCTGGGAAGCAAGACAAAAAGCATAAGATTAAGACAATTCATAAGGAAGAACTTATGTAGATTAATCTTCCGTTCTTATATATAATAAGGTGGACAATGCTTTTTAAAAATAGCAATGTCCACCTTAATTATATATACTTCTAATCTGCTTTATTCCGCCAATCGGATGCTCATAGGGCTTACGGTGATGAGGCGCTTTTTGTATAGATCGCCCACGGCACGCTTGTAAACCTTCTTGCTCACGTGGAAACGCTCGTAGATGTCGTCGGCTTCGCTCTTGTCGCCAAGGTTACACTCGCCATCGTTGTCCAAGAGATACTGGTAGAGGGTTTCGGCGAAATCGGCAGTCTGCTGAATACCGGTCTTCTGTAGGGTGACATCTATCTTTCCGTCAGGACGGACTCTTCCGATGTAGCCCTTCATCTTGTCACCCGTGTGGATGTACTGGAAGATCTGGTCCTGATAGAGGAGACCCGGATACTGGTTGTCGATGATAACCTTGAAGCCGAGGTCGGTCTTCTGCC
>USSA01000109.1 GCA_900557255.1 uncultured Prevotella sp.
TGGGATTATCATCCGGAGAAGTATAGTAAGGGCTGTAGGCATTGGTAACCTGCGGATCGCCGATGACTATCATCTTATAGTGAATCTCCTTGCCGCCCGGCAGTCGGGTGAGGGTGAAGTTATAGGTTTTCTTCCCCTTGGATACCTTTTGATAGAAGAAAGCCGTGCGATCGGTCTTAGAATGGGTGGGAACCTCGCAATCGGCTGGAACAGAATAGTATATGAATTTTGCCAGGCTGTCTCGCTTCATCTTATATCTGCCCTGTGCATCGGTTTTCACACAGTTGAATCCATCGCTCACGATGACGTCAGCCACTCCCTTTCCTTCCTTATCTCTTAAAGTTCCGGAGATATTGAAATCCATCTTCTTCACAGGTTTCTTCTTCAGTGTATCTGCAGGCAGTGGCTTGAGCCGGAGAACCGGTGGGGTTTTCACCAGGTTCTTTATCTGTTCCTTGGGGTAGAGCAGATGCAAGGTGATGCCTATTGCTACGAGCGCGCAGCAAGCAACCAACAGAACCCCTATGTATAATTGTTTCTTTTTCATGAGTACAAAAGTACGACTTTATTATGGTAATGCAGCATATATTCATTTAAAAAACTCTAAATATTACCTTAGGGTAACTTACCTTAGGGTAATATTTCGTAACTTTGTACCAAATTACTAGGAATATGGCACAATATCTATCACCATTTCAATTTGGTACATTAGCTACCAATGAGAATTTTATCGACAGACAGGAAGACAGGGCTTTGCTGAAGCAATTACTGTCCTCCCATATCAACGTGATGCTGATTTCACCACGCCGATGGGGTAAATCATCGCTAGTGAAAAGGGCGATGAGCGAATTGGCTGATGAGGATAATAACGTAAGAATCTGTTATATTGATGCCTTCAGCATCGGCTCTGAATCTGAATTTTATCGCACTTTTGCCAGTCAGGTTATAGCTTGTGCTTCCTCTAAAATGGAACGATGGATAGAGGATGCAAAGAAATTCCTGACAGGTGTGATACCGCAGGTTGTAATCAACGACCAGGTGACCGACTTCATGGCTTTCGACCTGAAGTTTGTGCCACAGGAGCGTGATAAGATGGCGATTCTCCAACTGCCTGAGTTGCTGGCAAAGGAAAAGGGCATCAGGATTATCATCTGCATCGACGAGTTCCAGCAGTTGGCTAATCTTCCTGAGTATAAGGATATGGAGGGAAAGATGCGTTCGGTATGGCAGCAACAGCAGCTTACCTCTTACTGTCTCTACGGCAGCAAGCGAAACATGATGCTCAATATCTTCAACAATTCCAATAGTCCTTTTTATCGCTTTGGACAAGTGATTTTCATGCAGAAGATAGCTAAGGAGCATTGGATTCCATTCATTCTGTCTTCTTTCGAGAAGACTGGAAAGTCAATCTCTGTAGAGATGGCCGAGCGGATCTGTTATGCCGTGGCCTGCCATTCCTGGTATCTCCAGCAGTTGTGTTATTTTATCTGGAGTTTCACGGTTTCGGAAGTGACGGAAGATATATATCATCTGGGATTGAAACAGGTACTCAACATCAATACCCCGATGTTTCAGAATGATACGGAGAATCTCAGTTCTACCCAGATAGAGATGCTTAAGGCTATAGCCAATGGTGAACAGCATTTCTCCTCGCAAGCCGTGAAACAAATCTATAATCTTGGTAATCCAAATACGATTGTCAAGAACAGGAAAACTCTCCAGAACAAAGATATTATCGAAAAGCAAAACGATGCTTTTGGCTTTGTTGACCCGATATACCGGCTGTGGTTTAAGGAGGAGTATTGTAGATAGAAACTATGTAAATTAAAAGAAATAATATAAGGAGAAAAAAGATAATGGCAAACGATAATAAAGGTCTTACACCGATGATGAGACAGTTTTTCGAGATGAAATCGAAACATCCCGAAGCGCTGTTGCTCTTCCGTTGCGGTGACTTCTACGAAACTTACTGCGAAGATGCGGTGGAGGCATCCCGTATACTCGGCATTACGCTGACACGACGTAACAATGGCGGTTCTACGGGTACGACCGAGATGGCAGGATTCCCTCATCATGCTCTGGATACCTATCTGCCTAAACTCATCAGGGCGGGTAAGCGCGTAGCGGTATGCGACCAGCTGGAAGATCCGAAGAAGAAACGACTCGAAATAAAAGGTAAGAAGGGACTGAGCCAAATGGACAAGATGGTGAAGCGAGGTATTACTGAACTCGTTACACCGGGTGTGGCGATGGGAGATAACGTACTGAACTACAAGGAGAACAACTTCCTGGCAGCCGTACACTTCGGCAAGACCGCCTGCGGTGTGAGCTTTCTGGATATCTCGACCGGAGAGTTTCTTACCGGCGAGGGAACCTACGACTATGTAGAAAAACTGATGGGCAACTTCATGCCGAAAGAGGTGCTCTACGACCGTGCCCGAAAGAATGACTTCGAGAAATATTTCGGCAGCAAATACTGTACCTTCGAACTGGATGACTGGGTTTTCACCGAACAGACAGCCCTGCAGAAACTCCTGGGACATTTCAAGACAAAATCTCTGAAAGGTTTCGGTGTAGAGCATCTCAAGAACGGCGTGATAGCCAGTGGTGCCATCATGCAGTATCTCGAGATTACCCAGCATACACAGATTAATCATATCACCGCCCTTTCACGTATCGAAGAAGATAAGTTCGTGCGTATGGATAGGTTTACCATCCGCAGTCTGGAGCTGGTTGCCCCTATGCAGGAAGACGGTTCTTCGCTCCTGAATGTCATCGACCGTACGGTAACGGCGATGGGCGGACGTATGCTCAGACGCTGGCTGGTCTTCCCGTTGAAAGATGTGAAACCTATCAACGAGCGTCTCGACATCGTGGAATATTTCTTCAAGGAACCGGAATTCCGTCAGCTTCTCGATGACCAGCTGCATCGCATCAGCGACCTGGAGCGTATCATTTCCAAAGTAGCCGTGGGTAGAGTTTCGCCTCGCGAAGTGGTTCAGCTGAAGAATGCACTCGAAGCCATCAAGCCTATCAAGGTGGCATGCCAGCATGCTACGAACGAGGCTCTGAAGCGGGTAGGCGAGCAGCTGAACGTATGCGAGACCCTGAAAGACCGCATCGCCAGGGAAATACAGCCCGATCCGCCACAGCTGGTCAATAAGGGTGACGTGATAGCCGACGGATTCAATGCTGAACTTGACGACCTTCGTGCCATCAGCCGCCACGGCAAGGATTATCTGCTCAAGATACAGGAAAGGGAGATAGAAAAGACAGGAATTTCGAGTCTGAAGGTAGGTTACAATAATGTTTTCGGATACTATCTGGAGGTGAGAAATACCTTTAAGGATAAGGTGCCTGAGGAGTGGATACGCAAGCAGACGCTGGCTCAGGCAGAGCGTTATATCACCCAGGAACTGAAGGAATATGAGGAAAAGATTCTCGGTGCTGATGAGAAGATTCTAGTATTGGAAGCACAGCTCTTCAACGAACTGATAGCTGCCATGCAGGAGTATATTCCGCAGATACAGATCAATGCCAACCTCATCGCCCGTATGGACTGTCTTTTGTCATTTGCAAAGACATCTGACGAGAACCGCTACGTACGCCCTATCGTCGATGATTCTGAGGTACTCGACATCAAGCAGGGCAGGCATCCGGTGATTGAAACCCAACTGCCGCTTGGCGAACGCTATGTACCTAACGATGTGCTGCTCGATACCGAGAAACAGCAGATCATGATGATTACCGGTCCTAACATGGCTGGTAAATCGGCTCTGCTGCGCCAGACTGCCCTTATCGTGCTGCTGGCACAGGTAGGCTGTTTTGTGCCCGCAGAGAGCGCCCGAGTTGGACTGGTGGATAAAATCTTCACACGTGTAGGTGCAAGCGACAATATATCGCTCGGCGAATCGACCTTCATGGTAGAGATGACCGAGGCAGCAAATATCCTGAACAACGTTTCTCCGCGCTCGCTAGTGCTCTTTGATGAGCTGGGAAGAGGTACTTCTACCTACGATGGTATTTCCATTGCCTGGGCTATCGTGGAATATCTGCACGAGCATAAGAAGGCGCAGGCACGTACGCTCTTTGCTACCCACTATCATGAGCTCAACGAGATGGAGAAGAACTTCCCTCGCATCAAGAACTTCAATGTGAGTGTGAGAGAGGTGGACGGAAAGGTAATCTTCCTGCGTAAACTGGAACCGGGAGGCAGTGAGCACTCTTTCGGTATCCATGTGGCAGAGATTGCCGGTATGCCCCGCAGCATCGTGAACCGTGCCAATGTGATTCTCAAACAGTTGGAGGATGACAATGCCGGGGTTGGCGGTGCCGGTAAACCGAATGTACAGCACATCGATGAACCTAAGGATGGTGTGCAGCTCAGTTTCTTCCAGCTCGATGATCCTGTACTGACGCAGATACGTGATGAAATACTCGGGCTGGATGTGAACAATCTCACTCCGGTAGAGGCATTGAACAAGCTCAATGACATCAAGAAGATTCTACTGGGAAGATAAAAATATAAATCCCTCCCCGTGGCAGCAGATGCTGTTGCACGAGGAGGGATTTATATAATTGAAAATAAGTTGTCTAATATTATTTTGCCTCTACGTTCTTTTCTTTCGCTCTCTTTGTGCTGGAAGCGATGCTCCATACACCGGCGATGATGAGCGGAATGCTCAATATCTGTCCCATATCCATAGGCAGACCTGCCTCGAATGCTACCTGAATCTCCTTGGTATATTCGATGAAGAAACGGAAGGTGAAGATGAGAGTAAGGCAAAGACCGAAATAGAAACCGGTGCCTACGCTCTTAGGTCCTCTCTTCTTGTAGATGAAGAGGATGAGGAGGAAAAAGCAGAAGTATGCCAATGCCTCGTAGAGCTGACCCGGATGGCGTGGATACTGGTCTTCGCGAACGAAGATAAATGCCCAAGGCACATCGGTTACCTTGCCGATAATCTCTGAATTCATCAGATTGCCCAAACGGATAAAGGTGGCTGTAATACCTGAGCAGATACCCATATTATCGAGCACTACCCAGCCGCTCACCTTCATGTTGCGGCAATAGAGCCAGATGCCGACGAACATGCCGAATACGCCTCCGTGGCTCGCCAGTCCCTCATAACCCGTAAACTTCCAGCTGCCGTCTGGCATGTGGTGGATAGGTATCAGCATCTCGATGAAGTGATCCCACTGAGTGAGGAAATATTCTGGCTGATAGAAGATGCAATGTCCCAAACGGCCACCTATCAGTACACCTAAGAAGATGTTGAGAAACAGTGGGGAGAACTTCTCATCTGAGAGCCCCTGCTGCTTGTAAAGCTTGCTCATGAGCAGATAGCCCAGCAGCAGACCAATCATCCAGCAGGTGGAGTAGTAGCGGATGGTCATAGGACCCAGATGAGCCAGAATAGGATCTGGGTCCCATACGATATAGTTAAGCAGATTTGCTATCATAACCGTAGAAGAATAGGATTATACATTGAACCGGAAGTGCATGATGTCACCATCCTGTACGACGTACTCCTTGCCCTCGATGCCGAGCTTACCAGCCTCACGTACAGCTGCCTCAGAGCCATACTTGATATAGTCATCATACTTGATAACCTCTGCACGGATAAATCCCTTCTCGAAGTCGGTATGGATGACGCCGGCACACTGAGGAGCCTTCCAGCCCTTGTGATAGGTCCATGCCTTGACCTCCATCTCACCAGCGGTGATGAATGTTTCGAGGTTCAGCAGGGCGTATGCCTTCTTGATGAGTCGGTTTACGCCGCTCTCTTCCAGTCCGAGTTCTTCGAGGAACATCAGTTTGTCCTCGTAGGTTTCGAGCGATGCGATGTCTTCCTCTGTCTTGGCAGCGATGACCATGCACTCAGCACCTTCTTCCTTGGCGATTTCCTCTACCTTCTTGCTATACTCGTTGCCGGTCTTGGCAGAAGCCTCGTCAACATTGGCTACGTAGAGCACAGGCTTGGTAGTGAGGAGGAAGAGGTCGTGAGCCACCTTCTGCTCTTCCTTGGTTTCGAAAGTAACGCCACGAGCATTCTTTCCCTGCTCCAGAACAGCCTTGTAAGCCTCCAGAACGGTAACCATCGTCTTAGCATCCTTGTTGCCTGCAGCAGCAGTCTTCTTCTGCTTGGTGAGCTGAGATTCGATAGTTTCCAGGTCCTTGAGCTGCAACTCTGTATCGATGACGCTCTTATCCTCCAAAGGATCAACCTTAGCGCCACCCTCGCGAACGATGTTGTCATCGTCGAAACAGCGGATTACGTGGATGATAGCATCGCACTCACGGATATTTCCCAAGAATTTATTACCAAGACCTTCGCCCTTGCTGGCACCCTTTACGAGACCTGCGATATCCACGATTTCGCAAGTAGCTGGGACGATGCGTCCTGGGTGAACAATCTCTGCCAACTTGTTGAGTCGCTCATCTGGTACGGTGATGACGCCCAAGTTTGGTTCGATAGTACAGAAAGGGAAGTTAGCTGCCTGTGCCTTTGCACTAGACAGACAGTTGAACAGTGTAGACTTACCCACGTTTGGGAGGCCTACAATACCACATTTTAATGCCATTTTATCTTTAAACGTTTAAATATTTGGTGCAAAGGTACACATTATAAATGAAAGATACAAAGAAATCGTTGAAAATTAACTAAAAATCATAGATGTGTGGTGAAATTCTTACATCTTCTCTAGTTATAGAATTATGATAGATATTATTTCTTTTTGCTATTCTTTTTGGTCAATGTCTTTTCGTCAGATTTTAATCTGCGTTCTACTTTCTTGACGTCTTCATCTGCAGGAAGATTTTCTGGCACAATGCCACGTTGGAGCATCATATTACGAACAGCCTTATTATTATCGACATGCTCTTGACAGATAGATTGCTGACCATGTAAATCCTTTTGCTGAACGTTGACAGAAGTCATTTCTGCAGCAAAATCTTTAGCTTTAATATTTAGTGTTGGAAGGAAATCGGCGAGAGGTCGGCTGTTAGGAGCACCCAATTTACGTTTGAGAAGAGCCGTGTCGAGATTAAACAACGCCTTGTCACCTAGTGAGCGAATGATGGCAAAGCCTTTGCTGTCCACCCCTCTTTCATACAGCACACCAGAGAGACGCTTCTCTGTTTCTGCAAGTTTTGCACGTGCTTGTACACGTTCGTATTCCAGCAAACGCTTTTGCACCAATTCTGCTCGGCGAGTTTGTACGGCAAAGTAGTTTTGGGCAAAAGAGATTTGTGGCTTGCGTGGATTGCCATTTTGGGCAATAAGGTAGCAAGCATAACGAGTCAGCATGTAGTCTTTGACTTCACGCTGAGCACCTTTTGCAAGATTTATCATTTTGCTGACGTCAGCAAAATGATATGGCACCTCTTGTCCTGCATTGATACAAGCCTCTTTAGCTTTTTCGATAATTCCTTCGAAATTACGCCATTGGCTATAACCTAACACTTGTGCAAGTTCTCTTGCACTCCAACACTCTACGCCTTCATATTCGTTGGCGATAGCTTCGAATTGCTCGAACAATTCTTTGATTTCTTCTTCCTTCATAATTGCTTATTTTTATGATATTTCGGCAAAGTTACGCTTTTTATTTGGTTGTAGCAAGGAAAAGGTTATTTATTTCCTTCTTTGCTCATCAATAAATACTTGTATCTCTCCTAAATCTCCAATTTTTTTTGGTAGAACAAACATATTGTATGGGTTCGCATATTTACGGAAATGCTCTTCTATAGAATGTATATCTATTTCATTTATGCTTTTTGAACTGTTAAAACCGATAGGTTCAATTTGACATAGCTTCCATCCTTGTAAAGCATTTGTTCCTAAAGGCTTGGAATACTTTGCTTTTTGTTTGCCATCTTTAGTTTGCATAAACAGCATAGGAATCATATTGTTTTGAAGCATTTCTTTAATTTCTTTCAATGTTGGGGTATGTTGTTTCATAACTTGACCATATACCCAGATTGCAAATGTATTGTCAGAAACTATAATTTCTCTTCCTGTAGGATGTATGAAAGATTGACCTCGGAATTTAATGTCTTTTCGAACAATTAATGGCATGTCTTTGGCATCCACCCAGTCATTAATGATTTTGTTCCAATAATCTAATGTTTCTTTTGATATTTTAGGGTTGAATTCTGAAGAACGCCATAGTTGACCAATTTCCTTGATTTTTCTTCGTATATTATCACCGACCAAATCTGGAGTTGTTTGTTTTGATTTTAAACCAATGTTTTTCGTCTCATTTCGTTCAAACAAGTATTTATTGGCTTTTTGGGGAGTCTTCGTGTAACTATACACTCCTTGTTCTCTGTAACTTTTTGTTTGGATAACATTTGGAAAAGATTTGTAAAAATCTCCTTTCGTCATTTGAAAACTCCCAACAGGTGTCTTTATACAGAAAACGTCGTTTTCTTTTAAGGATTCTATTATGCAAGCTTTAAAAGTTAGTCTGCTACAAGAATATTCTGTGTAACTCATATCGTTTAATTTTGAAAAGACTTCTTGGCTTCTTTCAAACTGTTATATAGCTCATCGTCAAACTCTCGGATGTCTTCGTCAGTCAATACTCCGTCATTGTATAGGTAACATACGGTGATGTAATATCTACCTCCTGACATCCCATCGTATCGGCGAGCGATATGCTTGTCGAATTGGTATACCTTATCATATAGTTTGAGGTATGCATCGTGTGCATCCTCTGCTGATGCGTTCTTGTTCATGAAATCTTTGGTGGATTGCATGAACTTGGCACACTCTCGCTGCAAGCCCAAATTAATGAGCTTGCGAGCTGTTTTCTTCTGAGACTTCGTTAATTCTATCATGTTCTAAACGTTTCTTTTCCTTTTTAGCTTTGTTTCTTTTGGACATACATTCCTTGCAGATGTGCAGTTTGTGTCCTTTACCACTGAACGACTCGTTGGATTTATACTCTCCACACATCTTGCAATAATGTCCTTGATGCTTATGTTTCTTTTTACCCATGACTTATTTTGCAAACAACTTTCCTATGAGATTCAAGAGATTAGAGACAGTCTCTTTGCTCTCCACAGGTATCTTGATGGAGGTTTCGCCTGTCTGCTCGTCTTTCTCAACGATGGAATCAACCAGATGGGCAGTGGCTTCTGGCGACTTTAAGGTTTCGGCTAAGCCTGAGAGGAAAGATATTCCTTGGGCAACCAAATCCTTAGGATGACTTGAGCGATTAGTAACGGATTCTCTGTTCGAAGATGAATTCGTTTGTTGCTGGATGAAAACCTCTTCTTTATTCTCATCAGATTTATGTTCGTCGCAAGCCTTGTCTGTTTCCAAATCCTTAGGATTGATAGTTGCAAAGCTTTCCTCGGCCTTTGGCTTTTCTGTCTGACCTTTGGAATCTTTAACGTTATCAGCATCCTTGACTTTCTTGACCTTCTCTGTTTCTTCGTCCTCTTCCACCATACCGCTCACTGTTTCCATCATCTTGCTGAACTTATCATCTGTGATGAATACAGAATCTTCGCCATCATCAAGGACACCCTCAAACATAGAGGTCTTGAAACGTAATTTACCGAGCATCTCCTCCTCGATGGAATCAGGTGTTACGAGATTGATAACCTGGATATTGTTCTGCTGACCAAGGCGATAGATGCGCCCGATACGCTGTTCGAGAACGGCAG
>USSA01000110.1 GCA_900557255.1 uncultured Prevotella sp.
GTGAAAAGGCAAAAAATAAAAAGGGGTGCGTCACAGACTTATGACACACCCTCCTTTTGTTTTCTATTGATACTGGACGGCAGAGAAAATATCGCTGACAAAATCAGTTTGTGTATAGGTGTTTCCATATCCATCTGTTGCTACCACTCTTACCTTGGCATGAGGATTGTGAAGTTTATAGACGAACTCATGTGCACTCGTAGGAGAATAATTTTCCGGGTTGCGGTTGAGTACACCCAGCATGTATCCACCGGCCCAGGCATCGGGCTTATAGGCATGATAAGTCATTTCGCCCATATACACATCATCTTCATAAATGCCAACATGCCAGGAAGAATCATAATTCCAGATATTTGCTACCACATAATCGGATGTCAGATTATAATTGAATATTCCATAATCACCACCAAATGTTGCATCCCCATGGTGCAGCCTTATCTGAAAACTCCGGTCAAAGCGGGTTGACTTATAATAGTTGTCAACAAACTCATTACCATTGATTTCGTAAATGGCATATCCGTTAGGGGTGCCATCTGCACAGATTACACCATGCCACCATGCTCCGCATGCAGCTCCCGTAATACGCTCTTCTACCTGGATAGGAGTCGTAATCTGAAAATTCTGATTGTAATGCGTATGGCCACACATCAGTTTTACGTGATTGAATTCTTTCAACAGACTGAGTATTGCATCCCGATTTTGGATGTTGCTGTTACGGATTGGAATGTGATAATATACGATGACCAGATTGTTCTTTGGTACATACTGCAAGTCCTGTCGCATCCATTCTACCTGTTCATCGCTGAATCCTCCCACATATTCATCCGAATTACTGAATATTATATTATCCAGACAAATGAAGTGAACCTTTCCGCGGTTGAAGGAATAATTGAGAGGACCGAACTGTCTTGTGTAGGTAGTAGTGGTCCGAGGTACTGATTTGTCGGTTTGCGGATCCTTGTCATGGTTTCCGATACATGGAAACATAGGCATGGTGGTAGAATTGAGCAGCGTCTTCATCGCCCTCATGTGCTCAGGCTTGTTGTTGACAATGTCTCCCAGACAGATGCCATAAACAGGAAGCTGGAGTGTTGACAAAACAGCCTTCAGGTCATGCAAAGTCTCTTCGGTAAAGCGGCTGATTTCCTTATTGTTCGTAACCTGAGGGTCAGCCATGGCTACCAGATAGAAATGGTTCTCACTATCGGCAAGTTTGTCCAATTTGAAATCATATTCCTTTGCAGAGGAGAGTTTCTGATAAAACTGTGTGCTTTTAGCCTTGTATTCCGCAGGTATGGAATAGCTTACAAATTCAGCCTTTTCGTTGCGCTTCATCTGATAAAAACCACGGCTATCAGTTGCCACACATTGGTATCCGTCGGAAACGACAACATCCTTCAGAGGATTCCCCCCGTTATCACAAATGATGCCATACAGGTCGTTTCCCGCATCAGGAGTTGGTACCTTCTGCTGTGAAGGAGTAGGGTTAGTTCCGTTGCCGGTTGTTTCGTCATCATCGCTACTGCTGCACGATAAACAGCAAAAGAAGAGTGCCATGAAAAGCACTACTCCTAATGAATATGAAAGAAAATTCTTCATGAAAAATCTAAAACTTAATCAAATACATTTTTATTTTTCTTCTGATATAACTATGTCGTCCATACAGAATCGCTTATTTCCCTGGGTACTGAACTGTATCCGGGTTTCTGCAGTTACACCATCAACAGTAAAAGCAACCTCTTCCCAGGTACCACCCATAGCCGTACCGGCATTCTTATAGGTATAAGAACTGACAGATGGAGTACCTCCGCCTAAAACCGTAATAGTCATCACACCACCGCTTTCCTTATAGTACTGGGCTACACGGCAACTCACCTTGATGCGGGCAGTTCCTTCCGTCAGGTTGGAGATAGCTGGAGTAATCAGCTTACCGATGGCTGACGCTGTACCCATCTTGACATATCCCGGATGTTCATAAATCTTAGCACCATCCCATCCAGAGAAACCGCGAAGCTGACGATAAGATTCTGCCATGGTGAGAATCAGATCATTGCTTCCGTCATCAGTAGCCTTGCAGGTGGTTGTAGGTTGGGTTGTATCAATTACCTTGCCACCATCTCCGCTTACGAAGACGCCCTTTATGCCTGGTGTGTAAGCAATCACATCTCCACCCCAAAGCATAAGATCGAAGTGCTGCTCCAGAAGAATTTTTGAAAGCACGTTGCTTTGGATGACGATAGAATTGGCTGTTTCATCATTTGACTGTATCTTGATTACTAGAGAACCAGAAGCTATAGGCTTTCCCTCCAGCGGAAGAGACAAGGTTCCTGCTGGTGCATCCAGGGTGAACGATTTGTCGTTGACCTTCAGACCTTCTGAGCCTGCACCGCTGAGCGTGGTATGAAGTGTTATCTTCTGACCGGCATAACCATAGCTATAAGGAACTTCTATAGAAATATCCTCAATCTGCTGACCAGCTTTCAATGCTCCGCTAACCTTACCCTTCCCGAAAGTCAAAGGAGCTCCTTCTTCCTGCTGGCAGGTTACCGTAAGATCCTTGCCTGCCGCATGGAGAACAAATGTTCCTTGACGTGACGCTTGGGTATTGCGGGCTGACGTGACCACAATCTTTTCGCGTGTTGTTCCGTCACCCTTTCCCTGCACCGAACTGAAACTTAACCAGTCACAATCAGAAGTGATGCTCCAGTCGCCATTCGTACATACGGTAAAATCCTTGGAATCCTGTGCATAAGAAAAACGAAGGTTGTCGTCACTTCTCAGTACAAATGACTCCTCATCGCTGGTGCAAGAACTAACAGAACAACCGCATATAGCTAAAGTGGCACTCAATGCCAAGTTTAAAATCTTTGTCTTCATCTTTATTCCCATCCGTAGTTTTGTTTTAAATTAGGGTTCTTTACATAGGCAGCCTTCGGTATTGGGTGCAAGTATTTCTTGTCACTCCAACTGTTCTCGTTCTTGATGACAAGACGTCCGTCCTTGAATGTATAATAAGGTGACTTGCTGAGGTCTATAAGATAGACACCTGCTGGGGTAGAGCCTGGTTTTCTGTCAACTACTTCCAGGTCTTTTACGCCATCACCATTGGTATCGTAAGCCTCATTCTTGTTACCTATATAAATACTGCTCCATGATTTGGTGAGCATGTCTCCTTCTGCCCAGCGCATCAGATCGTCATAACGGAGTCCACCTCCTTCAAAGAAGAGTTCGATGGCACGCTCTCGGCGGATCTCCAGAATCCACTTATCAGAGACCTTATTATTATAGTAGCTGATGAGATAAGGATCGGCTACAACAGGAGCATCACCCTTTACACCGGCACGCTCACGGATAGGACGGATTGTCTTGTTCCATACATTTTCATCCATTAAGCCTAATTCTGCCTTCGCTTCAGCCTCGTTGAGAAGAATCTCAGCATAGCGGAAGATAGGAATGGCATTGCTGCATCGGCTAGTCTGCTCGTAATAGGTATCGTCCATATTGAACTTGATGACCTGATAACCCGTCATAGTTACAGCCCATGTAGCATTGTAGGTTTTCTTCGTACCATTAATGTTCTTGATATAAGCTGGTGTGATGACACTCTGCTGGAGGCGATAGTCGCGATTGGTACAGTTCTCTACAAACGTCTTCTTGTCGTATCCGGTTTGATCGGTGAATCGGCTTCCATCCAGATTGAGATAGGTGTTGACAAACTCCTGTGTAGGCGACCAGCGACGGGTATCATTACCTGCAGAATTGAATTTCTGTGTTACATTATGTGTTGACATCAGATCGGCGCTATATTCTCTAGCCATAATGACTTCCTGATCTTTAGGCTTTTCAGACTGGAACAGACTGCGATAATCGGTTGCCGGATTACCGGTATTTACCAAACTATAGGCTCCAGAATTCATCAGTTCTTCAGAAGCATCGATACAGGCCTGTAGATACTTGCGCGATCCGTCAGCCTCCTGCCAAGCTTCGTTGGTAGAAGGGTTGACACTATGGTACTTGCGGTATGTCCCTTCGAAGAGGCAGATGCGTGATTTCAGAGCAAGAGCAGCATAACGGGAAATTTTTTCGTCCTTGCTAGCCTTAAGGTGCTCGCATGCAAAATTGATGTCTTCCAGAATCTTGTTCATGACAAATTCCCGACTGTCACGGACCTTGTAAAGCAAATCGTGGTCATCGGCATCGATAGGTTCATCATACCAAGGAAGATCTCCGTAAGTCTTCACTTTGTCAAAATAGAAATAGGCTCTCCAGAATCTGGCAATTCCACGATAGTAGTCGAGGGTTGCCGCATCGGTGGTAGAAGCCGCCTTGTTGATATTCTTCAGAAAATAATTGCAGCGGAAGAGATTGGTCCATGCACCATAGGTCCATCCCGACATCTTATCTACATTAAAATCTGCCATCAGCAGCGGACTGGTAGTACTGGTAGCCAGATAGTCGCAGGTTCCGCTACCGCTACTGGTCAGTTCCTCTGCACTTGGAATGAAATCTACATAAAGACCATTGGCATAAAGGTCCAGTTCAGTCTGGTTGGCAAAGAACTTGTCGGCATCCAATTTATTGGAAGGCTCCTTGTCAAGGAAGTCGCTGCACGAAGTAAGTGTTACTGCTGCAATGGCAAGACCGTATATTATCTTTTTCATCATTATTTCGTTGTTATAATATGATTTTTTACTATGTTTGTCTTTAGAAAGTCACGTTAAGACCGAACGAGATTGATTTCATCATCGGATAACTGTAACCATCTCCTGCAGATCCTACAGGGTTCCATCCGTCAGGATCGCCTGCCTCAATGACCTCCGGGTCAAAGTTCTTGGCATGCTTGTGCAATGGAGTGAAGGTGAGCAGATTCTCTCCTGAAACATAGAACATAAGTTTCTCTATACCTATCTTGCTGGTCAGAACCTTAGGGAAGGTATAGTTCACGGTTACGTTCTTCAGACGGAGATAGGCTGCACTCTGCAGGTACTTGTCATTCGCCTGTGAAAGAGGACCTTTACTTACTTCGGCAATGTAAGAACGGAAGCGTGGCCAATAGGCATTAGGATTGGTGATATTACCATCCTCGTCTACACCTGCTTGAGTATTTGCATTATGCCAAGGCAAGTCGAATCCATAGGCGCGTCCATACTGTCCCCAGAAGAGTGATGACTCCTTGTGAGGATACCAGTCGCGCTTGCCCACACCCTGCCAGAACATAGAGAATCCGATGCCGTTCCAATCGGCACCAAACGAGAAACTGTAGCAGTAGCGAGGGGTTGTATTACCTATCTTCTTCAGGTCACCATGGTTCTCCAAGGTGTTGTTACCATTATCAATTGCTTTACTGCCGTCCAGGTCCTTAAACTTCAGATCGCCTGCTTCCCATACTGTTCCGCCTCCGTTATAGTTGGTAAACCAGCTCTGTGAAGGAGAGTTTGCCACATCTTCCTTACTCTGATAGAAACCAGCCACTGAGAATCCCCAGATTTCTCCGATTTCCATACCTTTATAATAATGTGTGTCATAGATGGTTGGCAAGGTGTTGGTGGTAGCAGTATATTTGGTAATCTTGCTATGACTATCCCACAGAGCACCCTTTACAAAGTAGTTGAATGGCTTACCTGCCAGTTTGAAGTTGTCCTTCCATCCCAAACTCAACTCCCAGCCATCGGTACGCATATCGGCATTGTTGCCCTTAGGAGCGCTGTTGCCGTATACGGCAGGCAGCTCATCGCCAACAACATACATATCGGTTGTGTTCTTGCGATAAATATCAAAGCACAGATTGAACCGGTTCTTGAAGAGGTCGAGATCTACCCCAAAATCGTAGGAAGTTACCTTCTCCCAAGTCAAACTCTTCGGAGTTGGGGTAGGAGCATTGGTATAAGTAACGAAGTTGCCATTCTGTACCACATTACTCTTGTTCACAGACATGGTAGAGAGATATTGATATGGACTGACAAGACCATTACCTGCCTCACCGACAGAGAAACGGAACTTCAGATTGTCGAGGAACTGGTCACGCAGATTCTTCATCCAAGGTTCCTCAGAAATGCGCCATCCCACAGAACCGGACGGGAAGAAACCCCATTGCTGATTGGTAGGAAATTTGGAACTTCCGTCATAACGACCACTGAATTCTGCCAGATAACGGCCCTTGAAATTATAGTTCAGGCGATAGAAATAACCCAGGAAAGACCATTCATTGCTGCCGTTATCCTGAATATAATAGCTGTCTCCATTAATCAGATTGAAGTTTGGCTTGTCCTTTACCAACAATCCCTGACGCATGATGCGGGTGGTTTTATAATCATTGTCTTCGATATTCCATCCCGCCATAACCTTCACATGATGCGCATCACCCAACTTTGGAGTATAGGTTAATGTAGCATTGGCAGCCTTATATTCTGTATCGTAATAGCGATATTCCAGATAGCTGAAGTTCTGATGGTCAACCGATTCTTTAGGAGAGATATATCCTGTATATACGTTACCCACTTGGTTGCGATAATTATGAGTATAGTTATAGGTAAAATCCGCCTTCGCTTGAAGCACATCCTTGATGATGTCGGCTGTCAGGGCTGTGGTATTCTTGAAAGTCCATTTCTTGAGTTCTCTGTAAGAAGTTCCCTCATACATACCGGCATATCCTGTATAAACAGCAGCCTCGGTCCATGTTCCGTCTAGGTTGCGGAGGGTTGCTACTGGGAATCCTTGGGTTTCATACTGACGCTGGATAGGAATGATGGTTGACAGATCAGTAGGACTGTAGGAATACATGACGGCAGGTTCATGATAGGTTCTGCGCCAGAACTCGGTATTATTGGAGAGTTTGAGCCATTTATTCAGCTGCAGGGTTCCAACCGCCTTCATGTTCCATCGCTTGAAATTCTCATCGCCAATTTTATAAATACCATCGTTCTGATAATAGGCACCTGAGAGAAGATAGGTGGCACGCTTGGTTCCACCACTCAGACTGATACTATGCTGGGTAGCAAAAGATGTATTCTTATAGGTTTCATCGAACCAGTCGGTATTGCCAAAATAGTCGTAATATCCATTGGAGTTGACACGGATTTTTTCTAAAGTGTTATCTGCATCACGGCGCTGTAACTCAGAATACCAGTCGTTCCAGTTTACGATAAACTTATTGAAACGGTTGTTGATGGTGCTAGGTTCCTTTCCTTTATAGTTGACATAGGCATTATAGAAGTCGGTAGTCCACTGCAAACCATTGGTTACCATCTCCGGTTTCACTGTACGCTGAAGAACAGAAGCATTGGCGCTGTACTTGATAACCGGTTTACCTGCTTTTGCCTTCTTGGTGGTAACGAGGATTACGCCGAAAGCACCGCGTGCACCATACACAGCTGTAGAAGAAGCATCCTTCAGTACGGAAATGTTCTCTACATCCTCCGGGTTAACAGCATTCAAATCGCCCTCTACACCGTCAATCAGAATCAGAGCTGAACCGCCGGCGCCGATGGAGGTTACACTACCTCTGATTTTGATGTTACCCGTTCTGATAGGTTTACCATCAGCTATGGTTATGGTCATTCCCGGCACCTCGCCCTGCAAGGAGCGTACGATATTAGGATTGCTTCTGTTTTCGAGCACCTCACCTCCTACGCTGGAGATGGCACCGATGATATCGCGTTTCTTCTGTACGCCATAGCCAACAACTACCAGTTCATCGAGAGATTTGACATCCTGCTGCAAAACAATGTTGAGAGGTTTTCCGTTGAAATAAATATCCTGTTCCTTATATCCCAGATAAGAGATGTGTAATCTTTCTCCTTTTTTCACTTTCAAGGTAAAGTTACCATCTGCATCGGTAGTGACGCCTTGTTTTGACGTCTTATCCATGATGGTGACACCTATCAGCGGTTCACCTTTCTCGTCCTTGACAGTACCTGTAAGCGTGGATTCTGAATCCGCATAGCTCATCAGACTGGTACCTACCAGCAATGTTGTCAAAGCTAACCTTGATATGCTGTTTCTACTCTTCTTTTTCATTTTAATTTGAACTTTTATATGAATATCGTGTGTATCAAATTATAATTGGTAAGTTTCTGAGTACTTTTCTCCAAAATGGTTGGTGAATTCAATAGTTACTTTCTTGGTTCCCTTGGTTGGCTTGAAGCGGAAGAGGTGACCAGTAAGTCTATCGGAAGAAACTTTCTTTCCAATCTTATTTTGCTGATAGATGTAATGATCATCTATGTCGGCAAACTGCTCCATGGGTCCCTTTGATACGCCATCTTCGTAGTATTCTACCTTGCAGACTGGATCATAGTCCCATACATTGGCAACCACCATACCCACTTGTGTGCGGAACTGGCCTGGCAGATAAACAGAGAACTGCTGGCTGAAACTACCCTTAGTAGGTTTGAAATGCCACTTTACACCATTTCCGTTGACATCTACCACGAGATAACCATTAGGTGCACCACAGACACTCAGGTCGCCAGCCCACCATGAACCGCATGCTGCACCGATATTGTGCTGGTAGAAAGTAGGATTTACCACAATGTTCTGGAAGTAATGGGTATGACCGCAGAAGAAATGCACCTGATAATCCTTCAGCAACCTGGCCACATCGGCAGCACCCTTAAAATTACCGGAATTATTATATTTGTTCCATCCGGCAGCATGCATGTTGATGAAGACAGTAGTACCTTTAGGTACATAACTCAAATCCTTTTCAAGCCATGACAACTGGGCATCGGTTACTGATTCCAGGTATTTCTTGTGACCCACATAATTGATGTTTTTCATCGTAATCACGTGAATCTTTCCTATATTAAAAGAATAATCTGTAGGACCGAAATACCGGTTATAATAATGCTCGGCATAAACAGGTGCGCCGATTCTCATATTATGCAAATCCTGATAAGCTTTATCAAAATCGTGATTTCCGATAGTTTGGAACATGGTGAAGCCCAAAGATTGGCAGGATTTCACATATTCCTGGTAAAGAGGCATATTGTCGAATACCAGGTCGCCGAGGGTCATTCCTATGACTTCTCTGCTTTTCCTAAGAGAGTCGGCGACATGTTTCATATCTTTTACCGTTTCGTTGCGCCAGCGGTTCATCTCGTCTTCGTTCAGCACTTGAGGATCAGAGATAGCAAAATAGCTGAAAGTATCGCTTACCTTTTTACGACGGACAAGCTCAAATCTATTATTCTGGCGTTCAATGACCTCACGCATCGGCTTGTAGAACAGTGCCAGTCCTTTCTTCTGTGGAAGTTCATATTCAGAAGGGGTTGAAATGCTTACGAACTTACTGAAAAGGGTATCAGTATCGAAAGTCCAATTACCATTCTTGTCTGTTGTGGCGAAGTGAACACCATCATTTACAACGACATTTTCTATACCTTTTCCTTTGTTGTCAACAACTCTTCCCTTAATGGTGAAATGAGTCTGTTGTGCAAAGCAAGAAAGACTTACCCATGTAAGTGCCAGCAATAAATTTCTTTTCATTTTTTTTATGTTAATTATATTAATTATAAATCGGTTGCAAAAGTACGGCTATCTTGTTGCATACATATTACATTAGGATACCCGTTGGCGGAATTAATTTAGCGCATACTTAACCCTGCCAATCGGTCTGTTGT
>USSA01000111.1 GCA_900557255.1 uncultured Prevotella sp.
AAGAACGAATGTATGTTAAACTTTTAAACGAAACCACTTTTTAAAGTGGACTCATCATTAAATTAGGAATTTTCATGTTTATAGGGTAAAATAATGCTTGCAAGTGATAAAAATCCGTTCATTGTAATGGCCTCATTTCATTCTCATTTTCATCAATAGCGGCATGATGAACACCAGCATCGGGATGGAGAAGAGCAAACCGCCCGTCACCCCCGTGGCAAAAGAGAACCAGAATGGTTCCTCATCCCGCTCCCAAAAGAATGGCAACAACCCCAAGATGGTAGAGACTATCGTCAAGAATATCGGTAAAATCTTGTGATTGAAGGCACAGAGATAAGCCGACACGGCATCCCGCTTGCGCAACTTAACTACCAAATTGTATTGACAAAGTATATAGATGGAAGCATTCACTACGAGACCACTCAACAAGACAAGAGAAGCAAAGCCACCACTGCCAAAGCCTACATCAAACAATACGAAGGTCAAGAATGCCCCCATCAGGGAAACAGGAATCATGAGCACCACAACCCAAGCCTGCCAGAGAGACTCAAAGACCACTGAGCAGATGAAAAATATCAAGACTGCCACCACCAAGAGAAGCCAATAGTTTGACTTCTCCTTGATAGGATTGTAATAGGCAGCCGTCTCGCAACGAAAACCTATCGGCATGCTTCTATTGAAATGAGCCATGACGCTATCCATATACTCAGCCGAATAGGTGTACGAACCCAATATATTGAATGCCACATTGAGCACATACTCTTGATTCTCTTTTGGTATAACTTCCTTAGCCTCACGGCGCTGCAACATCATGACATCGGAGAGAAGCACCTGGCTGCTATCTACCAACATCTGGCTGTTCTCCATACTCCACAAATCATAAGGCACCTGAGGCTCAGGAGCCAGATAAACATCAGCAGGATGCGCCATGCCCCGATAAGAATCCACATACACTCGCTGCAACAAGCTGCCCAACTTGCGATGCACATCACCAGCCTCAACACCATAAAGGCTCATCCTATCCTTGTCATACCGCATATAGAGTTCCTCCTCTTGGTTCTCAAAGCCAGGAGTCTCCACGGCAATGTCTTGCACCCTAGGATTCTTACCCAAATAATCAGCCATGCTCTCTGCCACCTGATACAATCGGGCATAGTTATAGCCCGACACCTTGATTTTGGTAGCACGATATTGCAGGTTGATAGAATTGCTAAAACCTCGTTCGCTGATGCCGTAGGTACTCCAATCGGCACCCCCGATCGTGATGACCTTGCCTATCACCTTCGACTCCAGGCGATAAGGAAAACCGACAGGCACATTCTTCTTGAATTTCACCGTGATTTCACCTTGCCGTCCATCTATGCGAGTAACAAACTCCTTGATTTCCGGATATTTTTTCAGCAATTCCTCCACTATGATCATCTTCTCGTTCAGCCGCACGGCTGTGCCTCCCACAGGCATCAATCCCTGTATATGGAGCACTTTGTCCTCATCAGCTTTTCTTGTCTGCTCATGCTCGTTCAGATAATCAGCAAAGAGCTGAATCGTCCCTCCAAAACAAGAAGCCAATTTATCCGTTGTAGCACTTTTCCAATCTTCAGGCAAAGCCTGGAATGGTATGCCGAATGCCCACACCAAGACGAGATAGACTATGCATTTGCGGCGCGATGCCATCAAGATATAGCGTCTATAGAAATGATTCCAACAGACCACCCATCTGCGCTTGGCACTAAAAACGCTCGGAGCTTGGCACTTGCATCTTTGCATGGCTGCAGGCACAAAGAAGAGAGCCACCAACAAGGCAACAACCAGATTGATGACGATAATCAGAGCGAAATCATACAAGTCTGCCTGCAATTCCTTTGGCAGGAAAAAGACGATGACAAGCGAGCCTATGGTTGTCAACATCGCTGCCAGCATAGAAAGGAAAGCCTTCCGATTGTGATAATAGGCATAGTGGTCGGCCATGACAATGACAGAATCGATGATAATGCCAAGCGACACCGTAATGCCTGCCAACGAATAAATATGCAGTTTGATGCCACAAGCACAATAGATGATTACGGCTATCAAGATGTTAGCCGCCAAAGCCGATGTCACCACCATAAGATACCTAGCATTGCGATAAATGACCCACACAAAGAGCAGCAGGATGAATAATGAGGCTAGGCTACGCCCTATCAGCTTGGACATTTCTTCTCGTTGAAGTTGAGCCACATCGTATGACAAATGCACATACAACAGACGATGCAATTCACCCTTGACAGCCTCCATCTCGTCTTGCACCTGGTCAGACAGATGCAAGATGCGAGCTGTAGGCTTTGCATAAACATTCACATATACCGTATTCAATCCATTCACACGATAAAAGCCAGAAGGCTCATATCGCTTGACATGAATCCTAGCCAAATCATTGAGATAAACCACACGATTGCCATTGACCTTGATGGGAACATCAGCAAGCGACTTTCCATCGCATGCCGTTTTCAATCGAAAAGCAATCCGCTCCTTCCTGTTGTCCGCAGTGGTATGCAGCATCGTGCCAACCACCTCATCCTTTCCCAGGAAATTGCGGATTCCATCCTGCAAGTCTTGGCTTGTGATGCCACAAGCAGCAAGTGCCATCGGGTCATAGCCCACCTCCACATACTTATCCGTGGTTCCAGCCACCTCTACTCGCTCTACACCATCCAGCAACTGCAAACGTCGCACCACATTTCCTGAAACAAGCTTCTTCAGCATTTCGGGCGGCATATCACCATTCACCTGATAAGTGAGAAGCAGCTGTTGCTCTTGATGCATTCTCGCACCACCGGTTACCTCGCCACCTTCCACCATTGGATAGCCAGCCCCCTTGGGCAACTTGGCATACGACTGGCGCAACAGAGAAGTAACCGAGAATCGCAAAGCCGCAACATCCACCTTTTCCTTTGTCCAAACAACAATCTCGCTGCTGCCATAGGAAGAGCGAGAGGAAACACGCTCCACACCTTTCAGCGCAGAAACCATTCCCTCTATCGGCGTCGTCAGATTTTGCTCCACAATCTTAGCCGACACCTGCGGCCATTCGCACCTGATGACCAGACGATTATTCCGCTGGTTCTGAGGCTCGGTACCCACATCCACCAACGGCAACAGAGCCGCACCCACTATCATCAAGATGACAAAGGTCAATATCACAGAGAATGAAGATAATTTCATCGTTACTTTTTACTTTCTTTTCCGATAAATTACATAATAGAGAATAGGCACAAAGAAGATGCTCACTCCTGTACCCACAACCATGCCCACCAAGATGGTTAGCGAGAGAGGAAACTGCAAGTCAGCCCCTATTGAACCACCTGAGAGAAATGGTACTAAAGAGAAGATGGTGGTAAGCGAGGTCATCAATATCGGCAACAACCGTTTCCTGCCCGCCTTGACAATTGACTCAAACAAAGGCATACCGCTCTTGCGATGCCGATTGATGGTATCCACCTTCAGAATAGAGTCGTTGATAACGATACCTGCCATCACGATAAGTCCCGTCATAGACATCAGGTCTATCGCTAGCCTCAACAGATACAGAATAACCAACACCACAAAAATATCCAACACTATCTCGGAGAGGATGATGAATGGCTGAACCAAACTCTCAAACTGCGCTGCCAATATAAAGAACAGCAGCAGGACGGATACCAACAAGACCCCAACCATTTGCTGGACGGCTTGCTGGCTCAGGAAATAATCACCACTAACGGATGCCCTCAGCTCACCTGACTTTTGGTTGCTGCGAGCCACAAAGTCCAGCACATCACTCACATGCCCCTTGGTCGTACTCAGCTCTATCGGGTAAAACTCACCTTCTTCCGATCCATACAAATGCTTGAATTCAGACTCCTTCCTCTCTTTTAAAAGTAATTGCAAGGGAACATCCACCCCAGCCTGATTTTTGATAGACGCAGCCATCAAGGTATTTCTATCAGCCACAGTAGCACCCACGACAACGGGTTGGGAAACCACTCCCTGATGGATGCGCAGCACCTCATTGCTGCCCGTCATTTGGCGCAACCTATCATAAAGCTGGTCATAGGAGATGCCGTACAATGACATCTGCTCCACATCAGCCTCCAACACCAAATTGTCCTCTACCACGACAGATGGAATATCCAAAGATGGGAAATGCTTGCGAAGAGAATCTACGTAAGCCTCAGTCTGATTTACAGATGGACGATGCCCCAAATGGTCTTGCAACTTGATGCATAGCTCAGGTTGCCCGGAAGAGAAGATCAAATCGAACAGATTGCCCGATGGAGCAAAGGAGACTGTAGCTTCAGGATATCTCTGAGAGATACATGCTTGCAATTTCTTTTGGCACTCCTCATACAGTTCCTCATTCTTCCCCTTCAGGTAAGCCAATGCCTCTGAAGATGATATCTCCCTGGTATGAAACAACATGAAGTCCTGGCTACCCACCATCGAAGTGTAAGTTTGGGTCTGATCATCACATAGCCTCAGCACCTCACCCATGCGTCTGTCATTTTCCTCTACAGAGATATTAGCATTCCAATCCACATACATGATTCCATCAGAAGCATTCATCGCTGGCATCTGCCGCTTATCGGACACCCAAAAGACAAGAACAAGCCCCGGTATCGCCAACAAAGACAAAACAAGGCATAAACGCAAATGGGCAAAAGTCCAAGCATGCATTCGATCATAACATCTATATATAATATGGTGCAACTTACTTTGCTGCATCATCGTTTGCTGCCCAACATTCTGTGCCTTATGTTGCCTTACATGCAATACATAGAAATAAACGGGCAACACCAACACACTCACCGCCAAGGAAGAGAACAGGGCAATGGTAATGCCCATGCTTTGGTCAAAGAAGAGCGCACCAGCCATTCCGCCAATGAATATCAGTGGTATGAAAACGCTGCAAGTGGTAAGCACCGAACTCAGCATGGGAGCAAAGACACTGGCTGTTCCCTTGCATACCGCCTTCTCCAGTTTTGCTCCGCCTCTTTGCTTCTGCAAGATATTATCTATCACGATAATAGAGTTGTCCACTATCATACCCACACCCAAGATCAGTCCAGAAAGGGAAATGATATTGATGGATATGCCTGCCAACCTAAAACAAAGCAAGGTTATCACTAGAGATACGGGGATAGACAATGCCACCAGCAAAGCCAATCTCCATCTTCGCAAGAAGAGGACCAGCACCATTGCCGTAAAAAAGATGGCAGCCAAAAGGTTCCACTCCAGATTATGGATGGAATAATCCAGCAATTCGGTCTGGTCTCTTGTCATATCAAACTCCAAACTGGGGTTTGCCTTTTGCAAGCTAGCCACAACATCCGATATAGCCTCCTGCAGTTCTCCCATCTGGGCATCACTCTGCTTGATGACAGCCAGCGTAACACAATTCTTCCCATCATGGCGCACAAAATTCTTTCGCAATGCCGCACACTCCTCTATCTGGCACAGATCCTTCAACTGCAATAGTCTGCCGGCATGCTTGATATAGATATTGCGCACATCATCGGCTGTCAAAATCTGACTATCAAAATGAATATTGTAACGATATATACCATCCACCACAGACAAAGAAGTCAGCTGGACGTTGTTGGCAGCCAAAGCTCTCTGTAAATCTTGAATCGTCAATCCCAGTGTCTCCATCTTTTCCTGCTCAGGAATACACCTAATCTCGGAAGAGACCATGCCGCTTATATCCACCATAGCCACAGAAGGCAACTGCTCCAATCTTCTGCTGGCGACATTGGCGGCAAAATCACACAATTGGGCAAACTGAGGGGAAGCCTTGCCCCATGCACGCTCATCCTTTATGGATATATCCAGATAAAAAGCAGGAATATCCATGGCACTAGCTTTAATGATTTTAGGGCGTTCCATCTCCTTAGGCAAATGAACCATCGTCAAATCTACCTTTTCATTTACCTCGATAAAGAACATATCCATGTTGGCACCAGGCTCAAACTTCATCAAGACACTTCCCTTCCCCATGCGAGAATCGGAGTTGACGCTCTTCACACCAGCTACACGAGACAAGTTCAAGCGCAAGGGGGCAATAACCTTCTGTTCCATCTCTTGGGCAGAATATCCAGGCATACTGGCTTGCACCGTAACCTGGGGCACATCCATATCGGGCATCAGGGAAACAGGCATGTTCCTGATGCTAATCATGCCAATCACCATGATGGCTACCAATATCATGGTGACTGCTATAGGACGCTTCATCAAATAATTTATCATATCCCCCAAAATTAATTCCTAATTCCTTATTACTTATTCCTTATTCTTTATTCCTTACATGCACCTCGGTGCCATCTGCCAAGTTTAAGTTGCCCGACGTGATGACCACATCACCAGCCTTTATCTGCGTTTCCTTCCGTTTGCATCCCCCTATGGCATAAGAATGGATATTGGAATGCAATACATCCACATAGGTCCATACCGCCTCGCCCTTGTCATAGAGGAAGACCACATGGTAGCCATCACGTTCGATGACGGCATCCTTGGGCACCACCAACGAATGCGGCACATCGTTTTCTACGATGACCTTCACATTCATACCATCCATCAGCTTGCCCTGGGCATTAGGGATGCGAGCCATCACCTTAATCAGTCCCTTGTCACTGACCGCAGGATTCACATTCACCACTTGCCCCTTATATCGCTCAGTATCATCCGCAAAGAGATTCACCCATACCGTCTGCCCTACATGCACCTGCTTGATTTCTGCCTCCAAGACCTCAAACTCCACATCCAACTGGGTATCATTTACCAAACAACAGAGTTTATCCACCCGTTGATGTCGCTTATTGACCAAGTCGGTAATACGACCAGAGAATGGGGCAACCAAGGCGCATTTCGTCAGCAGACGCTTGGCAGCCTGCAATTGGTAAGTGGCAGCAAAGTATCCAGAGGTAACCTTTGCCCTATGCATCACATCGGCAGGCACGGCATCCGAAATGTCATTATAACCCAAACCGATCAATTTATCGGCAAGGGCTATCCGGGCATTCTCCAAATCACGAAATGCTTTTTCCACACTCAGCTTGGCATCAGCTGCATCCGTCCTGGCTATGAGCTGCCCCCTTCTCACCACTTCACCATTATGCACAAATACCTGGTCTACGCTGCCCCCATCAGCTAACGACAAATCACATTTTTCCAAGGCTCGCAACTTGCCGTTGCAAACCAGCTGCCGATGGAATGTCTGCTCCCTCAGCCTCAACGTATCGACATAAATCTCTGTATTCAAGCTATCAGCTGTTGGTATATCCTGTCCATCTCCCTCCGTATTCTTATGTTTGCATGCACATAAAGAGCCTAACAATGCACAAGCCACCATGAAATATAAATAATGTTTTTTAGCCATATCCTTATGATGTTATAGATTTACCCCTCCACATTTTACTTGACTAAAGCCTCGAAATCGGCTATCAGGTCTTTATGTTCCACCCAATCATAAAGGGTAAACTTGCGCAGAGTATAATAATAATTCCAATACGACTGCAATTGTCCGATGTATTGCGCCTTTGCCGTCTCCAGTTCTTGCAAGGCTGTGTTCAGCTCCGTCACCGACACATTGCCAGTCTCGAATCTCTTCTTCGTGATTTCATAACGTTCTTCCGAAATTTTCTGGGCACGCTGTGAGGTACGGCATTGCTCTGCTTGCAAGCTAAACTGCATCACCTCTCGCTTGATGCTCTGCACATAATCGTTATCAGCTTGCTCTTTCTTGGTCTTGGCAAGCTCAAGATTCGACTTTGCCACCATCACCCTGCCTTTCTTCACTCCCCAGTCAAAGATGGGTACGGAGATGGTCAAGCCAATAATCTCATTGTCTTGCAGATGACTATAAGCTGATGCAAAGCCATCAGTCGTACGATTAAATCCCACTTCCGCATTGAGCTGCATCTGGATGCCTTGAGCCGCCTTTGCCTTAGCAAGATTCTGTTGAGCTGAGAGCAAATCCAGGTCTTGTCCTATGGCATGTGATGAATTATTCATAGCCTTTTGCAACACCTCATTCACATTGAGCACCTGTTCGATGACATTCTCGGGGGGCAAGAGTATTACTTTCTCATCATGACTAACCCTCATATAGGAGAACAAATCATAAAAAGCATCATTCATCTTGACCTGCGATTCATTGCATGCCACCTTGGCATTAAGCATCGACAATTCCAGTTGCAGCAAGTCACCCTTCGTGATCGTACCCAGTGACAATCGCTTTTGCGACATGGCATAAAGGTCTTCCAAATCCTTCAGTTTAGTTACGCTCTGGTTATAATCCGACTGCGCAGATATGGCAGCAAAATAAAGAGAAGCCACACGAATGGCGATGCTTTCGATACTCTCACAATATATCCGCTTGGCTCTTTCATATTCCTTAGGTTCCATCTTCTTTCGCCACTTCATTTCATTATATGATGTGAAAGGTTGGGAATAAGACAAGCGCAAAGGCAGGGTGTTGTAAGTTGTCATCTTATAATCAAACTGATCCAGTCGGTAAAGGTAAGACTGCAGCGACAGGGTTCCTCCCAAGGAGCTAATCTGCTGTTCCAGGGATAAGGTCAGCGAGTTGACCAATGAGTTGTTATCCACATAATTGATCTTACCATCCTCCGCATTTCTTGCCTCCACCCGAGAATGATTAAAGTTCATGATGCCTCCCGTCAGGCTCATAGAAGGCAACAACTCTGCCCGAAAGGACTTATAGGTCCAATAGCTAGACAAGAAACTAAACCTAGCCAACTGGGCATCATAAGAGTTTCTCTGGGCAATGGCTATGGCATTGACCAGAGAAACAGCAGTCTGAGCGTGAAGCGGCGAAAAGCCACCAAAGCAACAGGCTATCAATAAAAAACGTATAAACCAACTTCTCACAATATGCTACTTAATCTCTAAAGATTATACATCCATATTTCATCAGCTTTAGTCTTTGGATTTTCAGAGAACAAATATAATTTCTTTTTATCAGCAGAAATCTTTATATTGCTCCCCACTTTGTCCAGAGCTATTCTACGTATTGGATTTCCATCCCAATCATACACTTATACCTCATTGTCATATTGAGATTCCATATAATTCTTAGGAGTCTTACCATAATTGCCAACAAGAAACTTGCTATAAAATTTACTTTCACCATTGTCTTTAAATCATTTTTATTTTTATGAGTAAATATAAATTATGCATCTATCCCATTCAGACACCACTGCAAAAATAAGAAATAAAAAACAAAAATCCACCATTTTTGAGTTTACCTTTTGTTTACTTCCTTTAAAACAGATGATTTAAAGCATCAGAAAACTTGATATGCAACATAGAACAAAATAATCGTAACATGATATTATCAATTCAGAAAGATCGGCTCAGGGGAGATTTCCGTGGATAGACAATCTCTCCTGAGCCCATTTATGTCATTTTTTGGGAACGAGAAAATGGGAAAGTGACGAAAAGTGGTAATGTTGCCACTTTTTGATAATACAGCATAATTATGGATATTAAAAGACAACAATATTTAGACCAACTAATCGCAAGCCAAA
>USSA01000112.1 GCA_900557255.1 uncultured Prevotella sp.
AATTTCAAAATTTCGTGCAAAGGTAATAAAAAACATTCAAATAACCAAATAAAAATTGAGCGTTATGACGCTCACTTTAATTTAATGTTTATTATATATACATGTGATGTTTTTAACAGATTAAAAGGATAGATGATGCCCCAAAGTGCATAATCGCCTATTTTATGCTATTTCGACCCCTTCCTTTTCTACGTTCCTGGCGAAGGGTGTATTTCCTTGAACTATTTGGCACAATAGGTACGATTACGATTGGCACCAAGAGGAAGGATTTTCCCTTCTTCTGTTAACTGATTAAGATACCATTTGGTCTGAGATATCTGTAGTCCAACACAAGAAGCAATATCAGTTGATTTACAATTAGGATGACTAACTATATAATCAAAAATAGATTTTTTCATTATATCACCTATTTTATCGCCGGATTTCTGTGTTATCACCGGATTTTCTATAGTTTTATCGCCGGATTTCTGAGTTATCGCCGGATTTTCTATAGTTTTATCGCCGGTAAAAGTTGGAATAAATAACGTCATTTCAACCCTGTCAGGATGAGTTACTTCTCTTAATGAAGGTAATTGTTTCCAGCCATTATCCTTCCAGCCCTTTGCTATCACGCCAGCCCCACTTCCTCTTTTTTCACCAACGCCAATAAATACGAACATTTTTTGGATAAGCGGATTGCGACAGATACTATGCCCACCTTCCTCAAATTCCTCCTTGCTTACCAGCATCGTACCAGGATTCGACAATACAATCTTATCGAAAAAACGATCCACAGTAATATTCCCCATTACAGTATAAGCACAATGAATAATGCTATTTGCAAATGCTTCTCTCAATGCAGTATGAGCCGTAGTAGTATCTATTCTCATTTGTTTTTCATCCAATCGAAAAGGAACAGGAAGAGCATGTTGTAACATCGGCAATACTCTAGTATAAAACTGAAAGATATTTGCCTCCCACGTACCATCAGGATATACACGATTACTCCAACGTATTTGAGGTATAATGCTCAGACGCTCACGATAATCAGGAAAGAAATAAGGACAACACTCTGGATCTGTAATGCTATTGGTTTTACCAAACATCAACATTCCGGCAACTGTGAAACCTTCCGTAGAAGTTGCTCTATCCTTACGATAAGCACCAATATGCTCCATAAAAGCCATATCTTCTTCCTCGTTCCAAGGATGGTTCTCGTGAAGGAAATTGTAAAGACGACGATATTGGTGTAATGAAGGCAAATCTATATCGTCAAGACTATAGCCTCGCAATATTCTTGAATCTACACTTGACCGCAAACTATTGGCATCAGAAATCATCTGCTTAACATCGTCATCTGTGCATACATAATCCCCCTCATGACGACGGCGATAGGTGTTACCAAAGGGATTAAGCGTAAGATAAACAGGACGCAGATTGTATGGGGCACGAGGTATATGAAACACCAGAAGGTAACTTCCACCATCTGTTTGATATTCTTCCACATCACTCTCTACAAGCAAAGGTATACTTACACATGCTTTATTATGTGCTTCATCCCAAAACTTTTTGCGATAATCTGTAATTTGCTTCTCTGTCAAACCATCGGGCACAAAACCCCCATTCTTTTCCTTAACCCCCAACACCAAATAACCACCATCGGTATTGGCAAATGCAGAAAAAGAACTCCAAAAGGATTGAGGAAAACCTCCCTTAGCAGACTTATATTCTACCTCGGCACCTTCCTTCAATTGCAATCTGGTTTGTAATTGCTCCTTTATATTCATAACCAATAAATTTATCCTCCGTTTAATTAAATAAATTTCGAGCATCAGGAAGTTCGGCTCCTGAAACTTCTGCCTCACGGAGTTCTTTAAAAGCCTGTGTCAGACTTTCCTTCACTACCATCTGATTATCTATTGTTAATATTGCCATAATCTTCTCCTTTAATTAAATATCTCCCACAAAAGTACACTTTTTCTCTGAAAGCGCCAAATTATATCTGGAAAATATGCGAAAAAAAAGTCTTTTTGTAAGATAAAAGGGAAACTCAAGCCAGTCAGGTGGCAAAGAACACCTGAAGGACTTGAGTACCTGCTATTTTTTCTCTTCATCATCCGATAAGGCAAATCCCTCTATATAGAATTTCTCCGTAACATCGTTTATGATAGCTTCTTTCTGCTCCTCGTTGGAGTCTTCTTTCTCGAACGCAAGTATCAGATAATCATTGGATTTCGTTGGCGAGAATATCTTGCCGATAAGCTTTCTGAAATTCCGGCTGACGAATTCTTCTACTTGCGTATCTTCTTTCGGCGTGAGGCGATAGAAGTCGTATCTTTCGTCCAGCATCTTCTGGATTTCATCACGGAACATCTTGCGAACCCGGTTTTTCCAGGCGAATTTCTGGTGCTCGTTATGACGGGCATACAGAGATACTACATAGAGAAAGTTGACATCGTAGTGGAAGACGAGAAGGGTGTCGCGGTCGAACAGGCGGTCGTTGAAATGCTGGGTGTTGAAGCACTTCTTTTCCCTGTCGGTTGACGAAATCTGGTCTGAGAAAGAGAGATTCTCTGCCATCTTTGCGCTGATGAAGAAGTTCGGAATGATGTTGTAGCCTTCCGTCAGGTCATCGCGAAGCTTGGGTACGTTGCCAAAATTACGCTTGTCGTATTGCAGTTCTTCATCGTCCTTATCGTCGTTCATAAAGAGGTTCAGGTTCCACTGGATGATGTTCCTGGCGTACGTAAACTGCTTATACACAGATTCCTTTCCGATGGAATGACCTAACTTGTAATACTTGCTGTCGCCGATGTAATAAACTGGCTCCTGATTTCTTGTTGTAATCAGATTCTGGTAGCTGTACAGATGGTCTATGCGCTTGCCGTCAGCCTGTTCTTTCAGTCCGGCTGGAATGTTCTTCTCGCCTAGAAGTTCATCAATAATGGCCTCGAAAACAATATTGAAATTCTTAACCAGAAGATACTCCTTGCGCTCCTGCTGGATGTTCATGCGCTTGGCATTGTCAAAGAAATCGTAGCATAGTTGCCAGAGGTGTAAAGCCTTGTCTGAGAAGTATTTATACTTAATCTGGAGCAGTCTGGTCTTTCCTAATCCATCCAGATAGGTCTTGAAACGATAGCCTGTTATCAGCTGGAAATTGCAGTTGATATGATTGGCAAAGCCGTATCTTTCGCTGATATAATTCAGGATGGAATAGAAGATAATCAGGAGTTCTTCATCAAAATTGATCTGCTTTTTCCTGTTGACAGGATGGGGATAAACAGGGCTGTTTTTGCTGATGATGGCTCTCGTTGTGGCTATGGTCTTTGACCAGTGAATGCGGTTGTAACCGGAATGGATGTTCTTCAGGATGAAGAAGATGAAATCCTGGTTATGCTTGTTGAAGTCGATGAGAGCCAGCAGAACATCGAGGAATGTGTTGTTGATTTGTCTGTTACTTTTACCGAGGCACGCTATTTTCTGGTGATAGACAATGCCGTTTCTGGTGGTATTGTTGTAAACCTCGATGGTGCGGTAAATCCAGACAGAGAACTCATAGATGAAGTCTTTTTCCTGTTGAGAGAGTGGGTTGTTCTGGTTCAGGTTGACGATGGTTTCCGGGGCGTATTTGCCGAATACTCTTTCGCCCTCTGGGGTGTCTTCGAGCAGTACTTTCGGCAAAATGAAGACGCAATCGTTGAGCTGGGTATTGTAGTAATACCCAACGTAGTTGATGCTGACGTTGCCATCAATGTCCTGCATGGCGTCGATGCCGTGCAGGACATCCCTAATCTGTTCAGCCTGATACTGATGTTCTTCTATGAGGATTCTCATAATGTCTTTATTTTGTTGGTTCTACTGTCCAGCCTTGTTCTTTTGCAAATTGGATAATAGAATCAATGTTTGTTATATTCCACCAATTGCTTACATAGAACTCGACTCCATCTGACGAATAGAATTTTCTATCTTTTTTATAAAAGCCATAGGCTTTTTGCTTGTAACTTTCTGCAGCGTTTTCTATTTCCTGTCGTGTGACGATTAATCCTATGAGCTTCAGTTTCTTTCCTAGCATCGAGTCTGGAAAGGTTTCTTTGATTTCAGAATATTCCATCTCGGAATGTTCCTTCAGATATTGTTTTATAATGGAAATACCTAAGTCACTTTTACCAAGCGGTTCAGAGCCATTAAATTTGTATTTTGTATCATCGTTTCCTTTAGTTTCGTTGCTGCTTGGGGCAGCATCAATTTCCTCCTCTTCTTTATTAAAAGAAGCCTTTTCCACTCCCAGATTCTCCAAGAACTGCTTAACGATAGCTATATCAACGTTAGTTTTGCCGTTCTTATCCTCATAGAATCGGTCGAAAGACAGAATCTTGCCTTCTTCATTCTGAAAGTCCTTATCATCGAAACCATAGTCCTTGAACACATCATTCCAGAGATAGAAGATAACCTTACTAACGAATAAATCGGCATCGATTTCGCCATCCTTTGCCTTGCAGAAGAAATAGCCGAGTTTCTTGTCTTCTGAATTGGTAAGTGAACCAATCAGCTTATTAACCATGCTAATGAATGACCACCAATTGTATTGCTTGTCTCCCGTGTTGATGTACCAGTTGAGTTTAGCATTGGTTTCTTTGTCACGACCTTCGCGAATAGGCACATACTTCCAATCCCAGCGGCGCTTAAAGGCTGAGTCAATAGGGAAGAGACTCTGGTCGCTGGTGTTCATTGTAGCCCAAATATAGAGGTTTGAAGGCAGAACAAGGCGCTCTCCCTTCATGATGAGGTTTACCATATTGGCTTCGCCATAGAGCTGGTTGATTTCGTCTTTATTCGTAATCTCCCATCCCGCAAATTCCTTTTCGAGATACTTCTGCATATCCTTGTCTGCTACGATAGGATAATCAGAAAAGCCATATTCGTTGCGATCGAGCAATTGGAACAGGTCACCAAAGATTTGGGCACAATTGCCTCGGTTTATTTCTTCGATAATAAGAAATTGCTTCTTGCTGGAGCCTAGTTTCTTCCACGCTTTCACATAGGCTTCGAGAAAAGCCTGAGGAATGAACTTGTAGGCAATTCTTTCTTCCTTTACGACTTCATTCGTTTCTTCATCGATTACCCTTTTGCCATTACAATCTCGGAGTACAACTTCTTCTGTGATAGGTTTGTAGGTGCCTACAAAAGAGGCGTAATCAGAGTCTGGATGGAATGTTGTACGAATCACGCTCTCTCCGAAAGTCAAGTCCTTGATGGTCTTTGATTTGCCTGTGCCAGGAGCACCATAGTAAATCTGCTGAAGGCCTGTAGTCTTAAGCAAATGGTTTTCTGCACGAGAAGATTCTGCTGGATTCCCTTTTCTGACGAGTTCGTTCTTTGGGTCAAGAACCATCTTAGCCATCGCTGTCAATGTAGCGTTGTAGCCATATTCATATTTATCAATGTCAGACAGTTCTTTGAGTTCTACTCTGGCATCCTCAGCCTTTTTATCAGGGTTCTTTCTATAGTAGTCTATAAATTCTCCCAGCAATTGCTTGGATATGGTACGAATACTAAAACTGCCTTTGCTCCCTGATTTTACCAGATAGCAAAGTCTGTCTTTATCAGCAATTATAATGCGCCCGTCAGTAGATTGGTCGCCAACCATAAGTTTATCGTAATCTTCCATGTTGTTTTGACTTCTATTGTTTTTCCTTGATAAGTTTGATGATGCTATTTAAAAAGTCATGAGCGGGTTGTAGCATATTTTCTACATCAGAATTACTTACATCATATTCGCAGTTATAATCAGCTTTCATTCTTAATTGTTCCATCCTGGAGAAAAATGCACCAAGTTCTTTGTCAATTTTACCTGTCTTAACGAAATTCATACCAAATACGCCTAAAGTACCAGCATGAGTATGTGCCGAAAGCCCATAATGTATTAATAGTGCCTGAGCAGCATGGAAACAAGAATAGTAAAACCTATTAGCTGCCAAATCCCATAATCCCATAGAAAGCATTTGCTCTGCTTCTGCTATAAATCTTTTTGCTTTTTCCAGACGAAGTTCTACTAAAGAACTTCTTTCATCGTTTGTTAGCCCCATAAACTTACTCCTTCCTTTTCAACATTTTTATAAAATGGTGTAATCTTATATTTCTGCCACTCCTTAGCGGAATACATTACTGGGTTTATTTCTTTTCCTAAATCCCAACCTAGTTCGGTAAGAGGATAGGTAACTTTGTCATAATCAGAAGGAAGAAGCTGTTCCTTGTCTAAGATAACAAGAATGTCCCAGTCGCTATCATCTCTAGCGGTACCTCTAGCTTGTGAGCCAAAAAGTATCGCTTTCCCGTATGGTGGCATATTTTTTGCCAGGCATTCACGGATGGCTGTCAATGTAAGTTCTTGTTCCTTCTTCATATTGCAAAGATAAAATAAAAACCTGAAACTACCAAGTAAAAACCTTCTTTTTTATGAATTATTACACGATTTATGAGAAATTACTGATAAGCTTATATTTCCTTTGCCATTTTTTTTTCTGCAAAAATAAGCAATATTTCTCTTTTCTGCAAGTTTTTGGGCTTTTTCTTTTGTGTTTTCATGAGAAAAGATTAATTTTGCCAATGAATGGTGTTAATTGATATAAGAATTGTTTCTTTTAATAGAATTAAATAATATGAGTATATTGGACAAAATACCTTCTTTGGCAGAAAATGAACTCTTCCAGAAACTTGCTGCGATAGAGGACATTACTGCACTCTGCAAGGAAGATCAAGAGAAATATGATGATGCAATCAAGGTGATGCGTGACCATATTGCAGCTTATAAAGGAGCTATCATAGAGGCTAAAATTGAAGTAGCTAAGAATATGCTGATGGAAAACGAGCCTATTGATAAAATTGCAAGATATACAGGGCTTGCCAAGGAGGATATTTTAAAACTCAACTAATATTTGAACGATGTTGCTGGTAAGAGTGACCTCGTTTTTATTTCTAAGTTACGTTAAAAGAAGTCTTTGTAAATAAAGAGTATGTCGGACCGTTTGACCATAGAACAGCTCCACAACAATATGGCTGATTGCGCTTATACCCAGGGTGATGCCCTGGGCTAGGAGCTTCTGGGCCTTCAGCCCGTAAGGGGGGAAGGTGGAAGCTAAATAGTAGAAAAACAAGCTTAATTATATAAATAATCCTAAAAAGCAAAATATTTATGGAAGAAACTATTGTATTTCAAAATTTCTATATATCTTTGCAATGAAAATTTAAATCATGGAATTATGAGAATTATTTCGCATAGGAAACTAAAAGAGTTTTACGAGACCCCTGGGCGAGAAGACTCAAAAGTAGCTCTGGAAAGATGGTACCAGATTGCGGAAGAAGCAGAATGGCGCAACTTTTCTGATATAAGAACTGACTTTCCTGATGCTGACTACGTAGGTAATCAACATTACGTATTCAACATTCGAGGAAACAGGTATAGGTTGGTAGTGGTAATTAAATTTACAATAGGCCGACTCTTCGTAAGATTTGTCGGGACACATAGTGAATATGACAAAATAGATTGTTCCACCATTTAATAAAACAATTATGGATAGAATTACGAAAGAACAATATGAGTTTGCACTCAACAGAATAGAAGATCTCCTGCCTTTGGTTACGGATGATACGCCTGCCAACGATAGGAATGCCATAGAGCTGACATTAATGTCGGACATTGTAGAGTCATACGAAAAGAAACATTTTCCTATCGGAAAGCCTTCTGTTTCTGAACTTATCGAACTTTCTTTAAATGAAAAGAAAATGACTCAAAAACAACTGGCTTCAGAAATTGGAGTAAGTCCTTCACGTATTAACGATTATGTAACAGGGCGCTCTGAGCCTACTCTAAAAATAGCTAGATTGCTATGCAAGATTCTGAACATAACGCCTGCCGCAATGTTGCAATGTTAAGCTGGTGTTGATGATGAATTAAAGATGTCGGACCGTTTGACCATAGAACAGCGCCACAACAATATGGCGGCAATAAGGGGCAGGGATACCAAACCGGAGATTCTTGTCAGGAAATTTCTGTGGAGTAGGGGATTCAGGTATCGGCTCAATCATCCACGATTGCCGGGCAAGCCGGACATCGTGCTGAGGAAATATCGCACCTGTATTCTGGTGAACGGGTGCTTCTGGCACGGACATGAGGGGTGCAAATATTATGTGGTGCCGAAATCGAACACCGGGTTCTGGATGGAGAAGATCAGGAGGAACCGGGAGAGGGACCATGAGGTGCTGCACCGGCTGGCTGAAATGGGATGGCATACTATCGTGATATGGGAATGTGAACTGAAGCCGGCGGTAAGGGAGAAAACGCTGGAGTCGCTCGCCTTTACGCTGAACCATATCTATCTGGAAGATCATCATATCAGGAGATATGAATTGCCGGAAGAAATGCCGGAAATGGTGGCGGAACCGGAACCAAGGCGTCGTGATTAGTAACTACTATTATTGGGAATAAGGCTTATGAAAGATATGGATAAATATTGGAAGAGCGTGGGTTCACTTTTCGATTCTAAAGATAATCGAAAAGTGATTTGGATAGGTTATGCAGTTGGTCTTGTATTGGTTACTGCTTCCATATTTACGCTATGCCTTAGGTTATTGAGGCATGAAGAATTTACTTTTGGGAGAATGTCTTCATTAATTTTAGTGTTAATGGTAGGTCTTTCTTTGGTTTGTTTTCTTTTTTATAGGAAGAAAATATCGATTAAAATTAAGTTTTACCTGTTGTGTCTGATTTTTGTGTGTGGTGGCATCAATATGTTTCTTCATCCAAAAGTATCAAGAAAAATTCCATCTGAAACATATTGTCAGGTAGTGGGAATAGTGGGCTGTCTCTTCTTTGGGGGAGGCGGTTTGTGGGTATTGTACAATGACTACAAGTGGCATAGGAGGCGTAGAGACGAGGAGGAATAAAGTGTACCGATGCGCAGACCTTGCGGAACCTGTCGAGTTTCTTACCGCTCATTTCTGTTTGCTATCACTTCAATCCCATCTCTCTCAACTTCCTTGAGTAGGAAGGGATTGAGGTGTTGGTGCTTCCGGATAATATCGACAGGGCAACCCAGAAGGGCTTCAAGGTATGATTTCAGACGGACTATCAGGAAAAACTTAGGGGGCATTTCTACATAGATATCTACATCGCTGCCATCGCGGTGCTGGTTTCTTGCCTTCTCTTGTTTTCATTCTTAATATCCTTTTTTAAAAGGCTTTTGCCCCTACAGGGCGCAAGGCTGATTGCGCTTATACCCAGGGTGTTACCCTGGGCTAGGAGCTTCTGCCCGTTCAGGGCGTGCCTGAACCACATGCGGAAGTTCAGTTCCTAACATAATTATATAATTTAAAATGTTTGTAATGCAAACGAGCGCAATGAAAGCTGCTTTCAAATTGCCGAGTGCAGCTTTTCTTCTGTAAATATATGAAATATTTCTCTTTTCTGCAAGTTTTTGGGCTTTTTCTTTTGTGTTTTCAAAGGAAAAATGTAAATTTGCAGAAAAATGTAGAACGTT
>USSA01000113.1 GCA_900557255.1 uncultured Prevotella sp.
TATAAAAATCTACTTCTATATTAGTATTTCTCTGATAACTTCTTTTTGTATCATATTTCCGATATTGTTTAATTTGTTTTGCAAAAATACGATTATTTTGTTAAATCGACAAAACAAAATGGCATTTTTTGCATAAAAAGATGGAAGTAGTAAAAAATAGGAGCTAAATATACCCCCAAAAAAATGGTAAGTAAAAAGTGCAGAAGCTAATACTTGTATTTATATAAGCTTTTCTATTGGATTCCGGAGATGATTATCATCCACTGCAAAAGTATGTGGCAAATTCTTCTATGGCGAGAAGTAATAGCAAGAAAAAATAATATCAATCCCCCTTGGACTGCCAAAGGCAATCCAAGGGGAATTTTGAAATGACGTTGTTGAGGCGTTTGGTTGGTTTATGAGCTCACCATTGAGATTAGTAAACAAGCTCTTCTATTGGATACCGAAGATGACAAATCATCCTCTTCAAAAGTATGTTGCTGCCCCTTCGATGGCGAGAAGTAATAGCAGAAAATCATGTTAAGGGTAGATACTAACAACCTTTAGTTTGATGAGAATTTGCTCGTAATCTTTACTCCAACTATTATAGTACATCTTAACCTTGCCCAATCCAGCCTTTTGTATAGGCTTGAAATTGTTCCCTTTCTTATCCCACATCATACCATGAATTTCTAACGGTTTGGCTACCATGCGCCAAGTATTTCCTCTTAGCATCCAAGCACCATAAGGATGCCAATCTGAAGAAAGCCAGTCGTACCATAGCCCTATGTCATCCCGCTTGTCACCATTCAAGTCACCCAAGTTTTGGAGTTTTCCACCCAAACAATCTTTTATCTTAATGAGAGGTATTGACTTTTTGGAAAACTTGATATAAGTATATGCAGGCTTTGGCATTCCTTCATAAACAAAGTCTCCATCCTTATTAATGTAAGTCTTAGGATAAACCAAATAAGCATACTCCTTCTTGCCATCACCATCAAAATCACCGTAGACTTTAGATTGAGCAAGAGAATAGCCGTAAGACAACATATAAATCATCATTAATATAATATATTTCATTTCAATGTCTTGTTTTTCTTTTGTTTCCAATCAAAATTGAAGATTAGACCTTGCACTGTCTCTACGAGAGTAATTAATACGGAAATCATAGCAAATAGGATAATACCGATAACAATAAGGCCTATTTTTATGAAGAAGCGAACAAAACTTGTATCTTGATTTTTCCGATTAACCCAATCACCATTTACGTCCTTTTCCCATTTATAGTATTCTCTGCTAACTACTGAAAAAACAACACCTGTTCCAAAAGTGGCAGCAGCAATTCTTATACCCCAATATTTTAGGGTATTTAAAACTCCCTTCATGCCTTCAAACCTTTTGATTGTATATCCCATAGGATAACCAGTTACTATATAAAGAACAAGGAGTCCAACAAGAGCACAAGCAACAATCTTAAAAATCTTTGCTTTTTCAATATCTTGCATACTTACATGCTGTTGGTGCAAGTTCGTATAGTTACATAACAAACAAATACAAATAGCAAGAATCACTCCACCGACCATTAGCCATTCCCATGTACGGTGTCTAGTACCTGCATATTTCAAATTACTTTCCAACTTCGAAATACATTGAAGTAGAGCTGTGTCGCTCATATCTTCTATATGACCTTTACTGTCTTCTAGCAGACTCTGCATCTTACTACACTGCTCCTTTGTCTTTGGATAGATACTTTGCCATGACGAAGATGTTATAAAATGTGCATCACTATTAGCTTGACTCGTTGCTATAGATAGAGCTTCATTTAATTTGTTCCAAGAATAACTATTTTTTGTCATTTTGTTCTTGTTTTATGTTATTAAAAAAATTACTTATATAATTATTTGCAGCTACAATGTCTGATGACTTGACATTATCTACAGAAATTATTTCATTGGTATTTAGAGCATAGCTAATCTCCTTGAAATAACCACTTTTATCTCCAGCATAGGAAACAACTTGCTCTATAGAATATGCCTTGGTCTTACCTTTATTAATATAGTATATTTGAGAGTTTGTTATTATGATTCTCTTTCCTGTTAATTGTCTGACAGACTTAACGATATACTTAATTGGGAAATAAGCAAGAACTAAAAAGAACAATAATAAAAATACGCCTAAGAACATTTCTTGCCTCATCTCTGACCTCTTAGCTTCCGATGCAAATTGCCATGCAATATCCCTAGCCCATTGAGGCTTAGAATACCATTCATTATACATAGCACCAACCAGTCCTAGTGCACAAAGAGAAAAGAATCCAGTTGCTGGAATTGCTAGCACAAGAGGCCAATAGCCTAAAACGGAGGGACGCAATGTAAACAAAACTTGCTCTTCACATGGAAAAGTAGCTGTATGCACAGGAGTGAAGGTGACATTTTGATCCATAATCTGTAACGTAGACGACAATGGCTCCGTTGCGTCATTTAGTAGTTGCTATCTTAGGTTGATACATACGAAAAAAGCGTAGAGCCAATCTGTTGCTCGCATCATGATGTGAAGGCTCTCGCATTGCCCGACAAGTCTGAAACGAACAACGCTGAAAGCCCCTACGCCGATGTAAGTATATAATATACCCTCCCTACCAACGAATACTTTTAGCACCCGAAGACAATGAGGGCTGTATATAATACATCCCTTGGGGCGTTCCCGTTGCTTTGTTCTTGACTTGTCGATGAACTTGCGAGATTCTCACACCATCAAAACCAAAGCGTACAAAAACGCCTTTTATCGATATGTATGTCTGCCCAACCTTTGCCCATCAAGGGCTTTCAGCCGAGCAAGACATTGCAAATATAATCATTTCTTTGCTAATAGCATCATTTTTGCAAAGAAATCTTTCTTTTAGGCTTGTTTTTTAACGGTTGTTTGAACTTTGCTTGTAAAATGAATATAAAAAGTCCGTGACAAAAAATTGTTCACGGACTTTCCTTAGATGAATGGTACCATATAAAAAGGTACCAACAATGTGTTTCCATCTTTTTGTAAATCCTTATTGTAGACCAAATAGCGTTGTGCTATGACCTTCGAATATTTCTCGCAGAAATTATCGAGCGAGGCATGAGTCTTGTAACCAGAGGACTTTACTTCGATTGGACATAGCTTATTGCCATGTGAAATGAGGAAATCTATCTCAAAGTAATGCTTTTCGTCCATTTTCCATGTATGGTAAAAGAGCCTGTTTCCAGAAGCAGCAAGCATTTGAGCGGCAAGATTCTCATATACGTACCCTAAGTTGGCTGCCAACTTGTCGTTTAGAAGTTTGGTGTAGATGATGTTCTCTGTAAATGACTTGTCCCAGAATGCAAGAGTTACAAACAAACCAGTATCAGCTACAAACATTTTGAACTTATCAAAGTTTGTGCTCAACGGCATCCCAACATTTGGATCGTCTACGTGGTACGCCATGTTTATAATCTTACTGTCTTCCAATGTCTTGAGCAGTTCTATCATTTTTCCTTCGTTTGTTTTGCCGATTACAGAAGAAGGAACATAACGTGAAGCGTTGCGAGAGAGCGCAGCTGGTATGGATAGAAACATTTTGGATGCTCGCCCAGATGGGTCTATCTTTAGCAAATCATCCTCGTAGAGTTTGATAATTTTACGTTTCTTCTCATCGACCTTGCTCAAGTTATTGGTGTCAAGATAGATGTTGATGGCTTGTGGCATACCACCTACTAGCATATAGAGACGCAAGTTTCTGATAGCTTCCCGATGTGCTGCACCCAAAGGTGTCTTTTTCTCCCAAAACTTAGCAAGAATACTCATGGATGTAGGGTCGCCGACAGCCCATCTGAATTCCTCGTAATCCAGGGGATACATTTCTATTCTGTCTTCTTCACTTGGAATGGTAATGCCTTGTGTATTCTTTTTTACGCTAATTAGCGATCCTGTTTCAATATAGTCGTAGCGACCATCTTGCACAAGATATTTGATGGCTTGGCGGGCAAAGGGACATTGCTGTACCTCGTCGAAAACGATGACAGATTTTCTGTCAATCAATTCTACGTGATACATTTGCTGTAATTTCAGAAATAGCAAGTCTAGGTCCATCAAGTCTTCAAAAAGCTCTTTCACTTCTTTTCTTGCTTTATTGAAGTCGATGATGATGCATGACTGGTATTCCTTGTGGGCAAATTCTTCTACGATCGTCGATTTCCCCACACGACGAGCACCTTCTATCAAAAGGGCAGTCTTACCATGATTCTCTTCTTTCCATTTGAGAATCTTATCGTATATTTTACGTTTAAATATTCTTTGTTCCATATTCCTTTCTTTTATTTTGCTGCAAAGATACGAAAAATAACTGAAAATGAGATGGATATATGAAAAAAGTTCAATTCCCGGAAATTTTTTAAGCAAAAATATTCCGTTCCCCCGATTTTTTTTAAGTAAAAATATTCTATTCCCCCGTAATTTGTTGTATTCTAGAGATTGCTAAACTATATTGATATAAAATACAAAAAGTCCGTGAGCATTCATTGCCCACGGACTTTTTAAATTATCTTATTTTTATAAATATCTTACGCCTTGAAGCTCTCCAAGTCTTCTGCCTTGAAGTTCTGGATGTATGCTGAATGGCCGAGAACTTCTTCCTCTGCCATGCGAACATAAACATTGGCACTCTTGGCAAACATCTCTGGTGCCTTGGTAGCATCATCGAGGATGAGAAGAGACATTACGATGTCGCCAGTCATGTTGTAGAGACGGCGAGCCAGGAAGTCGTGAACTGCCTGATCGTTTGCTTCCTTCACCTTGTTGATGGCTGCCTCGTAAAGTTCTACGAGCTTAGCTACACGCTCCTTCAATGGCTTCAAGTCATCTGATACCTCATTCTCCAACATCTCCTTGATAATGCTGAGATAAGTACCGTTGGTGATGTAGCGGATGGCTGCAACAACCTGAAGCTGAGTAGTTCCCTCGTAAATAGAGAAGATGCGGGCGTCACGGAACAGGCGCTGGCACTTGTACTCCATGATGAAACCAGAACCACCGTGAATGCTGATGGCATCGTATGCATTCTGGTTAGCATACTCAGAGTTCATACCCTTAGCCAATGGTGTGAATGCATCAGCAAGACGGGTGTATTTCTTCATCTCCTGACGCTCCTCTGGAGTGAGCTTAGTGTCGCGGGCGATGTCTTCCAAAGCCTTGTAGATATCTACGTAGCGAGCGCAGCAGTAGAGGAGTGAACGGCCTGCATCCAACTTAGCCTTCATTCTTGAAAGCATGTCGTATACAGCTGGGAAGTTGATGATCTTCTCACCAAACTGAGCACGCTCCTTGGCATAAGCCAAACCCTCGTTGTAAGCCTCCTGCTCAACACCTACACTCTGAGCTGCAATACCCAGACGGGCACCGTTCATCAGAGCCATCACGTACTTAATCAAACCGAGACGGGTGTTACCGCAAAGCTCAGCCTTGGCATTCTTGTAAACCAACTCGCAGGTTGGAGAACCATGAATACCCAACTTGTGCTCGATGTGACGAACGGTTACGCCACCATCACGCTTGTCGTAGATGAACATAGAAAGACCACGACCATCCTTGGTGCCTTCTTCAGAACGAGCCAGAACCAGGTGGATGTCTGAGTCACCATTGGTGATGAAACGCTTCACACCATTCAGACGCCATGTGCCGTCCTCATCCTGTGTAGCCTTCAGCATTACGCGCTGCAAGTCAGAACCTGCATCAGGCTCTGTCAAGTCCATACTCATGGTCTCGCCTGCGCAGATGCGAGGAATGTACTTCTGGCGCTGCTCCTCAGAACCGAACTCATAGAGAGTATCGATACAGCTCTGGAGCGACCAGATGTTCTGGAAACCTGCATCAGCAGCTGCGATAATCTCAGAAGCCATAGAGAAGATGGCGTTAGGCAAGTTCAAACCGCCGTAACGACGAGGCATTGACAAGCCCCAGAGGCCAGCCTTGCGGGTAGCATCGAGGTTCTCGAATGTCTTGCTGGCATAGATCATGCGGCCATTCTCTAAGTGTGGACCTTCGAGGTCAACATCCTCAGAGTTTGGTTCGATGATGTTAGCAGCTACATCGCCGGTAATATCCAGCAATCGCTTGTAGTTCTCGATGGCATCCTCATAGTTGACAGGAGCATCTTCAAACTGGTCTTTTTCTACATAATTTCTTTCCTTCAAGTCCACAACACGCTTCATAAGCGGATGATTCAAGTGGAACTCTATCTCAGGATGGTCTGTATAATAATTAGCCATTTTGCTTTTCTTATTTTAATAATGTGTAATGCAGATTACTTAGAATTCTGCTTGTAGTACTTGATGAGCTTAGGAACCACATCCTCAACATTGCCGTTGATAACGTAGTCGGCAATCTTGTTGATTGGAGCATCAGGATCGTTGTTTACAGAGATGATGATGCCTGAATCCTGCATACCGGCGATGTGCTGAATCTGACCAGAGATTCCGCAAGCGATATATACCTTAGGATGAACGGTAACACCAGTCTGACCTATCTGACGGTCGTGATCTACCCAACCTGCATCTACTGCAGCACGGGAAGCACCTACCTCACCATGGAGGAGATGAGCCAATTCGAAGAGCTGGTCGAAGCCTTCCTTGCTTCCTACGCCATAACCGCCGGCTACGACGATGGCAGAACCCTTCAGGTTGTGCTTGGCAGCCTCTACGTGGTGGTCGAGTACCTTTACTACGAAGTCCTCAGCAGGAACATACTTGCTTACCTCAGGGTAAACTGCTTCCTTCTTGCACTCACCCTCGTAGATGCTCTTCTGCATCACGCCAGAGCGGACTGTAGCCATCTGAGGACGGTGCTCTGGGTTTACGATGGTAGCCACGATGTTACCACCGAAGGCAGGACGAATCTGATAGAGCAGACCCTCATAGTGCTTGCCGCTCTTCTTGTCGTCGTAATCACCGATTTCAAGTTCTGTACAGTCGGCGGTAAGACCGCTGGTCAATGAAGAAGAAACACGAGGACCGAGGTCGCGACCGATAACGGTAGCACCCATCAGCGCAATCTGAGGCTTCTCCTCCTTGAAGAGGTTGACGAGAATGTCTGTATGAGGAGCTGAAGTATATGGGAACAATCCCTCAGCATCGAAAACAAATAATTTATCTACACCATAAGGGAGAATTTGATCCTCTACCTGACCCTTGATGCCGGTACCAGCCACGATGGCATGGAGCTCCACGCCCTGCTGGTTAGCGAGCTTACGACCCTTGGTGAGCAATTCCTGAGATACTTCGGCAACGGTTGTGCCTTCTACCTCGCAATATACAAATACGTTGTTCATTGTCTTTTCAAAATTATCCGATAATACTTTCGTTCAACAATTCCTTCATCAGTCCGTCGATGTCTTCATCGCTGCTGGTCAAGGTCTTGCTTTCCTTAGCCTGGAACACGATGTTCTTCACGGCCTTCACCTTGGTAGGTGAACCGCTCAAACCGCACTGTGCAGGGTCGCCGTCAACATCGGCAACACTCCACTGGTTCAGAGTGAGGTAAGGGCGCTCTTCATAGAGGTTGGCCCAAGGCTCATCACCCTTGCGCTCCATAGGGCAGGTAGCGTATTTATATTTCATTACGAGCTTCACGTTGCATGGGCGACATGGAGCAGCACTTCCGTTTACGGTGATAACCAATGGCAATGGAGCCTCAACAGTCTCCACACCACCATCAATGAGGCGGCGTATAGTAGCCTTGCCATCCTCTACCTTGAGGATTTCCTCTGCGTAGGTTACCTGGTTCAATCCCAACTTCTGAGCCACCTGCGGACCTACCTGGGCTGTATCACCATCGATAGCCTGGCGACCACCGATTACGATGTCAACGTCACCAATCTTCTGGATACCAGTAGCAAGGGCATAGGAAGTAGCCAATGTGTCAGCACCGGCAAAGAGACGGTCGGTAAGCAACCAACCCGTATCAGCACCACGATAAAGACCCTGGCGGATGATTTCGCCAGCACGTGGAGGACCCATAGTCAAAATACCAACTGTAGAACCTGGATTCTGCTCTTTCAATCGGAGAGCCTGCTCCAATGCGTTCAAATCTTCAGGATTGAAGATTGCAGGAAGGGCAGCGCGATTTACTGTGCCTTCGGCGGTCATCGCATCCTTACCCACATTTCTTGTGTCAGGTACTTGCTTGGCAAGTACTACGATTTTTAAACTCATATTTTTAAAAATGGTTATTGTTATAATTTCCTAAGTTTGTTAGTGCTCAGTACTCAAGTTGTACGTCGTCTAGTGCGATTGTCAGACTTGCTATCGTCTAATAAGTTACTGTCCAATGTTCAATTTGGGACAAAACACGGGGCAAAAGTAACACTTTTTTATGGCTTACGCAAATATTTTATTAAAAAAATGCCCATTTAGTCTTGCTTTGTGCGCAAAACGCAAGAAATGTGCAAGTTTTTTAGAACGTCCGTACTTAACTTTGCTGGCTTATTCAAAGCTCTTGAGTCGAGCGATATATTTGCCCAGAATGTCGAATTCGATATTCACTACCGTTCCCACTTCGATGTCGCAGAAGTTGGTATTCTCTCTGGTATAAGGAATGATGGCAACGGTAAATGTGTTGTCTGTAGGATCACATACGGTGAGCGAAACGCCGTTAACGGTAACGCTGCCCTTGTCGACCGTGAAATAGCCTTTTCTTGCCATTTCCTTATTGAGCTCATATTCGAAAGTAAAATAAGTAGAGCCATCAGCGTCTTTCATTGCGATACATTTGGCAGTCTCGTCCACGTGTCCCTGTACGATATGACCATCCAGACGGCCGTTCATCACCATAGAACGCTCTACGTTCACCTTGTCGCCCACCTTGAGCAGACCCAGATTACTGCGGTCCAGGGTTTCTTTCATGGCGGTAACGGTATAGGTACCGTCCTTGATTTCCACCACGGTGAGGCAGACGCCGTTGTGCGCCACACTTTGGTCGATGCCGAGTTCATCAACGAAAGAGCATCTCAATGTGAAGTCGATGTTCTCCTTATCATGTCTGATAGCTACGACGGTAGCCATTTCTTCTACGATTCCACTAAACATATATTCTATTTTTATTTGGTTTCATTATTATTTAGAATGCAAAGATATTGCATTAGCTAGAAACAGCCAAATTATTTAAGTTCTTTTGATAAAATAAGCAAGATATATTTGTTTAATTGCCATATTTTTTATATTTTTGCACATTATAATATATAAACATTTGAAGACAATGGAAATCAAGGAAGGATATATGCCCTTCATGGGCTATC
>USSA01000114.1 GCA_900557255.1 uncultured Prevotella sp.
AAGAACGAATGTATGTTAAACTTTTAAACGAAACCACTTTTTAAAGTGGACTCATTTTTGTATTTAAGCGCAAAATAATCGCTTGGTAGTTCTTGACCACAATTTTCCCACAGTTTTATCGCAGCATCATCATTACCACACTCTTTTGCAATATAAGCGAGTTTGAATGAATCAATATTTATAGAGTAACCAGCAAGTTCTTCACTTAACTTGATAGCTGTACGCAATTCATCGCTATCAGCGTTTATATTACCACTCTTTACCTTGGTCAACGAATAATTAATAAGTACTTGCCAAGGACTATTGTCTTGTTTAGCATTGTTACGTATGTAGCTTAAACAATCTGCTAAAAGATTCTTGAAACTACGCAAAGTGAAACTATCTGATATATCACAGCAACGAGTAAGACGCAAATCTTCAACATGACCTTTCAATTGGCTAATTTTTCGTATCACTCCTATAGGTGTATCCGAAAGTCCTAGTTCTTTCCAATAAGTATCAAGAGCTTCCTTGTATTGCTTTGCCAATACGAAATTGTCTGCAGCATCCATAAACTTTCCTTCAAAAACAAAAGCTTTAGCCAAACATTCTTTTGATTCTTCGTTTAAACCACGTTCCTTATATCGACAAGCTACCATACGCATAAATGGTGCATCCTCTCGCATCTCTGCGTTTGCCTTTAATCGTTCGAGTTCCTCACGAATATCCTTTGATTTCATTTCATCAAAGTAAGCAAATCCTTCTGTTGGAGGTTCATTTATCCATCCCAATAATCTTTCATCTTCCCATTCTTTGCGTTTTGCCTTTAAGCAGGAAAGCATCTTTTCTTGGAGTTTGCTAATATTTATGCGATTCTTCTCATTCGAATCATTGAAGGCAAAAGCCCAAAAAGAATCCATATTAAACTCATCAAGTATATACAAACGAGAGATTGCTCGTGTCACGGCAACATAAGCATTACAAATTTGATATTTGAGTTCAATATCATTTTCCAGATTTATCTGTGGATTATCAAACCAATTCAGCAAATTGGACACACTAAACTCGGAATTTTCGTCTTTCAAGCTAAAGCCATACAATATGACATTTGAATATTCACATCCCTTTGCCTGTGAGGGAGTCAAAATAGTCAACCCTTCAGGAATTCCATCCACGAAATTAATTCTGTCTTTTAATGGAGAGGACTTGATGTAATCTTCCACAGATTCTCCTTCTGCTACAGGTACTATCATGTTCACCAAATTCTTACCACCTTTCATAGAATCCCAAATAGAAAGATTCTCTTTTGGCGAAATACAAAAAATAGAAGGACCATCTACCGCAAAATGTGGAACTTGCGGCTTTGAATATTCCCCTAAGCGAGTAGCTCTGAGAAGTTGTATTCGATTTGCCAATTGTACAATTTGGGAGGTTGAACGAAAGTTCTCGTTAAACTCTATAGGCCTAGGCAAGTTACTTTCATCATTTTTCCCTTCAAGCCCAACTTTATTAAACAAGCGTTCTACAAAATAACCTCTTAAAGAATCCCAACTGAAACCTGTAGGGTTCAATGTTTGAAATTCATCACCGGCAAAAACAAAAGGTAACTTTTTTACATCGTCTACCACGTCTATCTGACGATTGGAGAATGATGATATTTTAAGAATAAAATCAATCTCTATACGGGTAAAATCCTGTGCTTCGTCACAATAAATGGCAGAGAATTGCTCATCTACATATTTATGTTCAAGACAGAACTTAACCAAATCCTGATCATCCCAGCCAGTTTCTTCAGTTAGTTCTTTATACCATTTCTCCCAAACATTATTATAAACAAGTTCAAAAGTTTCACGCCTAACAGTTAGATAGTTTCTACCTAACTTGGCATAGTCTTCAGGAGTTGTTATCTTTTCAGAGTTCCATCCTTTTATATAAGTACGAATAACATGCCAACTAATACTTGGTCCATATTTTCGGAGAGCTTCACGATCTTTTCCAAATTTCTCCATCCACTTACGTTTAAACACAGCAAACGAGATATAATTTGATTCGGAAAAACGTGATTTTAATATTTCAGGTTGATATTTCTCTATGCAGTTTTTTAATAGGGCCTTAAACACATAAAACATATCGCCCATTTGAGGAGCTATATCCTTCTTATAATCAAGTTTTATTTTGTTTAATGCATCTTTATAGACACTATTCTTGTCAAACAAAACCGAAGAAAGTTTTTTCGCATCTTCTATCAATGTCTCACTATATGACAAATAAACAGGAGAAAGCAGTCTGGAATTATCACCATCCTTTTTAACTGACAAATATCTTAGAACAACTTCTGCAAATAAATATTGCAAAACAGTAGATTTGCCACTTCCCGCACGACCAGAAATAAATAAAGGATAATTTGGCGCATTTGTAGCAACAACTTGTACTTGTTCCTCTGTAAGGACCAAATTACTTTTACTTTCTTTTTCCATTCGTCTCCATTCATCTTCAGATGACAAAAAGGTAAATGGATAACCCCGCAAGAAATCAGTAGGACATTCTCCATTTATAATTTTATTTATCTTTATCTTATCGTCTTTTAAAGGAGCTGCCGCCAATATCCAATCTGTTCCTCTATGATAAATCAATATAATTCTATCTTTTGCTGATAACTGTCCCCATCCATCAACACCGTTAATATTGTCGAGTATATATTCTTCTATCTTCTGAGCAGCCATCGAAAATTCATCAAAGGCCTCATTTACATCATCCTCGTTAGTTATATCTTCTACCCACTCACGTGTTTCGTAAATAGGATCTTTAAACAACGAATGATTTATAGGAAGCATGGACGAAATGAACGCAAGCTCATTAGGAGACAACGTGGCTAAAGTTTCCTGTTTCTTAACTTTTCGTGACTCAACAATAGACTTATAACAATTATCAAGCTCTACCTCTTCTTTTTCTGTAAGTTGATTTTTTGCTATATAAGAGTCTTTGTTTCCTTGCGTTATCTCTGCAGAATACTTGTCATGTCGATAAGCAGTTCTATAAACATAAAAACACACGTCTTCATTGATGACTTTTCTTTGCCAAACAAATGTTGGACGAGAATGCTTTCCTGTATGCTTGGTTAACCAAAAATCATCTTGAAGCAAAGAAGCTTTACCTGGAGCTTGTTTGATATCTACATTGCAGTTAAGAAAGTTCAAAAGTAACTTTTCATATTCGTCACCAAACTTTTCTTTTTTCCATTCTTTCTTCTTGTCTTCCGTTATAAAATATCTGTATTCCATAATCAAAAATTTTTATGATATTACAATACACAAATAATTCTTTTATAGAGAATTGTAGCAAAAGGATTTTTATGTCAATTCTACTATTTAAACTTGATACAATTTCAGCATCTCTTCAAAATCAGAGATAAATTCATTGCGTTCATCCTTATATTTCTTGAATAAAGGAGTTAAGACCTTGGATGCAGTTCTGCCCCAAGAAGGCAACTGGCTTCTAAACCAAGCTTTAGCTTTTATCCTATCATGCAATATTTCATCATAAGTTATGTCTCTGAAACATACTTGCTTGCTATATCCTTCAGCTATATTTTCCCAAAGTTCATCTGCTTCTGATAAATCATGCAAAAAAGTTGAAGTCAATTGTTCTGGTGACATGTTGGTTGGTAAAACCAAGATGTTGTTCGCCTTAGTGATAGACTTCATCTTGTTGGGTTCCTTACGTACATCACCATCAACTATCACAATAGCCGCTGGTTCTATGAAAGCTGGAACTTTCTTTGATACCAACAAGATTAAGTTTGCACCAGAGAAGTCGATGTCTATGAAATTAAGTTGAGAAGTTTTGCCTCGCAACAGGTGCTTGGCAAATATGATATTCTCCTTATCCTCAGTATAGACTGTGATTTTATGAACAGGTTTGATTTTTCCTTGTATAACCTGAAGATTCAGTGTTATGTTGTGGAAAGTAGCCTTGTCATTGATAACAATATTGTTGTCTTGCTTTTTCAGATAGACTAATCTTACCTGGTCTTTTGTTGCATCTTTCTGACTGCATTCACCAACCAAATCGTCAATGCTCTCTAAGAGAGATAAAGAGTGGGTTGTAAAGAATATTTGCAAATTAAGTTTTGATGCATATGTGCGCAACTCTTTTAGCAACTTCTTTTGTGATGCAGGATACATGGTCGCATCCAATTCGTCTATAGCCAATATGCCACCTTTGTATTCATGAGGATACTTTTCTTTCAAATGCTTGAAAGAGAACAATGCCAATATGATTTTACTCAGATTGTCTTGTCCCACAGAGTTTTCATTCCAATCATACGTGTCCGTTGTGATACCAATAGTTTGCTTATTAGCACTTTCAAGAAAAGAAGCTGATTCTATATGACTCTCTGTAATCAGTATCGTGTCATGTAATTTTTTGAATTCCGCAAGCTCTTGGTCTGTGAGTAGTGATGATTCTGAAACTGTTCCTGATTCAGCAACTGGCAACACACGCTTCAAACTAAGAAAGATAGTAGGGTATTGGATGTATCCATCTCCTTTTCCCCTCATGCCTTTCTGCCAAAAGCGTATGGTCTTTGTATCGGAGCGAAGAATGCTCTCTATAGTATAATCGCTACCATTATCAAATGTCAGTGTCCACTCATGAGAGCCTGGTTGGTCAAACTTTGGAGAAAGTCTAAACTTGTCGCTGAATGCTGAACGGTAGTTTCCGCCACAAAGAGGTTTCTCACCACCCATTGGATTCTTGTCTTTACCCAATGTAAAAGTCTGTGTTATCATACCCAACAGCGTTGATTTTTGAGTTCCATTCTGTCCAGCAATAGCTGTCAACATGGAACCTACTTCAAACTCTTGGTCATGAAAACCTCGAAACTTTTCTATATGTACCTTTTTAATTAGCATGATTCTACAATATTTATCTTTGCTAGGGCCTATTCTGAAACCAAACAGTTGTTGGAGAAGAAGAGGACTTCAATACTTTTTACATTGTTATTGGTGTATATCACCTATCCTGCGTCATCAATATATTACAAATAGGTACACCTATCATTTTTTGAAATTTGTTCTTCTGGAATATGCTATGTCAAATATTATTTCTAAATTATCGCAAATTCCAGATTTTCAATCTGGATGGCTGCGAGGAGGCAAAAATATCGGTTTTATATCGTATTATATGCTCCTTGCAGAACGAATGACCTGTAGTTGTACGACCGTAAGGCTGCGGTTGTACGACCATATAGGCTATGGTTGTACAACTCTGGAGTTATGGTTGTACAACTATAAGGGTCTTAGTTGTACAACTGCAGAATTCTGATTTTTTGACGGAATCCACGAATTTAGATAACATGCTGATTTACTGCATTTTATGCATTTTTATTATATTTCAGATATTCTCCAAGAAAGATTTTCTGGTCGAAAATCCGCGAATTTTGAAGAGATTTTATCTTGAATTTGTAAGATTTTTTAGCATCATTCTACCCTTTTATCCGTTACTGTTCTTTCTTAAAGTGCAACTTATCCAATGCTTCTGGGGTCAAAAGACAATTATCGGAGAAAAAGATAACCTCCGTTCCTGTACCATTATTATTTGCACTATAATTCAACCGAAACTCCTGATGACGAAACTCCTGATAAAGAGACTTGATGAACTCTGAATTATCATACGAAACGACCCATTTCATTTGACCAAGCCGTGATACCAGACTCTTGATGTCCCGATGATCAGAATCCTTATAGTAGTTCATATATAACCCCTGCCCCTTCTTATAATAAGGTGGATCCAGATAAAGTATCGTTTTGTCGATATTCTGATTTGCTATTTTTTGGATAAAATCGACGGCATCTTCATTGTGCAATTCTATCCTATCCGCATAAGAGGCTATGCGACGGATACGCTTCATGAGTTTGTCTTTCCTATACCTTGCATCCATCTTATAATTACCGGTCTGGGCATACCCTCCAATGACACCTGCCTTGATGATTCCTGAACGATTGGTACGGTTCATAAAGAATGTTGAGAAACCTAAGTCTAACAGACTAGCCTGGTCTTTCTTGTCTATCTTCTGCAACTCCCGGAGCTTTTTCCAGTTTTCCATTGTAACAGGTGTCTCCGCTATCAGGCGACACAGATTTTCCGTATCATACAATACACTGTGCCAAAAGGCATAGATAGAACGGTCCTTATCATTGATGATAATCTTGCTGACATACTCATCAAAGAGTAAAGACAATGCAACGGAGGCTCCTCCAGCATAAGGTTCTACATACACCCCGTCCAGAAGGCCGTTGTCTTTCACAAACTGCTTGAAGAAGTTGGAGATTTTAGACTTTCCTCCAGGATATCTTAATGGTGAGAGAATGCTCATGATTTTGTTTCCTCCTTTTTGCTTATAGCACCCCAAAGACATTCAAAGAAGGGCTGGATATTGTCCCATTCAATGATCAGATTATCTGCAATCGGACTGATGCGATAATTATGTATGTATGCATTGAGCGTTTGAGGTGACAAAGGAGAGTTACGATCACTGATTTCCATTTCTATTCCCTTTGTCATATCCTTATTGGCAAAGTGAGAAGTATGCAAATGCTCAATGACTCTTTTGAGTTTCTCATGCAGATTCAGCTTCGACTGGCTCGCAGTCTGTACACCCACCGGCAATAGGTTGAACTGTTCCATATAAACGTCTACTGACATTTCTATGAAAATACGAAGCAGAATCGCTGCCGTATTGGTACAGGTCTTGACCAACAGCCCACTCATCTCCTTAAAAATTTTGGCTATCCGGGATTCTGTAATTGGCAAATGAAATGATTTCGGAACCAATGTGGCTCTGGTTTTCCGGGTCGACACCTTTTTGTCAATAGTGCTTTCTATAAATTTGGGAGCCTCAGCTATCTCCTGATTTTCCTGCAATTCCCATAGAACAACCTTATTCTCTGGAATGTTGGGATTTTCTATCCGCTCAAATAATTTGCTGATATAATCTGCACGATCTGATTTACTATAGATGACTCCTACCTTGAAAGAAGGAGTCAACATCTCGGAAATAATATCCACAAAAGACTTGGTCAATACCTCTGGTTTAAGGTCAGATACCAAACGGCCATTCTGCAATGCCAATCCCAACTTTTCACGTACGGTCGGATCAGCCAACAGACGCTGCAAATTGGTAACATTCAGTTTTTTCATCCTTGTCTTGAAATCATCATCTACAAAAGACGAAGCATTCAGCATATTGATTACCTGTAAAGCATAAGCTTCTTTTCCAGTGGTCACCTTATCAAAGCGCTGCTTTTGTAAAGAAGTCCATTGCTTTGTGCCTATTCCCTTCAATCCATTGGCATGCTTACGTACAACCCAAAAATTACCTTCATCTCTAGATGGAAAAACACCACATTCTACACGATGAATCAATTTGTCTGCATGTGAATTCTTCAGCTTGATAAATTTCTTTCGCAAAGAGAGATGAGAATCATCTATCAATTTAGGATTCAAAAGGAGCTTCAATGTCGTAATTCGCCGGTTACCTTCAATGACGATATATTTCTTCTCGTCAGTTGGATGAGGTATCACGTAGGGACTATCCATAGGATTCAAACCGATATTTAAGATATCAACGGCCAGTTGGTATAATTCATCATGATAGGCTTCAACCATCTGGTTGATGGCATCCCTCTGTGAATTCTGGTGTTCGAACCGGAAGTTATCCAAATCCAGAAACAGATTGGTAACACAAATTGTTTTTCTTTCCATAACAATTGAGTTTTAGTAAACCCCTCGAGCGGTAATGGAAATTCCATCCGCCCGAGAGGAATCATATTCTAAAATCGTTCATTAACCAAGCAATGACTTGACCTGCCTTTCATACTACCACATATTACGAAACGCAAAGCATTTATGGCAAATTACTTGATTGGCAAACCGTTTCCCTGTTGATGCTCCATCTCGTGAAGAGCCTTTTTGACGAGTTCTTGTCGCGGTGGGAAAGCAGCCCTCAATACATTGGCTGATGCCTGATACAGTAATGAGAGCTCTTGATTTACATCTTCGGTCGTATTACACTCAGTCCATACTGAAGTCATTAAGTTGGAAAACATCTGTTGAACAGAACCATAACTCAAACTTGCATCGGGTGGATCAGCATAAAGCTTTGCTAATGTTCTGCCATTGATGCCGAGTAAAACTGCGAACTTTCTCTGAGACGGAATACCCCATCTTGTTTGTATCTGGCGAATCTCATTTGCAGCCGTGGTTAACCAACTATCCGCCTTGACTTTTACGGATATTCGGTTCATTAGGCAAACGCAGGTTGGTTACTAATCTAACTAGTATCGACCACCTTATTTGCTAACAAACTTTAAACATATCCTAAAAAGTGTATACAGTGCTGCACCCAATAGAGTACATCACTGGATTTCCAAGATTACGTACTTTTGTAAGCGAAATCAGAATTGATTTTTAATTCATATATATAATAATGTATAAAACTATCAGAATATGAGAGCAATGTATAAAAGCGAACTGGCTGCTTATGCTGGAGTGTCGACTGGGACACTGAGGAGATGGCTGATGCCGTACAGACAGGAACTGAATGAAATTGGTGTGAAACCGAAAGACCAGTTGTTAAGCCCGAAAGCAGTTAAGTTCATATGTGATCAGCTGTCTATCGATATCTAACAATGTCGAACAGCACGCTTTAGAAAAGCCGTACCTTCGCAGCGTCAATCAGAACAAACGGGATTGCTCATCTCTTTGAACTGACGATGACTGAACTTTATTATTAATTTCTTAAATGTTTTAAATTATGAGTAAAAGTTACAAAGTGTCTAAGAAGACCATGAACATGGGCCCTAAGAAGGGTAAGACTGTTTATAGCGTTCGCCCTTACAGTTACGGTACCTTGACTACCAAGGATATCGCTAACCAAATCGCTATGGAGTCTACGGCTACTCCTGCTGATGTGATGGCGGTACTCGACCGCTATACCTACTATGTGAAGGAGAACCTGAAGAAGGGTTACGACATCGAACTGTTCGGTTTCGGTAAGCTCTATCTCCGTTTTCTTACAGGTAAGGCTGTAGAGACTGAGAAGGAGGCGAATGCCAAGCTCGTGAAGAGTATCCTTCCTGCCTTCCGCCCTTCGTACTATCTACTGAAGAACGGCAGCCGTGTTTACAACCTGATTCCTGATTCCATCGAACTCGTCAAGTACGGTGAAGAGAAGAAGG
>USSA01000115.1 GCA_900557255.1 uncultured Prevotella sp.
GACCACACTGGTCATGCTGGATTCAAACTATGCCCTTTTTTAAAGTGGGCTCATATTTGGATAGTAAGAACACTCTATAACAAAGGAGATAGAGGGTTGTCGCTGAAAGAACTCAACGACAAGTGGATACATGACGAGAACATCAGCAATGGAGAGCCTTTGCCACGGCAAACCTTCGACCGGTGGAAAGGAAACATTCTGATGATACTCGGCGTGAACATTGAATGCCGGTTAAAAGGCGGTTATCGCTATTACATCTCCAACCCTGAATGTTTGAGTGAAGGTGGGCTGGTCCGTTGGCTACTGGATACGTATTCTACAGCAAATACCTTGTCGCAAAGCATTCAGTTGAAAGACAGAATTCTTGTTGAAGAAATACCATCCAACCGTAACTACTTGACAGACATCATAGAGGCGATGAAGAACAACCATGTGGTGACGCTGACATACAAGAGTTTTATACATGGCTCCTCTCATACGTTTTCTGTAGAACCTTACTGCCTAAAGATGTTCCAAAAAAGATGGTATTTATTGGCGAAGAATCTCGTTGATAACAATCTGCGTATCTATGGGCTTGACCGTTTGGAAAATTTTGAGGAAACCAAAGAGCATTTCACGATGCCCAAGAATTTTGATGCAAACACCTATTTTTCCTCATTCTATGGAATAGTAACAGACGAGACCATCCCATTGCAACGCATTGTGGTTCGGGCAAATAGACAACATCAGCATTATCTTCGTTCTCTGCCATTGCATCCTACGCAGAAAGAGATATTCACCTGCAAGGACTACGCAGACTTCGAACTGACATTGCGTCCTACCTATGATTTCATCATGGAACTGTTACATTTTGGAAATATGATAGAGGTATTGGAACCACAAACCCTACGACAGACCATGAAAGGTTGGGTAAGTGACTTGTGGGAGTTATATGAAAACGACTAACAAAATATAGATTATGGAAAGATTTGATATTAACAAAGAACTCAAAAACTTAGAAGGACTGTCTGTCAGAGCTAAATGCTCTGCATTGGATGACCTATGCTGTACGCTAAGAGAAGCCATATCAGATATCAGTAATGCCAAAAATGAGATTTTGGAAGAATACAAGCGTTCTTGCCGAAAGAAATTCATCGATGAGATCAATTCGGAGATTAAAGCAAACTACGATGGCAGAATACCCTACGTGGACAATTACGGATACAAAGTTAGCTACGATGGGATTCCCACGTATATCAACTTCTCATGTATAGAAGGAGAATGGTATATCTATTTTACTATATTGGAAGGTAGCCTGAAGCCTGTAAAAGAACTTGTCAGAAAAATGGGAGGTGATTCCGAATCCCTGGAGCTACGTGTTTCAGAAGAAGAACTTGTGTATAAATTCAGGTTCGCTTTTTTCGAATCAGATGTCTTCTTCAATTTAGTTCAAGAAAATATGGCAATAGACCAAGAAGTTATTTTTAAGTTTGGTAAATTAGCTAACAATGTCTGTTCAAAAGAATGGAAGACTATGCCGTTGGAATCCATGGATTCAAGAACAGATTGGGTTGTAATTCTGACTGATGACGCAGAAGCTTATCTCAATGAAATAAATGCAATAGTCACAAAAATGAAGCATCCCAAGACTTGCTTTGTGATAAATTTGCATCCATGTGCCAATTACAAGCATTTACAGAAACTATGGGACAATTATATCATGACAGACGTGGAATCTGTAGGAATACTTCTTAATTTTATACATCATCACTTGGTGAATCCAAGTAGGATAACTTTCTCCATACAAGAATTCAGAGAATACAGCGTTACATATCCACTTGTGAGAGCTGTCTCTACTGAAATCGGGAAGAAAGTCACAATTGATTCTAACGCAAAAGCTATATATTATGGTCTATGCTTCGAACTGAATTGTGAATTTGCAGATTCTTACATGAAAACGTTTAATGAAAATTTAGACGAAATGGGTGAAGATATTGGTTTGCAGTGGTCTATCCAAAACTCTACAGACAATGTTGTAGAGGTTCTATACTTGTACGAACCAAAAGTTTAATTATAAAACATATTAATTATGAACAATTTAACAAAACAACTGGCTAACTTATATGAGCCAAAGTGGAAAGAATTGAAACAACAGTTGGATGCTAAAGGCATCAAGGTGCAATCACCTTTTATGCTGGGTGTAGCATTGGAACGTAACAACCAAGGAGGTTATGTTGACGAGAGTTGGTGGACTGATGCCGACTTGAATGTCATGGTGTTCGGGCAGGAACCTCTCAATTGGCCTATGCCAATATTGGATGATGGCTCCCAAGTACAGTCTGATGATTTCGTAGAACTATACCAACGTTTTTATTCTGACAACTATAAAGGGGAATATTTCCTTACAGATTCTGACAACCACTTGGCTAAGAATAAGTTCTTCAGCATGGGATTCAATGGTATCATGTCGGGTATCAAAGACTTCGTTCTCGGTGAACAGTATTCCGACAAGAAAGTAGCATACCTTTGGAACAACATTTCAAAGTTGTCTGTAGGTGGACGCAAGGGTGTTGATTCTGGCATTCATGATTTGGAGATAGAATACTTCCATGTCATCCCTCAGGAGATAGAGATATTGAAGCCTGATGTTCTCATCTTCTTGACTGGTCCTGGCCAAAACACCTATTACAGCTACATCCAAGATAACTTCAACGTAAAGGGTTCGCCAATTCCTTTGGCAGGAAATGATATTGACGCAGTGGCAAAACTTGACATTGAAGGCATCAGCCTTGCTTACAAGACTTACCATCCTACAGCAACCAAGGATGGAGATAGAGGCATCACAGATGCCGAGAAGTGGAAGTATTATCATGCCATTTTAGATGACATGAAGGAGCATCTCGATGATATTTTCAACAATAAATAGATGAATCATTCTAAGATTATATTTCTCGATTTTGATGGTGTTTTGAACACAGAACACCATCAAAGACAATTACTGTATGAAAGGAAAGCGTGGCAAGACAAATATGGAACTTGTTTTGACCCAGAAGCCGTGAAACAACTGCAAACCATAGTAGATATGACCCATGCGGACATCGTAATAGAATCCTCATGGAAATATCTCGGTTTGGAGGCAATGCAAGACATGTGGAAAGACAGACAATTGCCAGGAAAAGTAATAGGTATAACTCCGTCTGCTATCAGTGATAACATTTTGCTCTCAACAGACTTGGATGTGTTAGATTCTTCTATGCTTCATTGTAAAGGGGCGGAAATAGCTTCGTGGCTTCATGAGAATAATATGCAAGAGGTTCCGTATGTCATTATTGATGATGAGTATGTTATATTGGAATCTCAACTTCCTCATTTCATTTTAACCAATCCCTACGATGGTCTTATAGAAGAATTGGCAATGAGAGCCATTGGTATTCTGAATCGGCAATAAAAAGCAAAATAATTTAATCTTAGTCTCGACGTGTCATAATTTGTGGGACACCATCGCCATATCTTTGCACTCAGTTAAACAATTAAAGTTTCAAAGATATGACTAATGATAAATCAAACAAAGAGTTGGATAAATCTACTTTGCGTATTCCTACATTCAATATGATACTTCGTCAGATTCTTGTTGTTAATGCTAACGGAGACAAAAGCCTTAGCGATGAAATTCTCCTCCAAGATGAACTGTTCTACAACACCGTCAGTCAGTTGAACTTTTCAAAGGATTCAAGCGAAGTGAGACAGCTGTTGTCCTATCTTCTCGAATTGACAGGAGAGCCTGATAGTTATCTGGTGGAGGAGATTCTGCTGGACTTTGTGATAGGAAAGGGATGCACAGAATGTTCAAGGACAGTCTGCGAAAACATCTTTGGCAAGCATCCTACGTTTGCCGACATGATGCGCCATCCTTGGTTTGAACACTTGATGAATCATCCAGCACAAACCGAACCCTACAATCCGCTTTCTCCATTTGTTCGCAATGACGCTTTCTACTGGCGCAATTTTCATTTTCCTCTGTTCTACCATCTTCAGGAAGGTAACAGTTTGGCTTTGGAAGTATTGGATTATCTTGCGACAAAAGGCGACATTCCTTCCATGGAACGTGTGTCACTTTACTACTTCGATAAATGCCAATTTTCCAAGGCGTTTCTTTTATTTAAAGCATTGCATGAGAAAATGCAGACAACCGAATGGTATGATTGGACGATTAAGCAAGAAATCACCTACAAACTCGCTCATCTATATACCTATGGAGAAGGTGTAGAGCAAAATCTCGACAAAGGGGCTCAATACTACAAAGAGCTTGAAAATGGCTACAACTGGGGAAACAGAGCCCAATACCAGTTGGGAAGGATGGCTGAGCAAAGGCATAACTACCTGGAGGCGATGTATTACTATCGTAAAAATATAGATTGTAGCAAGTATGGCAAGTACAGCTTCTACAGGGGAGATAAGCCGAAAGACTTGTTTCCTCTTAGATTAGAGATTGCTTTTAGACAGATGAAGAAGAAGCTCAACCCTATAGTTGACTGTCTGACACTTGCGACTTGCCAAAAATGTAACGACATGGTTCTTCAGTTGAAGGTCATGATGAATGCAATAGTCACAATTGAATGGGGTGATGGTGAAACTGAATCAGTAAAATGGAAAGTAGACGACTGGGGAGAGGTAAAGCATTCCTATCAATCGCCAGGCTATTACTGTATTACAATAAAAACAGACGAGGAGAACGTATTGACGGGATTCCATATTGTTTCTCACAAGGCAATATGCTCAATAGACGTTTCCGGCTGTAAGGGATTGACGCATCTATTGTGTCCAAATCAAATGTTGAAACAAATGTCTTTAAGCAAGACTGAATATCTCTCTGTGCTTGATGTACATGGAAATAGGCTGCAAAGAATCAACCTCAGAAAGAATCCGTTGCTTACAATTGTTGATTGTTCTAACAATCCGTTGCAAAAGATAGAAGCAGTGAAGCATCCTCCATTCAGTTTAATGTGCATAAGAAAAACAAGGCTGGGAACTAAAGCAAAAAGGAGATTTCATGAAATCGTTCGTTTGAATGCAGGTCGATTATTGAGTGAGGGCTTTGTTAACCAATTGACAGAGCCGCTTTTGCCTACGTTGCTGTTTTATATAAAGAACAGCACTTGGGAAGATGTCTTGGCATGCTTGCAACAGGAAAACGAAGATTCAAAGGTAAATAATAACTTCACGGTATTGCACAGAGTCTATGCCTTGCTTAAAGTATATCGTCACGTCACTCCGTGCCCATACAAAAATGGTTTTATGTGGGTGTCAGGAACATGGGTAGTTATTGCACATAAGTTTAAAACCAAAAGGACGGGGCAAATAGTAGAAAGTCAGGCTCCCGAAGAAGAGTTCTATTTGTATGAACGCCCTTGGAGTATGATTCTTGGAACACCAGTAAAAGCATGGGACAATCGTTTGCCATTCATGATGCTTCCACAACATCCAAATGCCTACTATGCAGCCATGTGTTTATATAATATGGTGGACAATAACACTGAAATGAAGAAACATAAAATTCCTAAGATCGTTTATGGCAAAGAAACTTTCTAAAATCATCTTTCTTGACTTTGATGGTGTTCTGAATACAGAATACCATCAAAGACAATTACAGTTTGAAGGAAAAATATGGCAAGACAGGTACGGTGCAATGAGAGCCATCAACATATTGAATCAACAATAAAACTTTCAAGGAATTTTAATTTAGTTCTAACCTGTCATAAATAATGGGGCACCATAGCCATACCTTTGCACCCAATAGCGTAATTAAATTTTCAAAGATATGGCAAATGATAAGTTAAACAAAGAGTTGGTTTCTCGTATGATGGACGATGCTGCATGGAAAGAACTCTCCAAAGACTTTCCATGGACAGAACAGTTGCTTGAGAAGTATATGAACTATGTGGACTGGAAAGAAATTTCAAGAAACTACAATGTAGTGTGGACCAAAAGCCTACTTGAAAAATTCAAGCACAGACTTGACTGGCACGAATTGACATCAAACAGTAGTACACTATTGTTTACAGAAGATAACATAGAGACATTTAAGGATTGTTGGGATTGGGAAGTGCTATCAGACAAGTCTTGTATCGATATGACCCACGAACTTTTAATCAAGTATGCTGACAGATGGAATTGGGCATACATAATAGATCGATATGGTGACGATTCTATTACCTACAATGAGGAATTTCTCGAAAGGTATGGTGAATATATCCCTGCCTCAGAGTTGGGCGGTTCAAAATTATGGGACTGTATTATAGAAAAACGAATAAAAGCACTGAAACAGGAAATACTGGCTTAAATTACTCTTTTATGGTACAGAACACTACTATTGTTAAATGATAGCATGCTGTGCATATGGTCTTAGTTGAAATACCTTTCATCTCTAAAGCTGTATGCATAGCTTTTGTCTTTACTATAATGCCACTTTTCCTGTAAAACCTAAATCAACAGTTACTACACCAAGAGCCTTGAATACTCTTCTCATAGTAGGTATAGTTATGCTGTAACATTTTGAAAGCTGATAAATTGCATATAAAGAACACACAATGGTTGAATTGGACTAAAGAGAACATCAACTGAAAATAAAATCTAAAAAAAAGATATGATTTTCATTAATCCATTTAATTGTTGTACCTTTGCCATCGAAAAGAGTTGTTTGACAAGCAAACTTGTGTATAATGCAGAAGTTGAAACTATTGCCAAATCATCACCTATATTGAGGTGAAAAGCTCAAAAATAGCTCATTTTAAGCTATTCGGCAAATTTTAGTGTATTTTTTCTTAAAACAGACTGACAATGAAGGAAGATAAAGATGAAATAAAATTCAGCTACGAAGTCTTCGACCGACAGCTCGACAACTTCTGCCGAATGCTCAGCATTCTGGTAGATGCATGGGAAGATTACAGTCCGCAGGAACTTACCTTCGATATCCGTTCGCTCTGCACCAAAGCCACCCGGCTCTGCTATATGGCAGAGAAAGATATGGTGCTGCAACACAACGACATAGCGAAACAGCGAAAGGAGCAGAACGAAACCCACGAAGTAAGCATCAGCATCATCGTAATGCAGAAGTTTACCCCCCTGATGGCGCATATCATGGAAGACATGAAAAAGGGAAAACAGATAGAAGGAAAACGGATGAAAGTGGCACCGCTGGATATGACCCGCATCCTGCCGAAACTCAATGAATTTTTTGAAACCGATGAACTGGGCAAAGGAAGTACTATTGATGTAAACGAAGTAACCAAACTCCAGAAAGAACTGTTACGCCAGGTAAAACCTACTCATATCCCCGGCGTAAAACCCGTAGAGCGCCTCTGGAATCTCTTCCAGCTATACAGCATGGCATGCTATCTGATGCTCCACTTCCGCCAGCTGAGCCATTTTACCAACCTCGCCATGAGCGAAGAGCAGACCACCCGCCTCTTTGAAATGTCGCTACAGAAATATCAGGAAGAACCAAAAGGCATCACCGACATAGACCGATACTTCACAACCCTGGAATATGACAACAACGGAAAACCGCTCTCCGTCAGCCAGTTGCTAGAAGTAAGAAAAACGCTAAAAGACGAGGTGCCTGAAAATCTGCGCCTCGACTTTATGAAATATATAAGAGCCACCCAACTGCTGGGCGCCCAACTTGCCCACGTCAATTTCACACCACAGGAATATCTCAAGCTGGTATCAGCCACCGTAAAATGGCACATCATCGAGCAGGAAATCTACGATTTGGAACATCCCGAAGGCATTCCGGAAACCCTTCCCAACGAAGTTTTCTACAAAGTAAAAGACGGCAAATACATCGACATGCAGAATCTGAAGACTCAGATAGCCAATATGTTGAAATTTGTTACCCGCAAGAACCATTGGTTCTGCGTATGGTGTGTATTGAATCACAACTGCATGCTTCAGGACAACCAGAATTTCGAAGCCTTTGCCACCCAGATGATGACTCCCGAATGGTTTGGCGGCATCGACGATTATCTCCATTTCTCGGGCGACAATCTCCGCGACTACCGCCGTTATTTCTCAGAGATAGATTATCCGCAATGGGATGAAAAGAAGTTTAAGGAAATCAAGGACCTTTACAATATGACGAAATGGTCAGACAAGCTCCTCAGCAAGTTCCAGCATCTCTGCATCACGATGAATGGTGTGTTTGATAAGAAAAGCCTCTGATTACGGCTTATTTTATGCATAAAAAACAGCTTTTAAATACCTGATTTACAAAATAATATTAAAAGTTCACAAGTTTGTGGTCCACAACCTTGTGAACTTTCATTTTTTTGCTTATCTTTGCATCCGTAATCAAGCAAAAAAAAACAATGGAAAAGGCATTCGTATATGGTATGTCGGTTGCCGGAAACAACTTCACCGACCGAATAGAAGAAACCAAGCGCATCAAGGCAGACTTAGAGCATGGCATCAATGTCATCCTCATCTCTCCCCGACGCATGGGCAAGACTTCGCTCGTCAAAAAGGTTATATCCGAAATTGATAATCCAGAGATAAAAGTGGTGTATATGGACATCTATGACTGCCGAAGCGAATATGATTTCTACAATCGCTTTGCAGAAACCATTATGAAATCTATGAGTAATAAGCTGGAACAAGTAGTAGAAAACATCAAGCAGTTCCTGGTAAGAGTTTCACCAAAAATCTCCTTTAGTCCAGATCCTACATCCGAATATTCATTATCTCTGGGAATTACACCAAAGGACTATTCCCCTGAAGAGATTCTGAATCTTCCGGAAAGAATCGCTCAGGAAAAGGGAATCCGCATGGTGGTCTGCATCGACGAATTCCAGCAAATTGGAGAATTCCCTGATACTCTTACGGTTCAGAAAAAACTGCGTGGCGCCTGGCAGCATCATCAGAATGTATCATACTGTTTCTTTGGAAGCAAGAAGCATCTGATGGAAAACATTTTCCAAAACCGACGCATGCCTTTCTATATGTTTGGCGAGATGCTGCACTTGGATTGCATTCCTACAGAATATTGGGTGCCTTTCATCTGCTCCCGATTCAAGAAATACGGAAAGAAAATATCTGAGGAATATGCTACAAGAATCTGTAAAACCGTAAAGAACTATTCTTCCTACGTGCAGCAACTAGCTTGGAACGTGATGGCAGAAACCGAGAAAGAAGTAAACGAAGAAACCTTACAAAGCG
>USSA01000116.1 GCA_900557255.1 uncultured Prevotella sp.
CATCTACACGCTTGCTCAAGCAGGTTACTATCGAGAACGCAGCCCAGGCTGATGAAATTTTCTCTATGTTGATGGGTGATGATGTAGAACCACGCCGCGAATTTATCGAGCAGAATGCCACATACGCAAACATTGACGCTTAAGACAATTCAACTAATTTACATAAGGGGCTGTGCCATTTACCTACAAATGACACAGCCTCTGCTTGTATAAAACCCAACAAACCAACTTATGAAACATTTACTTATCTCTTGCCTATTACTCTCTGCAGCAGGCACACTTCAGGCTGCCCCGAAGAGTAATATTCCACCGCTGAAGCTTTGGTACAATAAGCCGGCTACAGCCTTTGAAGAATCGCTACCTATCGGTAACGGCAAGTTAGGTGCATTGATTTATGGTGGAGCCAACAATGACTCTATCTATCTCAACGACATCACCTTGTGGACAGGAAAGCCTGTCAATCGCGAGGAAGGAGGGGATGCCTACAAATGGATACCTAAGATTCGCGAGGCTCTGTTCAAAGAAGATTACAAGGCAGCCGATTCTCTACAACTGCATGTACAAGGACACAATTCAGAATATTATCAGCCACTTGCCATCATCAATATCAAAGATGCAAATAAAGGACAATTCAGCAACTACAAGCGCGAATTGAGCCTTGACAACGCTATGGCTGCATTGAGTTATACAAGAGAGGGAATAAAATACCAGCGAGAATATTTCGCATCACATCCGGACAAGATGATTGCTATTCGCCTGACAGCTTCCCAGAAGAAAGCCATCAACTGCGATATCTCTCTCTCCTCTCTAATCCCTCATCAGGTAAAAGCTTCCAATAAGCAGCTCACCATCACGGGGCATGCTATGGGAAAGCCTGAGAACAGTACCCACTTCTGCTCCATCCTCAGCATCAAGAACCAGGACGGAACCATTACAGCCTCTGATTCTACTCTCCATCTGCAGGACGTAAGCGAAGCGGTTATCTATTTAGTGAATGAAACCAGCTACAACGGATTCGACAAGCATCCTGTAAAAGAAGGAGCTCCATATATTGAAAAGGTTAACGACAATGCCTGGCACTTGGTCAACTATACCTACCCAGAGTTAAAACAGCGTCATATAACCGACTATCAGAACATCTTCAACCGTGCCAAGTTTGCACTCAAGGGAGCTAAGTTCGACAACAGACGAACCACCGACCAGCAACTCTTTGATTACACAGAGAAAGAAGAGCAAAACCCTTACCTGGAAATGCTATACTTCCAATATGGAAGATATCTTCTGATCAGCTGTTCGAGAACTCCAGGCATTCCTGCCAATCTTCAGGGTCTTTGGGCTCCGGCACGAAAATCTCCTTGGCGTGGAAACTACACCATCAACATCAACCTGGAAGAAAACTATTGGCCAGCAGAAGTTACCAATATGTCTGAACTAGTAATGCCTGTAGACGGACTGGTGAAAGCCATGTCTGTAACAGGAAAATATACAGCAAAGCACTATTATGGAATTGAAAATGGCTGGTGCGGTGGACACAACACTGATGCATGGGCGATGACAAACCCAGTTGGAACCAAGAAAGAAAGTCCTAAGTGGAGCAACTGGAACATGGGAGGTGCCTGGCTTGTACAAACCTTATGGGATCACTACGATTACACCCGCGATAAGGAATATCTGCGCAAGACAGCCTATCCATTGATGAAAGGTGCTGCAGACTTCATGCTTGACTGGATGATAGAGAACCCAAAGAAGCCGGGCGAACTGATTACTGCCCCTTGCACTTCACCTGAGGCTGAATATATCACCGACAAGGGCTATCAAGGCTGTAGTTTCTATGGAGGTACCGCCGATCTTGCCATCTTGAGAGAATTGTTTAAAAATACACTCAAAGGTGCTCAGATTCTCGGTATTGATCAAGATTATCAGGCAAAGTTACAGGATGCAATCAATCGTCTCCACCCTTATCAGATAGGAAAGCGTGGCAACCTGAGGGAATGGTATTACGATTGGGATGACCAGGATTGGCATCATCGCCACCAGGCACACCTTCTCGGTTTACACCCATTCTATCAGATTTCATTAGATAAGACTCCTGATTTAGCTGCAGCTGCTGCCAAGACTCTTGAGATAAAAGGAGACTTCTCTACCGGTTGGAGCACAGGATGGCGCATCAGTTTATGGGCTCGCCTGCACAGAGCAGACAAGTCATATTCTATGATCAGGAAATTGCTTAACTATGTACATCCGGGCAATTACAACAATCCGAAGAATCGCCCTTCAGGAGGAACCTATCCAAATCTCTTCGATGCTCACCCACCATTCCAGATTGATGGCAACTTCGGAGGCACAGCAGGTATATGCGAGATGCTGATGCAATGCGATGGCGAGACTATGCATCTTCTTCCTGCTCTACCTAAAGAATGGCCAGCAGGCGAAATTAAGGGTATCAAAGCGCGAGGAAACTACGAGATTGATCTCGTATGGAACAATGGAAAAGTCAGCAAAGTTTCCATCACCAGCAAGAATGCCGGTAACCTGACCGTCAAGTATAATGGTAAGCAGAAAGCATTAAGTTTCAAGGCTGGCGAAACAAAACTCATAAAATAGACAAATAATCATCTATGAGATATTTTACATTTCTCATCTTTACAACTCTCTGGGTACTGAATTCCTATGCACAGGAATTCGGTACCCATTGGGTATCATACCCATTCCCCAACGATTCTTCAGAGATATTATACAGGAAAATCTATCATCTTGACCAAAAGCCTTTAAAGGCTGAGATAAGCATGGCAAGTGGAGGAAATACCCGTCTATACATCAACGAAAGAAATGTTACGTCAAGCATTTTCAACGAAGGAGCCAGAGACAGCATCCTTCTGATGCAATCTACAGATATCTCCAGATATCTGAAAAAGGGAGAGAATATCATCGCAGTCTGGTATGCACCAGGAAGAACAAGAAGCAAAAGCAAACAACTGTCATTGGAATTTTATGGCTGGTATACTGACTCTGTTCCTTTTTATCATAAAGCAGACGAAACATGGTGGTGCAAACCGTTGAAGGGGTGCAGTTACAACGAAAAAGAACACTTTGATAATAGAATATACACTACTGAGTGGAAATCGGCTGAATACCAATCTTCAGGATGGGTTCATCCGACAGGTGCCTTCAATGATACGGTAAACCATATCTTTGTAGACCAGCTGCCATACCTCACCCAGAACAAACTTCAAATGGTATTAGAACCATACGAGGAGGAATTCGATCATCAAGGATGCCGTATAGACTTCGGACGTCCGTTCCGTGGAACCATCAGGCTCACGATACGCAATGCCAGCAAAGGAACAACACTTCATATTAACGGAAACCAATATGTATGCAGTGGCGAAATGGACGAGCAAGCCTATTACCGTTTCCATGCTGAGCATCAAAAAGATTTCGTGATAACTTGGGATAAAGGCTTCAGAAGAAGTAATATCACAAATATAGAAGGATTAGAGATTTCGGAATAAGCTCAACAGCGTTTCGAAATCTCTTTTTTTATAAAACAAAAAAGACTTCGGAACTATTATCTTCCAAAGCCTCTAACTGAATTTAGTCTTCCAATTCGGCAAGCACTTGCTCTGCCACTTCACAAAGCTCATCATACCATTCCTTGCCGAACTTCTCTACCAGCGGACCCTCCAGGAACTTATAAACCGGAAGCTTCAACTCCTCTCCCTTCTTGATGGCATCCTTGCAGATGCGCCACTTGTTATAGTTGATGCCATACACCTCGTTGCCGAAATCCTTGGCACGGATTGGATACAAAGCACAGGAGATAGGCTTCTTAAACTTCGACTTTCCTTCGCGATAAGCACGCTCCAAGGCACAGAGACAACAATTCGGAATCGTATGTCCATCACCTAAATCTTTCAAGTCCTGATAGCAGGTAAACACACAATCCTTACCATTCACGATGCTCGTCACCAAATCGCCTTCAATATCGGTATAAGCCACGCCCTGCTTATCTATGATAGCCTGGGCAGAAGCCGAGAGATCATCCCAAACTACATCCAGCGCATTCTCAATCTCCATAATCTCATCCAAGGTAACAGGAGCTCCCGTATCACCTTCGATGCAGCACTCGCCCTTGCAGGCATCAAGGTCGCAACAGAATTTTTCGGTGATAATATCAGGTGAAACCAATACGTTGCCCACCTGCAGAATACGCAGTTCGTCTTTCTTCATAATGTTTTTGAGATGAATAAATTTCTTTGAGTGTATAATAAAAATAATGATAGCTACCCATGAGTGGATAGCTATATATTAATAGGTGTACCTACCATTGGATAGGCGTAATTCCGTTCTGCTGCAGATACGCATTGCAGCGGGAGAAATGATGATTGCCAAACCATCCGCCTCTGTTGGCTGATAATGGCGAAGGATGAACGCTTTCCAATATCAGATGCTTGCTTGTATCGATGAGCTTCGCCTTGCTCCGGGCATAACCGCCCCAAAGGATAAACACCAGGTGATCCTTGTCCTTGCTGAGCGCCTGGATAGCAGCATCTGTGAATTCCTCCCAGCCCTTGCGCTGATGACTCGCTGCCTGATGGGCACGAACGGTCAACGTGGCGTTGAGCAACAATACTCCCTGCTTTGCCCAGCGGGTTAAATCGCCCGTGGCTGGCATCGGAGTACCGAGATCCATCTGAATCTCCTTGAATATATTAATCAATGATGGTGGGAAAGTGATTCCGTCCGGCACAGAGAAACTCAGTCCCATCGCCTGACCCGGCTCATGGTATGGATCCTGTCCGATAATCACTACCTTCACATCATCAAAAGGACAGAGATTGAAGGCATTGAAAATCAAGCGGCCAGGAGGATAACAGGGCGTACGCAGGTATTCCTCTTTCACGAAGTTCGTGAGGTCAACAAAATACTGCTTGTCGAACTCTTCTCCTATATGCTGTCTCCAACTTTCTTCTATCTTTACGTTCATGCTTAATATAAATTCAAAAGTATCCTAAGATACTTGGCCAAGTATCTTAGGATACTTTTTTGAGGTATATAAAATCGTTTTTACTTGTTGTCAGAAATCAAGTTCTCACCTGTCATATCTGCAGGCTTCTCCAAGCCCATGATATGGAGGATAGAAGGAGCTACGTCTGCCAAACGACCATCCTTTACAGTAGCTGAGTTGTTGTCAGTTACGTAGATGAATGGAACTGGGTTCAAAGAGTGAGCGGTGTTAGGTGTACCGTCCTCGTTGATAGCGTGGTCTGCATTACCGTGGTCAGCGATGATAATAGCCTCATAATCGTTAGCCTTAGCAGCCTCGATAACGTCCTTTACGCAGTTGTCAACAGCGTGAACAGCCTTAGCGATAGCGTTGTAGATACCTGTGTGACCTACCATATCACCATTAGCGAAGTTTACAACGATGAAGTCGTACTCCTGAGTGTTGATTGCACCAACCAACTTATCCTTTACCTCGTAAGCACTCATCTCTGGCTTCAAGTCGTATGTAGCCACCTTTGGAGAAGGAACCAGGATACGGTCCTCACCCTCGTATGGAGTCTCACGACCACCATTGAAGAAGAATGTTACGTGAGCATACTTCTCTGTCTCTGCAGTGTGGAGCTGCTTCTTGCCCTGTGCGCTCAAGTACTCACCGAGGGTATTCATTACGTTCTCCTTAGGGAAGAGGATGTGAACACCCTGGAAGCTAGCATCGTATGGAGTCATGCAGTAGTACTGCAAGTCCTTGATGGTGTGCATACCTTCCTCTGGCATATCCTGCTGAGTCAATACCTGTGTCAACTCCTTGGCACGGTCGTTACGGTAATTGATGAAGATAACAACATCACCCTCCTGGATAGTACCGTCAACCTTAGAGTTATTGATTGGCTTGATGAACTCGTCTGTTACGTCCTCATCATAGCTCTCCTGCATTGCCTTCACCATATCGTCAGCCTGCTTACCCTTACCCTCAACGAGCAAGTCGTATGCTTCCTTCACACGGTTCCAGCGCTTGTCACGGTCCATAGCATAGAAACGACCCACGATGCTTGCGATGTGTGCACCATTCTTGTCGCAGCAAGCCTGAACCTCCTCGATGAAGCCCTTACCGCTCTTAGGGTCTGTATCACGACCATCCATGAAACAGTGAACGTATGTCTCCTTCAAACCATATTCCTTACCGATCTCAATCAACTTGAAGAGGTGATCCAAAGAAGAGTGAACACCACCGGTAGAAGTCAAGCCCATCAAGTGGAGCTTCTTACCTGTCTTCTGAGCATAGCTGTAAGCGTTGATGATCTCCTGATTCTTCAAGATGTCACCGCTCTCGCAAGCCTTGTTAATCTTAACGAGGTCCTGATATACCACACGACCAGCACCGATGTTGAGGTGACCTACCTCTGAGTTACCCATCTGACCTTTAGGAAGACCTACGTCCTCGCCACAAGTCTGGAGAGTAGAATGTGCTGAAACTGCTGTCAAATAATCGAGATAAGGAGTTGGAGTCTTGAAGATAACATCACCCTTATCATGCTTACCGATTCCCCATCCGTCGAGAATCATTAAAAGAGCTTTTTTTGCCATAATTACATAAAATAATTTAAATTCGACTTTCAGTGTGCAAAGTTACAACAAAATAGGTGAAGGACAAAATAAATTAAGATAAAAAAACTTCCACCTTTCTAAAAAGATGAGAGTTGATAACAAGATCAACAGGTTCGCAGGATATATCCCTTTTTGATGACAGCTTCGATACTTACCTTTTCATCCAGGTTCAATGCCCGGCGAAGATAGGTAATCTGCACGTTCAGGGCAAGGGAATTGGAGTATGAGTCATCACCCCATACTTCATTCAGTATGTAATCCCGCTCTACAAGCTGGTTCTGGTTCTCGGCAAGAAGCTTCAGAATTTCAGCTTGACGAGATGTGATGACTACTCTGAAATTACCACATAGCAGTTCATTCTGCGCATAGTAGAAAGCAATGGAACCGATAAAAACAGTAGATTCTTCACCTTTGTCGTCTTCTTTCGGTTGCTTCAACTCATAAATCATATTCTTCAGGAACTCATGGCGAATGCCATCAATGCGTTTCTGGAAGACTATGGTCTTCACCAGATAATACAGACATCCTATCAAGATGAAAAAGAGAAAGATGCTTCCTATCAATTGCCACATCATGGTTTTGAGCGTTCGAGTAATAGGAATGGGCACCTGAAAAGAAATACCTTGGCGAAACATTGGGTTCGTCTGATACTTCACCGTCACCACACGTGACCATCTGCCTTCGGCATCATATTTTGCATTCAGAAAGACGGTCTTGTAATCCAGATGACGAAAAAAGGATATCTTCCCATATCCCTTATCATCCAGTAATCTTTGATAAGAAGCCAACGAGGGATGCTTACCTATATAAGCCAGATATCTGCTGATGATGAGATAAGCATCATCACCCGTAAGATCAGGATCATTCAAACGGACAAGAAAGCGGTGATTGTTCCAAAAAGAAAGCGTTGTACGGCTACATCCCTTCTTCATATCATATTCAGATTCTATTTTAAGCATAACCGTATCTCTTCTACCTTTCGTAGATGAATTCTCCTGCAACTTTTTTCTATTCTTCAAATCTTGCGCCAACACCTCGTCACAATCCTTCTTGAATTGCTCTACCTGCTGGTCTAAGCTATATTGACATTGAAGATGGAGCCAATAAGCCTGCGTGCAGAACAACAAAACAATTGCTACTCCACATACCATCCATACTATTTTCAGCTTACTGTTACTGTTCATACTTTCCTGATCTTTTGAATTTTGACGGCAAAGTTACTGAAAAATCCGTAAACAAAGGCAAGAGTAATAAAATAATAATAGACGAAAAGATGCAAAAGTAATAACTCAGTAACAGAAATCATCGATTTCATCGGATGATCTCAGTACCTTTGCATCACAAAAACGAAAGAAACAGATAAAATAATGAATAATTGACGAAGATTATGAAAAAGGTATTATTAATAGCATGGCTTGCATTATATGCTTGCATGCTCCAAGCTCAAACAGTAAACCTGTTCGATGAATCAAGCATTGGCATGGGAGATTCCATTGATCAGGTAAAGTATCAGGTAGTATATGATGCCGAGTATATTTACGAAAAGAAATATACCAAGACCGACACCATCATTGGCCGCATCGAAGAGAAAATGCTCTTGCAGATTGGCAACAAGTATTCCGCATTCTACAGTTATCCGATATTCCAAAGAGACTCTACCATCTCCGCAAATATGGCAAAAGGAATACCTGTCAATTTCTCCGGTAATGGCGGACAGATTAATTGGAAAGTATATAAGAACTATCCAGAACAGGGCAAGACTGCCTATCTCGATTTCTTTGCTGCTGACAGATATTTGTGCATTGAACCGATGGAACCGATAGACTGGCAACTCACAGACAGTATCGATTCCATCTGCGGTTACGAGTGCCACCAGGCTATTGCCAAGTTTAAGGGTAGAACATGGATTGCATGGTACACGGAAGACATCCCTATTGACAATGGTCCCTGGAAGCTGAGCGGACTGCCGGGATTGATTCTCAAAGCTCACGACTCCGAGAACGATTATGGATTTACAGCTGTAGGACTCGCAACAGGCAAAGGCTCCCTACCTATCTATTATAAAGGTAAGACTTTCGAGCCTATCGACCGCAAATCATTGACCTCCATTTACAAAAAATACTATGCCGATCCAATCGGTTATCTGCTTCAAGATGCCAAGTATGCTGCAATTGTAAAGATCAAGGATGAAAAAGGAAACGTCCTGAAGCATTCCAAGCGTGCTGAGCCATACAATCCGATTGAAAGATAATTAGCAGTTTACTTTTTTGCCAGACAAGCGTCTTAAAGACATTAGCAAGATAAGTGTCTAAGGTAAAATAGAAAAGAGAGAAAAAAGATGAAGAAAATAATAGTTCTTTTCACTATTCTGTTCGTGGCGTTCCATGCGTTTGCCCAAGAGAAAATTAGCGGTTATGTAGAAGATTCATTGACCCATAACCGTCTAGCCAACGTCTCCATCACGC
>USSA01000117.1 GCA_900557255.1 uncultured Prevotella sp.
GGTATGAAAAATAAATCATTTATCGGCATCGACATCTCAAAAAATGTCATTGACGTATCAATTTTCTGTGAAGAAACCCCAATTAAGGACTTTTCTCACGATGTATTCAACAATTCCCGCAAGGGATTTGGCGAAATGTGCACATGGCTCAAGAAGAATCATGTGGTTCTCTCGAACTGTCTCTTCGGAATGGAGTTCACCGGTAGCTACTCTATGGAGCTGGAGAAGTTTCTTACGGCCAGGAAGTATCAATTCTGCATGCTCTCCACCCATACGGTAAAGCATTATCCCATGGGTCCCAAGGACAAGAACGACAAGATTGACTCTGCCAAGATTGCCGACTTTCTCTACCGCTATAATGGTACTGAATGTGTCAAGCCTTATAAAATGCCTGACAAGACCATGCAGAGACTCAAGACTCTGATGAATGAGCGTAAGTTCCTGGTGGAACAGCGTACATGCTTCATGAACAGAAGACAGCTGTGCACCACAAAGGAAGACACCCAGTTATATGATGGCTACATCAAGAAACTCAGCCGTGACATTGAGAACATCGAGTTGGAAGAACAGAAGTTGCTGGCTACAGACGATAGCCTCTTGTCTACTTACAAGAATCTTCTGACAATACCGGGAATAGGCTTCGTCAATGCCATAAATGTCATTGTCATTACCCGAAACTTTACCGCTTTTGAAACAGCAAGGCAATATGCCAGTTATGTTGGCGTGGCACCGCACTTCCGCACTTCAGGCACCAGTGTGAAATGGCGTCCCCGACCTTCAGCACGCTGTGATGGTCAGGCGAAAGCAGATCTATCCATGGCGGCCACAGTTGTTGTACAATATGATGCAGAGTTACAATCATTTTATAACCGTAAATTAGGAGGTAAGCAAGATTCAGACACAAAACGCAAGGCATTGAATGCCGTTAAGTTCAAACTTGTTCTCAGAATGTTCGCTATAGGTAAGCAGAACAGAAAATGGGAACCGTTGGATTCAAAGAGCAGCAATGAAAAACTTGCAATATCATAAGTCCGAAACAAGTGAACTATAGCAGTCTGTGCTACTGCCATTTAGAGTCTTGTAAAGACACAAACACGGATAACTAATTAGGAATCTAGCCACACGCTATTAAAAGAACGAGTTCCGTGTTGATTTGTAACAGAAAAGTCAATTATGACCATTTCTGCTACCGATATTTTAGTGCCTGTATGTTCCAAAATACCTCTTTTGTATTTATTAACACAAAAAGTTGCTCAAAAATTTGGCTATGTCTTAGGAATCAAAGAAGAAATCCAATATGTCTTTTTTCTCTTCATCCATATAGTTAATATTTTAAATCATTATGGCTTAAAAAGGAATCACTATACCTGGATTGTGCGATAACAATATTTTCTCCTGAAAGTACGAAGGATTGTATGAAATGATTCTTTTTCCTCCAGAATGCGTAGAGGAGACCAGAGACTTGTACCTGCCTTCCCAGCTTTTAAAAGCCTCTTCCGAATATACTTCTTGTGAGTACAGTTCGTCGAGTTCCTTTTCCCGGCGTACTTTCTCATTGAGAAATGATTTTCGTGAATTGCCTAGCTCTTCATATTTGCTTTTGGAGCACAATACATATGAAGAGAATGGCATTTCCCTGGCTCTTTTCTCCATCAAATCAATATCGCTAACCAGGTTTTCCACATGAGCTTCCCTTATCCAAGCCAATGCTCGCCTTGTTGGTTTTGCAGTTTCTTGCATGAAGTCAGAATATGCCCATTTTTTAAGTGGACCCAGAAATAATTTAATCATTGCTGACATTTTTGCATTTTTTTAGCTGGATTTGTACATTCTATCATATTATTTTGTATCTTTGCCAAAAGGATGGAAAGTTGCCATTCTTCTCACGCTTTTAGATATGAGAAAAATTGTTTTAGTTGTTTTATTAACCATGTGTATGATGATGGAAGCAAAGATACGTAAACCTGCCGTAGCAGGACAATTTTATGCGGGCGATGCTCAGGAACTTCGCCACGACTTGAAGGAGTGTTTTCTGCAATGCAAGGCTTCACCCTTGAAACCTGTGCAAGCTATCATTGTCCCACATGCCGGTTATGTCTTCTCTGGCGTAACCACAGCATCTGCTTTTGCCTGCATCCAACCAGACGCGCAATATGAACACATTTTTTTGTTGGGGCCTAGTCATCATGTTTATCTTGACAAAGCTTCGGTGAATATTGAAGCGACAGAATATGCAACGCCACTTGGTAATGTCCCGGTGGATACTGCACTCTGCAAATCTCTGTTGGAACAGAGCGATGCTTTTACCTATAATAATAAGGCACACGACAGCGAGCACTGTCTGGAAGTGGAGCTTCCTTTCTTGCAGTATCACTTCAAGAAGGTAGTTCCCATCGTTCCAATCATCATTGCCACGCAAAAGTTGAGCATACTTCAAGAGATAGCCCGTGTCCTCCAGCCATATATGAACGAAAGAAATCTGTTTGTCATCAGTAGTGATTTCTCACATTATCCAGCTTATCTTGATGCCAAAAGGGTGGATGGACTTACTAAGGATGCCATCATGACGGGCAAGGCGGAAACATTCGTAAAAGCCATCTTGCACAACCAGGAATTGAACATCAACAGTCTTGCCACAAGTGCTTGTGGAGAAGCGGCTATTGCCACACTTCTGATGATGACAGAAAATGATGCCAACATCCATCCACATCACATCATGTACCGCAATTCGGGTGATTCGCCCTACGGAGGAAAGGATAGGGTAGTGGGGTATCATTCATTTATCTTTACAATAGATGAAGTAAAGCCGGTTGAATCAAGAGAAAAAGACGAGGCAAACTTTTCACTAAGTGACGAAGACAAAAAGATGCTCAAGGGGATAGCTTACGATGCCATCAGGATGACCTTGGAGGGTAGGAGTTATCAATTTCCCAGTCATTTGTCGGAAAAACTAAAGACCCTATGTGGAGCTTTTGTATCTCTGCATAAGCACGGCAGGCTGAGAGGTTGCATCGGACATTTCGGAGAGGATATGCCACTCTATAAGACGGTCTGCCAAATGGCGAAGGCTGCAGCCTTTGAAGACCCAAGATTTCCAGCAGTCAATATAACCGAGCTTCCAGACATCGACATAGAGATTTCCGTGCTTACCCCGATGAAGCGCATCCATTCCATCGACAAATTCCAACTGGGCAAGCAAGGCATTTATATGCGTAAGGGCAATCGTGCAGGAACCTTCTTGCCACAAGTTGCCGATGAGGTGTCTTGGACTAAGGAGGAATTTCTCGGACATTGTGCGCAAGATAAAGCTGGCATTGGCTGGGAAGGCTGGAGAACTGCCGAACTTTATACCTACGAGGCAATCATATTCTGATTTTAAACACCCAAAGAATTCAAAATCGTATGATAAAACAAAAGGTTAGGAAACATGAAGGAATGTAGATATTATACGAAGATAGAGGAGGGCAAAGATGGAGGCAAGAGCCTGAAGGTAAGATGCGAGCTTTGCCCCCATCGTTGCGTCATCCCGGATGGAAAGCATGGGATATGTGGAAGCCGATGGAATTTCAAGGGAAAATTGTATTCCATTGTTTATGGCAAGCCATGTGCCTTGGCAGATGACCCTGTCGAGAAGAAGCCTCTCAATGAGTTTCATCCCGGCACCCGATGCCTGTCCTTGTCATGTACGGGGTGTAACTTTCGGTGTCTTAACTGTCAGAACTATGACATTTCGCAAGCGCTGCCCTCTGATGTGAATTTTTATGAGCTATCACCCCATGAAATTGTTGACATCGCCATGCAGCGTCATCTGCCAGGAATTGCATTTACCTATACAGAGCCTCTTACCTATTATGAGTATATCCATGACATAGCGAAGGTATCACATGAGTATGGGTTATGGAATATTCTCGTCTCGGCAGGTTACATCAATCCAGAGCCCTTGCAGGAACTCCTTCCTTATATAGATGCCGCTAACATAGACATCAAGGCTTTCTCAGATACGATGTATATGCATCAATGTGGTGGACATCTAAAACCAGTACTTGATACCTTGCTAGCCATGCAGAAGTCTGATGTTCATCTGGAGATAACCAATCTCTTGATTCCAGGTGTCAATGATAGTGAGAAGATGATCAGGAAGATGTGCCGCTGGCTCGTCTTGAATGGCTTTGCCCAGAATCCACTACATTTCAGCAGGTTCTTCCCTCTTTATAAGATGCAGGATGCTTCTCCAACGCCAAAAGAAACCATATATTTGGCAAAAAGGGTTGCATTGGAAGAAGGGATGAAATTTATTTACTTGGGAAATATATAGCAAATATATGATACCTGCACCATTCCATTTGTACCGATTGGAGCTATCATTGGCATCAGCCATGACAAGTTCTTCGTTACAAGCAAGGTCTGGAATACATGTACACATAAGGATGATTATGATAAATATTCTTTACACTTTTCTTGCTATATCTTACCAATCGTCCTAAAGCAACACTTCATCTTCTGCCTGCTTTGGCTCTATACACATTATATAATAGATAGGCAGATAAGTTATTCCATCCTTCACCTTCACCTGCTGAGTATTGGATAAAACGAAGGCTTGCTGGATGTTATATTCCTTGACTTGCAGGAACTTATCCAAGGCACTATGCACCTGATAATCCTTACCAGACTTGATTTCTAACGGAAGAACAGAAAGGTGCTCCATGTCATCTATCAGATAATCTACTTCCCCCGTCTTCTTGTTGTCGTAATAATAAAGATTGAAGCCATGCGCCTTCAACTCCTGTGCCACCACCGTCTCATAAACGGAACCGAGATTAATACTTGCCACATCATCCATCACCGCCTTGATGTTGGTGCCAAAGAAAATGCCGGTCAGAATACCCACATCGTTCATATAAAGCTTCAGCAGATTCTTACCACTATTCTCTATCAGAGGGAAACTTGGCTTACTGATAGCCTTCACTTCCAAGGTAATGCCAGAAGAAATCAGATAATCAAATTCCTCTACATAATCACTCATTCGCTTTCCCTTCTTGTCCTCAATGTCCTTCACCACCACACGTTTTTTCTTGTTTTCCAAATTAGAAGGAACCATACTGTAGATGCGCTGAATCTTCAAGCGATTGTGCATCTCCTCATAACGTGCCGCATCCACTCCATAGAGATGATGGATTTCATTCTGAATGGTACGAATAGTTGTGATATTCTTGGTTGCTAAGAATTCATTGACAGCATCAGGCAATCCACCTACCAGGAGATATTTCTTGAACAAATCTAGAAGTTTGTTATGGATAGCTTCCGGCATCGACTCCCTTGCAGCAAACTTCTTGCGAATCGCATCAAGCACCAATTGCCCGATTCCATTGGCTATCAGGAACTCTTCAAAGTCTAACGGATACATGTGACGGATAATGATACTGCCTAAAGGAATAGATGATGTTGTCTTAAGCGTAACACCCAGCAACGAACCACTGGCGATATAAGTAAACTTATTATCTTCACGCAGGAACTTAAGCAAAGTAAGCAAATGATCATAGGCTTGAATCTCATCTATAAATACCAAAGTGTTATTCTTTTCCTTCATCCTATCACCTGCCACCGTACTCAAAGCCAAATAGAAATCATCCACCGTCTTAGCGTCAGCAAAAGTCCGGTCTCCAAGCTTATCTGTTTCCATATTCACCTCAATATAGTTGGGAAAAAGCTTCTTTCCGAATTCTCGGATAATGTACGATTTTCCGATTTGGCGTGCACCATCTACAATCAGAATCTTGTCAGACCCTGATTGTAAGTGACTTACGATATATTTTTCTATCTTTCTATACAGCATAATTACACTTTTCTTATGATTTTAACGGTGCAAATATACACTTTTCCTACGAAATAACCAAATAAAAAATACACTTTTCCTATGAATACGGGGATCGAAAACCACACTTTTCTGAAAGAAACAGTTTTTTTAAATAAAAATATGAATTTGTACACACACATCACCCCTTTTTTATTAAAGGAGATTTATGGCAAATTGATAAATATTCACAACATGCTCAATCCTTGTTTTTTCAGGCTTGAGCATATTTTTTCTTATCTACGCAGAAAGACTGCATACCCATGTTGTAACTTTGCATCCGAAAACAAGAAATATGGATATTTGGAGGTCAAGCGATGCTTACTTCATTAATGAATCGCTAGTACTGTTGTAGTACTAGAGCTATGGGTACTCAGCATGGCTATTACCTCCAATTTTCATTGCTTGAAGATAGTTTATGGCTGCGATAGATTTGAAGACAAAGGTATACCAGAGAGGTAAGTTCCGATGTAGTTGATTTGCATTTTACGATACTTATTCAGAAATACGAAAAACGTCAACCACAAACCTACTCGGTTGGCTACAGGCATTTATTTAGCTGATGTTTAAAAGACTTGTCACCAAGGTGGAAACCATTCTCTATTGACCTCCATCTTGGTTTTTAAGTTCATTAAACTGTGAGACATTGTAAAACTCCGTAAAAGCACCTCCCTTGCTTTGATTTCCACAAGAATGAGCATGACCAAAGACATGGAAACGAGGTTGAGAGCGATAAACCTCTAACAATAGCGGACGGCTTCCCCTACCCTCGTCAAGTATGCCTTCCGGTGGAATATGGGTAATCAGGAAGTCCATTTTGGTAGCAGATTGGACATTTTGCTCCTTACTTTGCAAGCTTCGCATGGATATATTCCCAAAACTTATCCCATCAAACTCAAAGGTGGAGTCATGAAGGAAAACTACTTTTTTAGGTAAAAGCGAAATTGTCTGCTCTAAGCTGTCTTCCAAGAACAGCTCATGATTACCTGCGACAAAAATATAAAGTTTGGCAGGATGGCTTAACAACCAGGAAAAGAAGTTCTCCATGCCATCCTTGCCAAAGCCAGACACTACATCGCCAGCACAAAGCAGGATGTCTGCTTCTTCAGGGATATGAAGCCGCTTGTGCATTCCATGAGAGTCAGAGAATGCAAAAATCCGATGTTCCTTATAGTTAAATAGCATTGATCTAATCTTATAAAGTTAATACTTCAATGGTGAATCTGGGCAGAATCTCTTCCGTCCGCATTTTTTGCATTGGCTTCCATTCCATACGAAGTCAAACTGGTTGATGGCTTGCTCCACAAAGGAAGGGGCATTGGTCAGGACACCGGCCTCGAAATTTCTGTTTCTCTCCCCCTTCATGCCGAGGCCTGCACCTGTGAGGTTGGCTGACCCAACATAGGCAGTCTCCAAGTCAAAGATGACCATCTTGAAATGTACCCTTGGGCACAAGACTCTCTCCAATCGTTTGGCAAGAATCGAATAATCATCAAAGTCCTTGCGGAAATTAGGGCCAGGCTCCTTGGCATGGATTAACCGAACCTCCACTCCACGCTCAATTAATCGAGAGATGACTTTGAGAAAGGGAACGGTCATGGAACTGCTTATTACATACAAGTCCTTGATGTCTGCAGTTCCTATCCAAAGATGATGTTTCACGTTCGCTATCTTGGCGATGACATCAGTATAGTGGGCACCATTGCTTATGTATTTATAATACGTAGTTTCTGACATTTTATTTCATTTTTTAAGTGATACGAGACCTGTTTTCTAATTTTTCCTGGAACACTTTATAAACATCAAACCATAAACCATGCATCATGTCAAGCAGCTTGATTTTATCATCTGAAGATATGGGTAAGCCGGCAATGGCCTCTGGCTCGAAGCTGACGGATGAGACTTCATTTTTTAGCTCTAATAAGAGCATATCCATTCGTTTCTCCAAGTATTGTTTCAACCAAGAGAGTTCGTCAAAATCACAAGTTGGAATTTTGATGTTTGATACACATTTTTGTTTCTTATCACCTGTCACTGAGTACAAATTCGCAAACCATATATCGCCAAAGCCAACACTCAAACTGAGTTCTATGCTATATGTCTTTCCCATATAGGAAAAAACAGTCTCACTTTGAGCTTCATCACCTGTGTCAAAGTCAACCCATTGATTCATCTTCATATGCTTGAATGATTAACAATAGTTGTTCTTCACTTGTGCCCAATGTCTCCTGTACAAGATCCACCTTTGTTCTGTCCATAAATGATTGTGACACAGACATAAGTTGAACCAGTTCTCCCATCAGCAAAGGATATTTTACAGAGGTGACGATTCGCATAGACACCTTATTATATTTTGCCCAATCCACCAGGGTGTATTGCCTAAAAGATTGGCAGATAGCCTCTGCCCTGCTTTCTCCTTTCATTGGAAAAGAATAGATACGGCGTTTTACCGATATTCCGTGTTTAGTTTGTTCCATTATTTCTTATTACTTTACCTCTATGACACAAAGGTAGTCTGAAAATGGGAAAAATTACTGCACACCTGAAAAATATTTTAGGTGTAACAACATTTTACACAGGAAATATGTACCTTTGCCACAAAATAAATATACAATGGAAAAGAAAGAGATAAAGCTACAAATGAAGGAAAGTATGTTTTTTACCAAATACGACGAAATGATAGAATTCTTGCTAAAATAATTGGCAACTGTGCAACATTATTTCTCACTTTTTCATTATCTTTGTGCCAAAAATTAAAGGTTATAGAATATGGCTATCAATCAGTTGAACAAATATGTCTGGCTCGTAGAGACCATTCATCGAGCAAGGAACCGGGGTGGCATCACCCTGAAGGAGATTCAAAACAGGTGGTTGGACTCTGATCTGAGCGAGGGAACGGAACTTTCTCGCCGTACCTTCATCAATAATCTCCATGCCATCGAGGAACTGTTTGAGATTAATATCGAATGCGGCAGCGGATTCCGCTATCACATTGAGTATGGTGACTGTTTCGAGGAAGGAAGCGCCAGAAACTGGTTGCTCAACGCCTTCTCGCTCAATGCCATGGTAGGTAACAGCCGCAAGCTCAAGGAGAGGGTACTCCTGGAAGACATGCCATCGGGCAGGAATTATCTTCAAGACATCATCAAGGCCATGCGTGACAACCATGCCATCTTCATATCTTACTATAGCTACA
>USSA01000118.1 GCA_900557255.1 uncultured Prevotella sp.
GAAACGAGCGGACTTCTGCTCGTTTCTGTATTTTGCAATATGCAAAGAACGCCTTAATTCGGGGACAAAGATACGATATTTTTCTAAATATCCAATGATTTACAAGAGGAATTTTATGGAAATTAGAACTTTTTATAGTAAAACCTTGCTTCGCAAGTAATTTGAGATTAGAAACATCAGTGAATCCAAATTTAATGTATATTGTCTGTTTCCACAATTTTCACCGTGGTACGACTCCCAACAATATGTACCACAGTGAAACTTCTTTTTTTTATATAGTTGTGCGAAAAAAACATCAAGTCAATTCTTGTCATCATCTGTCGAGCCAATTCTTCAATTGCATGATTTTGTCTTTGCTGACCACAATTCGCAACTCAGGAAATCCATGAAGGCTAATGGTCATTTTGTATTTGAAGAAATTGGTGAGTTTGTCAATGCGCTCGATATTTACCATATATTGGCGGCTGACACGGAAGAACAAATTGGGATTCAGTTGCTGTTCCAAGTCTCTCAAAGATTGATTGATGGTTACAGAATTACCATCACTAAGGTATGCCCTAACGACACCATTCTCTGATAAGAAATAACTAATGTCAGTTGTCTTGACAAGTTTGAAGCCATCATAGATATGCACAAGGAAATGGTCTCTCCATTTCTTGCCTGTTGCCATCCCCATTTTCTCCATCAGAGCTGAGTAATCTATGATTTTATTGCACAGGGCTTTAGCCTTTATTAGAGCTTTCTCCAATTCTTCTGGCAATATCGGTTTCTGAAGATAGGCGATGCCATTGCTCTTGAATGCTTCCAAGGCATATTCATTATAAGCCGTGGTGAATATCACAGGCGAAGTTGGGGCTATCTCCAAGAAAGCCTCGAACACATCACCATCGCCCAGTCTTATATCCGCAAAGATTACATCCTCGTCATGCGGATTTTGCAGATAGTCGATGACCGCTCTCATTGTTGTTAACGGTCCTTGTATTTCCATAGAGTTGTCTATGTTTTGCAAGAGGCGTTTCAGTCTTGAAAAGCCACGTTCTTCGTCTTCTATGATTAAAACTTTCATGATTTTGATAAGATTGGAAGTTTAACTTCAAAATATTTATTGTCGTTACTAACGACTAGTTCCTTTCCTAATAGACTATAGTGCAGACGCAAGTTTGACAATCCCTTTTGTGTTGTAGGTAAAGTGCTCTTTATCGGATTCACTACATTTCTAACGATAATATATTCGCCATGACAATACACTGAGATAAAAAGCGGTCTTTCCTTGGTATGACAGTTATGCTTTATCGCATTCTCTACCATCATTTGTATCGCCAATGGCAAGGTCTTATTCTTGCATATTTCCAGTTCTTCGGCAATTTCCACATGTATGGTATGAGGAGAACTTATCTCTTGAAGCTCACAATAGTTCTTCACGAAATGAATCTCTTCATGTACTGGCACCGTCTCATCATCCAGATGTGTGACTACATATCTATAGATTTCAGAGAATTTCAGAGTGAAACTTTCTGCCTGTACAGGATTCTCCTCAATCAAGTCTGCCAACGTGTTGATGCTGTTGAATATGAAATGCGGATTCATCTGCAGACGCAAGAGATTATTGGTAAGCACTACGTTTTCCTTCTCTTTCCTGATGAGGATGGAGCAATAATATAGGCACGCATTCACCATGGTCAGCAATGTGGCGATTAATCCAAAAATATATAATCTGTCCCAATACACATCGTTCCCAGCATGCCAAAGATTATCAAATATGTTTTCAAATGCAACAGCCCAAACAGAATTGGCTAGCAGCAACAATAGAATATGGGTGGCAAAGCGAGGATAGCTTATCTTGTTTTTAACAAAAATGTTACCCAAAGAAATAGAAATCCACAAAGAGAATAATGTATAAAAAGAACAATATACTATGTCGAAGCACAAGTCCTTGAAAGTGACACCTGTACCCACAAACGTATCAAAGTCCATCAGTGCCCATAGCAAGTAGGAAAAGATGCATGTAGCGATGGATATGATGAACCAATTCTTTATAAGACTATGATATTTCTTCATATAACTCATTTTTTTGCTTGCAAATTTAGTGTTTTTTTTCGAGATAGACAATAGTAAGAACCATGAATGACGAAAAAACGCTCATGAATCCTCTATTTTCGCTTATAAACCATTCATAGCATAGTAAGATAAGGTTCATCTGTGGTTTTGAGTGATTCACACCTCAATTTCTCCGAATCACGATGATTGTACTTGCATAGTCTGAAATATCTTAATACTTTTGCACTCGAAAAATTTAGGTTAAATCAAAAATAAGACAAATGAAAAGATTTATTATTTATTTCTCATTTATGCTGCTTTATATATTAAGCGGCTGTAGTGATGAGCCAATGACTCAACACTTTGGAGAGACAACAACAGAGAAATTCCAAACTAGTGGAGATGGCTTCCTTAGTCTTCCTTCTAAAGATGCACTACAAGATGCCATAGAACAAGGAACTATGACTAGAAGCACTATTTCCAGTTTTGTTGAGAATGGAGAATTTACGTCTTTACTTGATGAAGTGAGTTCAAATGCTCCTTGTTTAGATGAGTTGACTACAGAGGAAAAGGACACAATTCTAAGCCAACATCTGACTTATTATGAGGCATTTGGATATGAAGATCTTGTCCCAAACGAAAACTTTGCCAAACTTTTAAACTGGAAAGGAGAAATCCTCGTAGATGATTCCTTGTACAGAATTACACCAATAGGAACATTTTGCACAAGTGATGCAACACCTGTAGGTTCTCAAAAGATAGAGAGTTTATATCAGCAAATTCTGCAAAAAGACAGTTTGGCTTTTAATGATAGTACTTATATAAAGTTAACTGACAACGTTTTGTTATATAATAGTTTTCCAGAATATAAATTAGAAGGAACTTCGCTAGAATCTAGAGCTTCAACTGAAGTTCCATTAAAACACTATGCCTCAAATAAGAGTAATGGATGGGTATGGAAACAATTATCTAATCTTTTGGGAGATCGTTCCACAAAGCATTATGAATACTTACATAAAAAAAGAGTGAACGGCTCTTTGTATGATTATAATTATGGAGTTTATGCAGAGAGTGGTGCATTTGTTTCTGCCAGCAGAAAGAGAGGAGGCTTTTTCAGGAAAATTAATGGTTGGAAGGACATAGATGCCCAAGAGTTAGAGATAGTATGTAAGGATCTTTCTTTTGTGTTAGACTACAATGTTCCATACACATTGACTTTTCCTTCCAATTTACAATTGGTTAGTACATCAAATTATGTTCAGACTAATTTAAGTGAAAAGCCACTGAGAGCTATAGATATTCTTGGGTATGATGTACCAGCTAAAGCATTCTACAGTACGTTGAAAGGTACAGCTCCGCAAATTCTAAATATGGTTCGCAAAGAATTAAACAGAAACAAAGAATTAAACAGAGATAAAATTCCCGATGATATAGAAGTTATTAGGATTTTGACACCGACTAAATGTTATACTAAGATATTGGAATGCAAGACATCTGAGAAAAATAGTTCAAAGCTACGGAAAGTATTTAATCATAGTTGGCAATTCTATATATCCAATAACATTATTAATAACCCTTTAAAGTTGAAGAGTGCTGCTGATTTCTTTACAAATGTAAAGAGTATTCCGGTAAAGCATATAGAATCTGGCAGAGTTATATTACTCTCAAAAATCGATGGTAGCTGGGGTGGGCTAGTAATAGATAAAAATTATCAAGGTATAGACGAACACATTTATCGTTAAAGTTATGTTTAATATATAGCTATTGTCCTTGTATTAACCAAAGGGCAATAGCTATGAAAAATATCAGAATATGCTAAGAATGTTTTTTATAGGTATCGCACTTCTCACTACAACGGCAGCACTTTGCCAGAACAAGAAAGAGATGGATGAACCTGTACATCACTTCTGCGTAAATATAAATGCAGGGTTAGGCGCGAATTACAATACTTGGTTCTTGGAAGTACAAGGGGAATATAATCCTATTTCTTTCCTTGGCATAAATGTAGGGATGAAATTTCTCAATCCGTGTAAGCAAGATGAAAGCCTACACATAGTATGCCCCGAAGGTAAATATGAACTTGACGAATATTCCACATTTATGTATCATTTTATCTTACATCCATCTATCCACCTATGCGCTCCAGCTATAAAACTTGATAACGTTGGAGATAAGTTGATATTTAGAATGGAGTATGGAATTCTTTTACCTCTTAATCATTTCACAAAAGGGCATGCATATCCCCAGCCTGACAATGGGCAACTACCAGATTCATATTCGCCAATAGATATAAAGAACATAAAAAGCGGAACGCCATTTTATCATGAGACAAGTGTTTCAGCCAATCTTGTCAGTGACAGATGGAAATTTACTTTAGGATACACCTTTTCCAACCTTGACATCTACGGAAGTGCTAGAAATGCGTACTTAGGAAACACGCATATAGAATTTGAGAAAAAGAAAAGAGGAGATGAGGTATTTATAGGCATTGGATATTATTTATAATATATTTAGTTCGCAAAAATAGCAACATAATAAAATGAAGAAAATTGCATTAATAAGTCTTGCTATTATGGCAAGCCTTTTTCCTTTGTGCAGCATGGCACAACAGGGAGTCAAAGTAGATGTACATACTGGTGCAAACTTATCTGGTTTTGCTGGTGGAAAATCCTATGCTGCCCAAGATAGAAAAATGAAAATGGGTGCTAGTGTAGGTGTTGGTGTATCCTATGAAAAAAGCAAGAACTTTGTCTATTCCTCGGGAATTGATTTCTTAATGACGGCAGGTAGCTATACCGCCATGTCAGACTACTATAATGGTGGACTTACAGCTGCATTTCCTGCGGTAAATTCAAGAGAACTATCCATCCAAATTCCTGTCAAGTTTGGATATGACTTCACTCTGGGTGAGAAGTTGCATTTCATTCCTTCTGTTGGTGCGTATGGAAGATTTTCCATGGTATCTATCAAGGAGAATGTAACCGAGAATACAGATGGAAAGTCTGGTAATAGCTTCAAATGGAACAGCTTCAACAACTATCAACATAATACCAATCGCCTTGATGGTTATAAGCGATGGGATGTTGGAGGCTTAATTGAAGGAAAGTTTGTTTATGCCAATCGTTATGCTGTAACATTAGGCTATTCTCGTGGTTTTCTTGACAAGTCACCTCAGTTTAAATTCAAGAACCACAGCTATCATCTGACATTGGGATATACATTATAGTGGTTCTCCTTGATTTTACAACAACAATGAAGACACTTTGTGGCAATTCTTGTAAAGAATAACCACAAAGTGTCATTTTTTATATTTGCTTACTAGAATTATCCAAATACCTGCTGCCACAACGTTTTGTTGCTTACGATGATCCTGACATCGGCTTTCATATACTTTTGCAGTATAGGAATATTTTGTCCCTGTGTGCTCACTGTGGCTGTAGCCATAAAATAGTTGCCATCTTCCCTATGTATGAGCTTGGCATTATGGCTCATGATGTCGCAGTTATAAGATGCATTAGCGTTGCCCTCGAAAGATACATGAGCCGTTCATGACTCATCGAAAAGATACAAATACTTGTATGGTACAAACACCTGCATTGCATAGAGTCATGTTGACGTATCACATGAGATGTCTCAACAAAATCATTTATTGATTGAATATCAACGAATTAAGTATTACAAAGAATGTAGCTGCTAACGATTTAGAAACGAGCTATATTCTTTTTCTTTCACAACCTTGCAATATACAAAGAACGCTTTGATTACAGGTAGAAAGATAAATTGAAATTTTGAAATACAATTATTTTTGCTCATTTTTTCACTTTCTTTAATGGATATCCTTAGCAAGTCTCTTATTACTTTACCTACTTCAAGGTATTGCAAATATATACCGATTTTCGTACCTTTGCAGCCGATTTTGAATATTCAAACCAAGATGAGGCCACGATATGCTTATGTGTCTGTGCTTTTGCTCATGTCCTTCTCAACAATAGCAAATGTATGGGCATCGTCTTCCCTTTCTCCTGACGGAAGGGCTTTCTCTTATGCTGTGTCGAGTGATACAGTAAGGGAGAGTCGTGCCTTGTCTGAGGGCGATGGCGACTCTGTGGAAACGCAAAAAGAAGATTCCATCTTTAAGACGCTCAACCTCGGCGAAGTGGTGGTTACTGCTGCCATGAAGGAGATGGAGATGAAGGGCGATACCACGGTTATCAATGCCAATGCTTTCCAGACTCCCGAAGGAGCATACCTCGAAGAACTCTTGAAGCGAGTGCCTGGATTGGAATACGAAAAGCAGAACAAGACGATAACCTACAACGGTCTTCCCATCCATGAAATCAATGTCAATGGCGAGAGTTTCTTTGGCGGCAACAGCACCCTCGCCCTCGAAAACCTGCCAGCCAAGTTGGTGAGCAAAATCAAGGTGTATGACAAGCGGAGCGAACTGGAGAAAATCACCAAGGTGCGCAAGGGCGGCGAAAACTATGTGCTCGACTTGCAGACCAAGCGAGAGTTCAACGGCACGCTGATTACTTCGGCTGGCATAGGCAGGGGCAACAACGAAAAGAAGGAAGCCGAGCTAATATCCAACCTCTTCCGCCAGACTGGCGACAACATCTCCGTGATAGCTCGAAGTGGCAACCGATATATGACTTCTCGCTATCCCGACAACCGACAGGACAACGTGGCGATGAACTTTGCCAAGAAGTTCTCCAAGCGGTTCACCCTCTATGGCAACATGATGTACAATCATTATGTCAGTGGCAACGAGAGCACCCTATATAGCGAGCAATATCTCACCACAGGCAACCGTTACCAGAACTCGGCATCCACCAGCACCAATCGCAACACGATGGGCAATGGTTCGTTGGGCATGAGGTGGAGCTTGGATGACAAGACCTATTTTAATATAGGTGGAAACTTCAGCAAGTCGAAGAGCGACAACACCAGCGACAGCCAGCAATCCACCTCTTCAGAAGGCGATGAGCGTATCAACAGCATTACGAGAAACTCGGATTCTAAGAGCGACAGCCATTCGTTCTCCGTCAATGCCGACATCACCCGAGTGTTCAACGACAAGGGTACGAGCATCAGCCTCACGGGTAGTTACTCCGACAGCAAGAGTACCAATGAGTCGCATTCCCTTTCCGAGACCACTTACTATCAGTTGGAGAGCAGTCTGGGTGGCGATTCCGTGCTTTATCGCAACCAATACCAGCACTCCCCCTCCACCAATCGTGCCTATTCCGTAGGCATCAACTTGACGCAACCCTTGGCTGAGAACTTGCGCCTGCAACTCGGTTATCGCTATTCTGCCACACGACAGATGAGCGACCGAAGTACTTACGAGAGCGAGGTGTATATGGATAGCCTAAGCAACCACACCCTGAGCAAGACCATTACCCACGACCTCAGCCTCTACCTCAATTATGATGGCAAGCAATGGGAGGCAAATGCAGGAGTATTGATGCAGCCCGAGCGCAGGAGTCTTGACCAAAAGACCGGCTTGCTCCACGCCGACACGGTAAGGACGAGTGTGATCTGGAACCCACAGTTGAATGTGTCATGGCATCGGGGCAAGACTCGCTTCGAGCTGAATTATGACGGTAGTAGCCGACAGCCCGACCTCGGTAGCTTGATGTCGCTCACCGATAATAGCGACCCGCTGCACATCACCCATGGCAATCCTTCGCTCAAAGCATCCTATAATCAGAATTTCCGATTGACAGGTAGGAACACGCGCCTCGGGCTTTCGGGCGATGTTTATTTCAGCAACACCTATAACAGTCAGACGCAAGCCGTCTTTTACAACCTTGCCACTGGTGGCACGGAGACTTATCCTGTGAATGTGAATGGCAACTGGAATATGCGTGCCAGTCTTCGCTATCAGAAGCGATGGAAGAAGCGGTTCAATCTCTCTGCTCGCACAGGAGCCAGCTTTGCCCAAAGTGTAGCTCTTGTGAATGAGGGAAAGAGCGAGGAGCCAGACCGCAGCGTCACCCACAATACTTCGTATAATGCCAACCTTCGTTTGGGTTATCAGCCGAAATGGGGAGGCTTCGACTTGCAGGGCGATTGGCGTTACCGCCATGCCACCAACCAGCTTCGTAGTACGTCCAACTATACCCGAAGTTACAACTTTTCGCTGAATACTTACGCAGAACTTCCTCTTGGCTTCCAAGTCAAGAGCGATGCTGCATACTCTTTCCGTAACGGCACCAACATCAAAAAAGGCGAAGACGACCAAGTGGTTTGGAACTTAGGGGCATCTTGGCGATTCCTCAAAAAGAAGCAAGCCGAGCTTTCGCTCTATTGGTCAGATATTCTCAGCGACAAGAAAAACTATTATCGCAATGTTACCGCCACAGGGCTCACCGAGAGTCGCACCTTCCAAATTGGTAGTTACTTTATCATTAGTTTTAAGTATCGAATAAACAAGCAATTATAGGAGCAATATAAACATTTACAAAAGCAAATATTACAAAAATTTTACAATTCTCCTATTCTGCAAATTATATAGAATGGTGATAAACCCTCACTAACAAGGAAAATATTTCATAATTTTTAGGTATTGTACATTATTTAATAAATATGTATCTTTGCAGCCACAAATTAAGGGTAATATTTCTAATTAATTATAAACATTTAAAAGAATAATAAAACAATGAAAATTTTAAAGAATTTCATCGGTCTCGCTGCAATGGCTCTTTGCCTCGGCTTCGCTTCTTGCAGCAGTGACGACGATGCACCTTCTTACAGCAATGTGGCAGTAAGCAACTCAGAGTTGATGACTATCCTCAAAGCTAAGGGATACCAGTTTGATG
>USSA01000119.1 GCA_900557255.1 uncultured Prevotella sp.
CCTTCGTGAGAATCTATCGCTCGTTCGGCAACTATCGGGGCGATTGCTCTCTGAGAAGCTGGATTTATCGCATAGCCACGAATGAGGCTCTTAGGATTATCAGCAAACGGAGACAGGAAGTTGTTTCCATAGAATCGGAAACCACAGGTGTCAACCTGATTCAAGGTGATGATTATATCGACTTTGATGATAAGGTGGCGGTGAAACTGCAGAAGGCGATTCTCTCGCTTCCGCCAAAGCAGCAGCTGGCATTCAATATGAGATATTACGATGAACTCGGGTTTGATGAAATAGCGAAGGTCGCTGATTCCACGCCAACAAGTATCAAGGCAAGCTATCATGTTGCCAAAGAGAAAATTATCAAGTACATGAATTCGAACGATTAAGTGAGAGTTCTGTGAGTTTTTAATGGTTATTCAAAATGGAAAAGAATATGGATACAAATTTTAATTTCAATAAAACTGAGAAATTTGATTTCGGTAAAGTGGGTAAGCGAATGCCTTATTCTACACCCGATGATTTCTTCAAAGATATGGAAGCGAATATCCTGGAACAGGTGAAGGATGACAAACCGAAACCTGTCAGGATACAGCCGAAGAAGCGACCTCTGATGAAGGTGATCTGGACGGCTGCAATAGCTGTGGCTGCATCGGTGGCAGTACTCCTGGTACTCAACATCGATTTCTCAGCCTCTTCTTCTCAACCTTCACAGGTGAATAACGGAATACAGGAGGTAGATCAGGCTTTCGCACAGCTGTCTTCTGCCGATCAGGCTTATCTTCTCTCTGTATATCAGGAGGATGTGTTCCTCAACAATTAAACGGATTCAATAATAATTTAAAATGATAGAGTTATGAAACGAATTTTGGGTATTTTAATGATGGTCATCGCCATGATGACGGTTACTACAAGTGTATGTGCACAGGCGCCTAACCAGAAGCAGCGCCTCAGTCGTGAACAGTTGGCAGAAAAGCAGGCTCAGTACATCTCTCGTAATTTGGGGCTTGATGAAAAGACCAACGCTAAGTTTATCGAGACCTATACTGATTGTCAGAAAGAGGTATGGGCTTTAGGTCCTCGCCCTCATCACAAGAAGGGCGAAATGAAAACGGATGCTCAGACCGAACAGGAAATCAAGCAGCGTTTCGAGATGAGCGAGAAGATTCTCAACATCCGTCAGAAATACTACAAGAAGTATTCACAGTTCCTGAGCCAGCAGCAGATTCAGCGTGTTTACGAACTGGAGCGACAGATGATGAAGCGCTTTGCCCAGAAAGGTCCGCGCAAGGGAATGGGTAAGGATGGAAGACCAGGTCCGAGAAGAATGCATGGACCTGCACAGCAGAAGTAAAAACGGCAGAAATGTTTAGCGTAATAATATATTAGTCCTCTTATACAAGGAAAAAAGATTACTTTCTATATTCAAATATATGCGAACGACGATTGGTGCAAGAGCGCGCGCCAATCGTCTTTTCTTTCTCATGTAATTATTTCTGTCATCTTTTCATAAGAGATTTTTCCTGCTTGTTCTCCCAAGCCAGAATCAGACCGATGACGCCGGCATAGCTCTTTCTGCCACCTTCTACATGGTTGCCTCTCAGATAGAGTTCGAAGAAGAAATCCTGGGCAGCATCCAGAGCCTTGCATCTTTTGCCCTGCCAGTATTGGCGGTCGCTTTTCAGCAGCCTGATTATCTCAGGACGGATATGTTTCAGGTATTTCTCACCTTCCTTTTCGCCGAGAATGTCGAATACATTATATAATACATGGGGCAGAATGTGGTAATATCCGCTGAATTTCACCGCCTTATCCTGTGATGCCGTACAGACGAGATAACTGTAGAAATTCGCCTCTCCTTCGTTAGCAATGCCCAGAAAATGAGCAAACTCATGGGCATAGGTAGCAGGATAATCGTGTGCAAGAATATCGCCGTTCAGCGTAAATTCACAGAAGAATGGTCCCATGCTGCCGGTTACACCCGACATCGAACTGATGGGCGTAAACACCATCGTCTTGGCATGCGGATGCTGGTTGAAAGGCGGATTGATGCCCTCCCGATAGCCTATTTTGTTATATTCCTTCAGAACCGCATCCCGCACCCGATTCTTCAGTTTATCATCCACAATACAATTAAATTCTTCCCTCTTCCCTCTCCGTTCTTCACTCAAAAGGTTGAGGCTGTCGGCATACTGGTAGGCAAATTTCCGGAACTTCTCTTCCGAAACCTCAGCAGGCTGCATGCCAACTCTATAATAGATAACAGGCTGCGAATAGTTCAGTCCCCAAGCTGCATAAAACCATACATATACCCACAGCAGATATTCAATTACCCTTCCGAAAACCACCTTTTTCTTCGGATAGCCGCCGCTCTTGGCAGCAAGAAAGATAAACCGACGGGCGAGTTTCTTCCGTAATCCCATCTCGTAGATAGGATAGAGGATGACCCAGGCGATGCTGAAAGCTATGAAAATATCGCCCACGGCAAAAGGAAAGATGCCTGAGATGGGCGAAAGAAGGCTGCCGATAACGGGATAAACACGGTAGGTGTAGATAACTCCCCAGAGAGGAATCATCTTGGTAAGGGTGACGAGGATGAGCAACAGCAGCAGTACCCAGTGGCGCCACTTCATTCTGTCGAGTCGTAAAGTATGTAATATCTTCATCTTGTTTCTTGTTTTTTATCTTGCATGGCTCTTGAACAGAGCTGTTTTTTTGCACTTTTTGCCCCTGATGTGCAGAGATGGTGCAAAAATACAAAAGTTTTCTGAAATATTGACATCAGAAGTCTGTTTTTTTTAGTAATTTTGCCATATTAAAAGTTGAACTTAATAAATAGAGGAGGAGTTATTATGAAACAGACATTGGAATCATTCGAGGCTATGAACCTTGAATATGAGAACCTCTATAATGAGGACGATGAACGTAGAGAATATAATTCAGTCTGGTACAGCTAGTTGCAATGTATTATAATAAGGCTGTAGCAGGATTGTTAAATTTGTTTTACATATAAAAAAAGATCGTTAGGATAATAAAAGACTATGCCATAGTTACTAAAGAAATGATGTAACATAGGCATAGTCTTTTTTTTATGTCCTTTCCTTACTGGCTGTTCTTTCCTGCATTCCTATTTTTCGAAGTGCTGGTAATCCTTGCTGTGTTTCCAGTCACCTCCCCATCTGAATCCTTTTGCCCTGAAAAGCCGGTAGCAGAGGTCGCCTTTCTTAATCATGTAAGCGTGGTTCTTGCTGCGGTCCAGATAGGGGCGGGCGGTGGCAGGTTCCACCACTTCCTTGCCGTTCTTCAGCCGTTTGTGGTAAGGATTGTAGAGGGTGTTGATGTCTACGGCCAGTCCCCTTCCGTGCTTCGATACCGTATGGGTATGCGAGATGAAGCGGAAGTTGAAGCTGGAGGAGTTGTTGGCTCTCATCGCCCTTTCGTCGTCGGCATCCCAGTAGTCAATGAGTCTCATCCGCTCTATCGGATATTTCGCCTCGTAGAGCTTTTTCAGAATGTCGAGCACATCTGTGGCTATCGCCTTGTTCACCACCATCTCTCCTACAATGTTTCTGCCGTCCTTGTCTACGTGCAGGCATCTTATGTATCTCAGTTCGCTTCTTGCCACGGTACAGTTCTTCTTGTATGTCTTGCCCTGCATCAGGCGGAAGATATCATCAGGAATAGTGGAGATGGAGAAGAAATGCTTCTCGCCCAGTTTTCTGATGGTTTGAGAACTGACGTTTTCTCCAGGCTGCTGTGCCTTGGATGGGAGGCAGAAAAGTCCGGAAATAAACAGGCATATCATCAATATCTTTTTTGCTTTCATCACGTTTCTCCTTATTTTGCTACGGGAATATAATGCGAATCCTTGATTTCTCCAATCACGATGATGCTGTGCAGACTTCCGATGCAGTCGATGTTTCCCAGGGTGTTGAGCATAAAGTCCTGATAGGCTTTCATATCCCGGGCATATACCTTGATCTGGAAGTCATAATCGCCGGTGGTGTTGTAGCATTCCGTTATCTGGTCGATGGCCTGCACGGTATCCATGAATTGCTGAATCAGGTCATGGGTATGCTGCTTGAGCCGGATATTGCAGAGCACGATTACGTTGTGCCCCAACTTGTGATGGTCTACGATGGCTCCATATCGCTGGATGTATCCCTCGCGTTCCAGCCGCTTCTGTCGCTCGAAGGTGGGAGAAGGGGAGAGGTGTACTCTTGCAGCAAGTTCCTTTACGGTGAGTCGGGAGTTCTGCTGCAGTAACTTCAGTATTCTGATGTCTGTTTCATCAAGTTTTTCTTCTGTTGTCATTGTTTCTTTATTACTGATTTTATTCATTTTTGCAGAATAATATTCTGCTGATTTGCTTAATTCGCTGCAAAGATAGTATATTTTTCTGAATTACGGAGAATATTTGGCAAATAAAATTCTTCTTCTTACCTTTGCACCCGCAATTCCGGATGCAAAGCGTCATTCATCGGTAATGACAGGATAAAGAGTCATTCACATCAAATAATAATAAGGAGATAAAAATATGAGCAATGTAAGAAATATACATTTTGAGGCAGTGGGCAGCTATTTGCGCCCTGCAGAGTTGAAGGAAGCGAGAGCTAAGTTTGCTGATGGCAAGATTTCTGCCACCGACCTTCGTGCCGTAGAAGACCGGCTGATTACTGAGGTCATCAGTCAGCAGAAGGCGCATCGCCTGCCTTATATCACCGATGGCGAGTTCCGCCGCAGCTATTGGCATCTCGACTTTATGTGGGGATTCAATGGCGTGGAGCATATCGAACTGGAGCATGGCTACCAGTTTCATGGCGAGGAGACAACCAAGGGTTCTATCCAACTGACCGGCAAGATTACCGGCGAGAATCATCCTTTTATCAAGGATTTCCTCTTTGTAAAGCAGTTTGAGGAGTTGGATGCCAAGGGCGAATATATCTTCGAGGCAAAGCAGACGGTTCCTGCTCCGGCACAGTTTCTTGCCGAACTGTTCCGTGGCAAGAATGCCGAGAACACCCGCAAGTTCTATCCTAACACTACCCAGCTGATTGAGGATATTGCTCAGGCTTACCGCACCTTCTTCCAGGAGATTTATGCAGCCGGTTGCCGTACCGTCCAGCTGGATGACTGCACCTGGGGAATGATTGTGGATAGCGATTACTGGAAGGCTAAGGTGGGCACAGGTTTCACCCTTGAGCAGGAAGCCCTGCAATATCTGAAGGTGAACAACCTTGCCATCGAGGGCAAACCGGAGGGATTGACCATCAACACCCACGTATGCCGAGGCAATTATCATTCCTGCTATGCTACCAAGGGTGCCTACGATGCCGTGGCTCCTTATCTCTTTGCTCACGAGAATGTAGATACCTTCTATCTGGAGTATGACGATGAGCGTTCGGGTGGTTTCGAGCCGTTGAAGTATGTGGCAGATGGCAAGAAGGTGGTTCTGGGTCTGGTAACCTCCAAATCTCCGGTGTTGGAAGATAAGGCTACGGTCATCGCCCGCATCCGAGAAGCAGCCAGATATATCCCCCTCGATCGGCTCAGCCTCAGTCCTCAATGCGGCTTCGCCTCTTGCGAGATTGGTAATAAACTGACCGATGCTGAGCAATGGGCAAAGATAGATCTGGTTAGAGAGATTTCCGAGGAAGTTTGGGGCTCTTCTTCTTTCTCCGATGCAGAATGATGTAGCCGGAAAGCAAAACCAGCGTAATCAGCAAGCCGGAGATGAAGACGAAGAGGTCGGAAAGGGGACCTAAGAATGGAGAATAGCATCTGCCCACGTGGAGTTCTAAAGCCACATTCCAAAGTGACATTGGGGTGGCTGAAAGCAACTCGGGGGTAGATGCTGTTTCATCTAAGCTCGCTCCTTTGCTATAATCAAAAACCACCTCTCTTCCACCGAAGAAATCCTTGGAATAACCGCTGACCAAAGAACTTGAAATCGGAATCATCGATTTTCCTTGGTTGGCTTTCCCTGTGAAATAATCCACAATCAGATTCTTTTCAGGATTCCAACGGAACATACCGCTGAATGATCCTATCAGCCAACCACCCTTGCCATCACTCTCGAAAACATTCACTCCCATCGGACTTACCTTTGGTGCCTTCTCCTTATTTAATAAGATAGGTTTATGCTGGAAATGCTCATCCACTCTCAGGAATCCTTCTGAGGTAGAAACAAGCCAGTTGCCTTCTGCTGCATCCCATCGGATAGCGCGAAGTTTATCGTGCCAGACATTTCCATCCTTCACCTTTTCTGTAGTTTTGTTCATTGCCAGAGGTATCATCAAAGGTGGTCGGAGACACATACCTGTTATCGCTAGCCAAAGTGTAAGGATGATAGTCGTGTATCCTAATTTATTATGCCATTTTGCATTGAAAACCATCTGCTTGCCAAGCTTCTGCATCTTTTCTCTTGCCTGTAATCTCTTCTGTCGGCGAATACGGTAAGGCAGAATGAAAAGGATGATGCCCGTTATCGAAAGGATGATAAGTACGATGGCGATGGCATCCACCACCAATCTTCCGGCTAATCCGAAGAAAGCACCGCTATGCAGGTTCCAAACCGTCTTGAAAAGGGTAACTTCCGGAATAAAACCTTCCGGTTGACCGATGATTTTGCGGAGAACATTCGTCTTTTCGCTGATCGCATCCCTTTTTTCGTTGGCAGCATCCGTCTTCTTTCCGGATATTTCATAAACGGCAGAACGGGTCATGGCGATGATGCTTGTACTGTCTTTGGTCAATGTAATGTCAGCGATACGCTCTTCATTATCTGCGAGCGGAAACATCTTCCATTCCTTTCCATCGAAGCGATATACATCCATCATGGCTGCGCACCAGATTTCTCCATTCTTCGTCTGTACCATGTTGCGGATATTCCTGCCATCCACGTTCTTGGGTAATCCCTTGTTAAAGTCTTTCCAGCTTTTCATCTCTGCATCCGTAAGCCATACGCCACCATAACCATACGCCAGGATGGAATCACTTGGAGTTTTGCTGATGCGGTGATTGATCTTGATAGAACCCTTGATGATGCCGTTGTTGAAATTCTTGATATGATAAGCCGATGGCATCAGACTTCTGCTTACTTCACAACCGGCGAATAGCTGGCGATGATTTAAAATGATACCTGATACGCAGAATACCAACATAAAGACAGACAGTACAAGTCCGAACCAACGATGGTATTTCTTCCATGTAAAACGTTTTTTCTTTTTTTCTCTCATTGTTGTTTTCTAATAAACATTGTTGTTTTCTACTAAATGGGTTGCAAAGGTAAGAATATCTATCTACTTCTGCAATACCCAAAAATAATGATTTAGGATGCTTCTGTTTTTTCTAATCTTTAGTTTCTTCACTTTTTCACTAAAAAAGTTTGGTGATTTCGTGATTTACTAGTAACTTTGCACCCCGAATAAAAAATCATCATTCATTAAGAACAATAAGAAACTAGAAAACAAGGAAAAATGGAATATATGTCTCAAGAAGGCTACGATGAGCTCGTGGCCGAACTTCAACACATGGTTAACGTAGAGTTGCCAGCCGTTCGCGATGCGATAGCTGAGGCCCGTGATAAGGGCGACCTCAGTGAGAATTTCGAGTATCATGCAGCCAAGCGTGAGCAGGGCAAGCTTTTGAGCCGCATCAGCTTCAAACAGAAGGTCTTGGAGAATGCCCGTGTCATTGACAAGTCTCGATTGAAAAGCGATACCGTTGGCTTGTTGAGCAAGATTAAGATTACCAATCTCGCCAACAAGTGCAGCATGAATTATACCATAGTAAATCCTCACGAGGCAGATCTTCATAGTGGGAAGATTTCCATCAAGTCGCCTATCGCCAAGGCCCTTCTGGGTAAGAAGGCAGGTGAAGAGGTAATAGTAAAGGTACCAGCCGGCTTGCTCAAATTCCGCCTGGATAGCGTGGAGTTATAATGTATTCTTTTAAAGGAAAACTCCCGATAGTTTGAAACTGATCAAACTATCGGGAGTTTCTCTTTTTATTCTAATATTTCTCCAGAATCTTATTCAGTAAGAAGGTGGCATTCTGGTTTCTTGCCACACCCTTCTGTATCTTATAAGTATAGGTAACATCCGTGCCTAAATCTATCTCGAAACAATAGTTGTGGAATTTTCCTGATGCTTCATTCTCCAGCTTTGAAAGTTCCAGATCGTGGGTAGCGATGATGCCGCTCACCGGCTGCTTGGCAATGGCTTCGAGGAACTTTCTCGAACCATTCAGCTTATCCAATGAATTCGTTCCCTTCAGAATCTCATCCAGAATAATCAGCGTTCGGAGTGGCTCCTTATAGCCCTCTGCACTTTCTTTGCAGAACTTCAGCAGCTCCTCCAGTCTTATCAGCTCAGCATTAAAGTAAGAGATGCCATGCGTCAGATCATCGGTGGTTCTCATACTCGAGAACAATCTGAAACGTGAAATCTTCAGCTGATCCGCAAACACCGGCATACCCGCCATCGCCAGGATATAGTTCACGCCCAGCGAACGCAGGAAGGTACTCTTTCCCGCCATGTTGGCTCCGGTGATGATATAATAGTTGTCGTCCTTGATGGTGAAATCGTTCTTCACCGCCTTGGCACCCAGGAAAGGATGATAGAGATTCTTCCCCTCGAACACGATTTCCGGACTTCCGATTCCTGCATTTTCAGAAACAACGCTTTCGGTATCTGCTTCCGGACTTCCAGAAACAAATTCCGCCTCTTCCGCCTCTGGATGATTATATCTGAAATCCGCCATCGAAACCATCGCATCCATCTCGCTGATGATATGCATCCATTCCTCCATCTTCACCATATAGGTATTCTTCCATTTCAG
>USSA01000120.1 GCA_900557255.1 uncultured Prevotella sp.
AGTGAAGAACGAAGAGTGAAGAAACAACGTTCGGCGTCCGAATGGAAAGCCAATTCAAATGCTTATAATTTAACATTTAACATTATAAAGATATGGTATTGAAGAAATATTTATTGAGTGCAGCTTGCCTCATGGCGATGCAAGGAGCAATGGCACAGGTTGATGGCGTTACGGGCGCATCAGTCCAGACTGCCAATACTTCCTGCTGCAAGGGTAAAAAGCAATGTTGCAATACTCCGGCAGAGCAATTGAAGGCCAGACTGCAGAAATTATTGAACAAGGGAATCATGCTCGGACATCAGGATGATCCGGTGTATGGTACTACTTGGAAATGGGATGAAGGAAAGAGCGATGTACTCCTCACTACAGGTGATTATCCTGCTGTGATGGGTTTCGATCTAGGAAAAATAGAGTTGGACAGCAAGGAAAACCTCGATGGCGTGTCTTTCGATCGTATGCGAAAAGAAATCATTGCCCAAAATGAGAGAGGAGGCATCGTCACTTTGAGTTGGCATCCTTGGAATCCGGTTACTGGCGAGAATGCCTGGGATCCGAAAGGTGATGCTGTAGCTGCTATTCTGGATGGAGGCGCCCAGCAACAGAAGTTTGATGGCTGGCTCAAGAAGGTTTCCGATTTCATCCTTTCTTTGAAGACAAACGATGGTAAACTGGTTCCTGTCATCTTCCGACCATGGCATGAAATGAATGGCGGATGGTTCTGGTGGGGAGCTAGCAGTTGCACACCTGCACAATATAACCAATTATACGTAAAAACCCTAAATATACTTACTAAAGCAGGGTGCAATAACATCGTTTGGGCTTGGTCACCAAATCTCAGCGACGAGAAGACGGTAGAAAAATTCCTGGAGCGATTCCCAGGAGAAAAGTATGTGGATATGCTGGGTGTTGACGTCTACGAGTTCGACAACAGCGATGCCAACTATCAGCAGAACCTTGCTGCTACGCTCGATGTGCTGATGGAGGCAGCCAAGAAGGTTGGCAAGATTCCTGCCCTCACCGAAACGGGTTGCAGGGGTATCGCCAGCAAGAAGAATTGGTTTACCCAAACCCTTTGGCCTGTACTTCAGAAGTATCAGTTGAGTTATGTACTCTTCTGGCGTAATGCCTGGGATAAACCTCAGGAGGAAGCCTATCTTCCTGGAGTAGGCGATGGAGCCATCATTGACGACTTCAAGGCATTCAAGAAGGAAAAGAAAGTCCTCTTTGCCAAAGACATTGTAAAGGTTAAATAAATGTTGAATGTTGAATGTTGAATGTTGAATTGGCTTTAGTCCAATGTGCATTTTATACTCAACATTCAACGTTCAACATTCAACGTTCAACATTCAACATTCAACATTCAACATTAATATAAAACAAAATATGACTACATTTCAAGACAAAGTGAAAGCACTCCGCGCTCATCATGAGGAATTGCTGAGCCGTAAGAATGAACCCGTAGAGTGGGGAAATGGTATCTACGAAAAGTATAAGAACCCAATCCTCACCGCAGAACATACACCCTTGGAGTGGCGTTACGACTTCGATGAGAAGAGCAATCCGTATCTCATGCAGCGCATCATGATGAATGCTACCCTCAATTCGGGTGCCATCAAGTGGAATGGTAAGTATCTCCTCGTTGTTCGTGTTGAGGGTGCTGACCGCAAGAGCTTCTTTGCCGTAGCAGAGAGTCCTAATGGTGTTGACAACTTCCGTTTCTGGGATGAGCCTATCACCATGCCTGAGGATGTTGTTCCTGCTACCAACATCTATGATATGCGACTCACAGCTCATGAGGATGGTTATATCTATGGCGTGTTCTGTGCAGAGCGTCATGATGATGCACAGCCTGGCGACCTCAGTGCTGCTACTGCTACTGCAGCCATCGCCCGTACCAAGGACCTGGTAAACTGGGAGCGTCTTCCTGATCTGAAGACCAAGAGCCAGCAGCGCAATGTGGTTCTCCATCCGGAGTTCGTTGATGGCAAGTATGCTTTCTATACCCGTCCACAGGATGGTTTCATCGATACAGGTTCTGGTGGTGGTATCGGTTGGGCTCTTGTTGATGATATCACTCATGCCGAAATCAAGGAAGAGAAGATCATCAATGCCCGTCACTATCATACCATCCAGGAGGTGAAGAACGGTGAGGGTCCTCATCCTATCAAGACTGATAAGGGCTGGTTGCATCTGGCTCACGGTGTTCGTGGCTGTGCCAGCGGTCTCCGCTATGTACTCTATATGTACATGACTTCTCTTGAGGATCCTACTAAGGTGATTGCTGAACCAGGTGGATATCTCCTCGTACCGGAAGGTCCTGAGTATATCGGTGATGTAATGAATGTAGTCTTTGCCAATGGTTGGATTGCAGATGAGGATGGCAAGGTATTCATCTACTATGCTTCTTCTGATACCCGCATGCATGTGGCAACTTCTACCATCGACCGATTGGTAGATTACTGCATGAACACACCAAAGGATGATTATCGTACTCAGTTCTCTGTAGAGAAGATCAAGGCTTTGGTAGCAAAAAATAAACAGACTTTAAGTAAATAAGTTTCAGGTATTAAGATTGTAGGGATTCGTACTCCTCATCCGTATTATCAGATATAGATGGGGAGCGAATCCCTTTTTTAGTAACATTCAACATTCAACACTCAACATTCAACATTAAAAATAAAAACAATGGCTCGTTTAAAAGAAAAAATAGCTTATGCATTGGGTGATGCCGCTGCGGGTGGTATTGTATGGAAGGTGATGTCTATCGCTTTTCCTCTGTTTTTTACAAATGTCTTCGGACTCTCTTTTGCGGATGCGGCAGTACTGATGCTCGTAGCCCGCATGTTCGATGTGGTTACTGACCCGCTGATGGGTACTCTTGCCGACCGTACCCAGAGCCGTTTCGGTACCTACCGTCCTTGGCTCATCTATGGTGCCATTCCTTTCGGATTGATATTCGCCCTCTTGCTCTATACACCAGACTTCGGTCCTGTGGGCAAGCGAATCTATGCTTACGCCCTCTATCTGCTGATGATGGCGGTATATACTATGGTGAATGTGCCTTACGGCTCATTGCTCGGTGTGATGACCGAGGATGATGATGAGAAGAACCAGTTCTCTTCTTTCCGTATGGTAGGTGCTTATGCCATGGGATTCGTTACCCTGCTTTCTTTCCCTTATCTCCAGAAAATGGTAGGTGGTTCTGCCGCTCATCAGTATGCTGTCATTGGTGCCGTGCTCGGTATTATTGCAGCTGTGATGACATTGGCTTGCGGACTCCTTACCAAGGAACGTCTGAAGCCGAAACGCGCTGAGAAGTTCTCTTTCCAGCAGTTTGCCGACCTCGTTCACAACAAGGCTTGGCTCTATATGACAGCCATCGCCGTGTGCACTAACTTCTTCAACGGATTCCGCTATGCCGTAGCCGGCTATATGTTTGATTACTGTCTGCATGGCAATGTAACCATCGAGGGACTGATTATCAACTATACCGTTTTCATGGCGTTCGGTGAAGTAACCTGTATGATTTTCGGTGGTGTATCTCCTTGGTTCACCCGTCTGGTAGGCAGCAAGCGCATGGCATTCTTCTGGGCTGCAGCACTCTGTCTGGTTCTCTCGGTTGTCTTCTTCTTCATCCCGATGAATCCGTCGTATATCTGGGTGATGATAGCCATCGTTATCCTTACCTCTATGGGTATCGGTATCTATTCGCCATTGATGTGGTCTATGTATGCCGATGTAGCCGACTACCATACCGAGCATTTCGGAACATCCGCTACAGGTCTTATCTTCTCTTCCGGTACGATGAGCCAGAAGTTTGGTACCGCCATTTCCGGTTCTCTCATCGCCCTCTTCCTGGGCTGGGCAGGTGCCAACATGATAACAGATAAGATGGGTAATACGATGATCGACCCAGCCAGTGTTACCGACTCTGTGCTTACGATGGTATGGTCATTGTTCTCACTCTTCCCAGCCGTCATCGCCTTCCTGCTGATGGTGCTTGCCTGGAAGTTCCCTATCCGCAAATAATTGTTTTAACATAACTAATAATCACTATTAAAAATGGAAAAATGGAAAATCTTAAAGAAACGATGCGGGATGTTCTGGAGAACAACATCCTCAGCTATTGGCTAACGAAAGTGAAAGATGAAGAAAACGGTGGCTTTTACGGACGTGTAGACGGTAACGACCAGGTACATCCTGAAGCCGAGAAGGGTGCGGTGATGAATGCCCGTATCCTCTGGGCGTTTTCTGCAGCCTATCGTGTCTTGAAGAAGCCGGAGTATCTTGAGGCTGCCACCCGTGCCAAGGATTATGTGCGTGATTATTTCCTCGACAGGGAATATGGCGGCATCTACTGGAGTGTTGACTATCAGGGTAATCCGCTCGATACCAAGAAGCAGACTTACGCCATCGGCTTTGCCATCTATGGTTTCTCGGAGTATGCCCGTGCAACAGGTGACAAGGAGGCGTTGGATATCGCCATCTCTCTGTATCATGACATAGAGAAGCATGCCTTTGATGCCGAGAACAACGGATATATCGAGGCATTGACCCGTGAGTGGAATCCGATTGCTGATATGCGTCTCTCTGATAAGGATGAGAATGGATCCCGTACGATGAATACCCATCTGCATATCATCGAGCCATATACCAATCTTTATCGTGTATGGAAGACTCCGGAACTAGAGAAGAGCATCCGCAATCTGCTCGATATCTTCACCGATAAGCTTCTGAACAAGGAGACTTATCATCTCGACCTCTTCTTCAATGACGAGTGGGAGGGCAAGCGCAACATCGAGAGCTATGGTCATGATATTGAGGCGTCCTGGCTGCTCCACGAAACCGCGCTGGTTTTAGACGATAAAATATTGCTGCATAAGATAGAGCGCATCATCCGTCGTATAGCCGATGCAGCAGATGAAGGCTTACGTCCGGATGGCAGTATGGTTTACGAGCATTGGAAAGATAGAGATAAGTATGATCTCCAGCGCCAGTGGTGGGTGCAGTGCGAGAACATCATCGGACATATCGACCTCTATCAGTATTTCCGTACCGAAGAGAATCTTCTGGTTGCCATCTCCTGCTGGAACTATGTAGCCAAGCATCTGCTGGATGCCAAGAACGGTGAGTGGCACTGGGCTATCCTGGAAGATGGTACGGTAAACAAGGAGGATGATAAGGCGGGTTTCTGGAAATGTCCTTACCACAACTCCCGTATGTGTCTTGAACTCATCGAACGTGACTATTAACATACAGATTCCCTGCAAGGCAGGAATAGACAACAAAAATCCAAGCAAATCATATATTTGCTTGGATTTTTTTGTTTATCCCGATTTTTTATTGTACTTTTGCAGCCAATGTAGAATTGAGGGTGGTATCGCATCAAAAATTCAACATTCAACATTCAACATTAAACATTAAAAATAAATGTATATAGCAATAGCAGGAAATATCGGTAGTGGAAAGACAACACTCACCAAGATGCTTTCTAAACATTATGGATGGAAACAGTACTTGGAGCCCGTGGCTGAAAACCCCTATATCGATGACTATTACAAGGATATCTCGCGATGGGCACTCAATATGGAAGTGTTCTATCTGAAGCAGAGATTCAAGAATCTGTTAGAGATCCAGTACAGTAAAGAGACGGTTATCCAGGACCGCACCATCTTTGAGGGTGTCTATGTCTTTGCGGCCAACAACCGGAAGATGGGCAACATGGATCAGCGCGATTACGAGACTTATATGGAACTTTTCGAGTCGATGATGGAAGTGGTAGAGATGCCTGAACTGATGATTTATCTCCGTTCTTCAGTTCCTCACCTCGTGAAGAATATCCAGAAGCGCGGTCGTGATTATGAGCAGAAGATGCCTCTGGATTATCTGGAAGGTATCAACAATCTTTACGAAGATTTCATCATGAACAAATATAAGGGCAAGGTGCTCATCGTAGAAGTTGATAATCTCGATTTCGAGCACAATCCCAAGCAGTTTGGTGAAATCGTAGATAAGATAGATGCCAAGCTCTTCGGGCTGTTCTCTTAAGCCCAATTCAACATTCAACATTTAACATTCAACATTACCAAAGATGCATATAGCAATAGCAGGAAATATAGGTAGCGGCAAGACAACATTAACCAAGATGCTTGCCAAGAGATATGGCTGGAAAGCTAATTTCGAGCCGGTAGATAATAATCCATATCTGGCTGATTATTACAAGGATATGGAACGTTGGTCGTTTAATCTTCAGATTTACTTTCTGAACAAGCGATTCCATGATGTTGTGGAGATTTCCCGTTCAGAGCAGACCATCGTACAGGATAGAACCATCTTCGAGGATGCGCGTATCTTTGCGCCTAATCTTCATGATATAGGTATGATGAGCGACAGGGATTTTAAGAACTATACCGATCTCTTCGATCTGATGATCAGTCTGGTGAAACTCCCAGACCTGATGATATATATCAAGAGCAGCATTCCTACGCTCGTGAAGCATATCGAGAAGCGTGGCCGCGATTTCGAGAAGAGCATCCGCATCGATTACCTCCAGGGTTTGAACAAGCGTTATGAGGATTGGATCAAGGATTATAAAGGTCGCCTCATCATCATCGATGGTGATAATCTGGAGTTTGGAGAGAGTCCGGAAGACTTCCGAAAGGTTACTGACCTGATAGATGCTGAGCTCTTCGGCCTGTTTGCTGAAAAAGGAGTTTAAAGGGCTTTTAAACGTAAAAAAGTAAAAAGCGCAACCCCGCTAGGCGTCAAAGGAGGAACGCCTGGCGGGGTTGCGTTTTATGGTTGTACAGCTAAAAGGTATATGGTTGTACAACTAAAAGGTTTATGGTTGTACAACTATAAGGGTTGTAGTTGTACGATTAAAAGGTGTTGTCACTAGGCTCGGCAGAGCTGCTGACTGCAGTCGGCAGAGCTGCTGACTAGGCTCAGCAGGTCTGCTGAGCCTAGTGGCAACCTTCGAGAAGCAGTCTCCTTCAACTCGAGAAGCAGTCTCCTAAAACTAAAAGAGATGTCTCTTTGAACCCAAAGAAACGTCTTCTTTCGCTTATTCAATCATATCCTTTCGCTTATTCAATCATAATCTTCTGCTTATTCAAACATCTGAATTCTCCAGCAGAACTATCTTCTTCCCCCGGAAGAGCCGGATGCTTTGTAGAACTAACCTTTCTGGCGGGAGATGAAGATGCCGCCTTGGGCTGAAGTCTTATCTACTTGCTGGCCATTGAGATTATAGATAATCTCTTTCTCATCCTTTTTATGAAGGGTAGGAGAGACGATGAAAGTTGTGCCGGAAACAATGTCGAAGCGGATGATTTTTTTGGCAAAAAAATCCTACTATTCTGTTCTTTTTTGCTACAAAAAACGCTCGTTTTAGCTGTTTCCGAACCTTCGTTAATACTGTCTGTTAACTGATGAAATCAGGCTGTTTTTTGTATTTTTTCACTTTGAACACAAATTAAACCATAAAAAAATGTGCTCTTTCAGAAAAAAGTGTTACCTTTGCAACCGCTTAGAAGCATTTATATAAAATAACGTTATAACAAATTTATGAACTTTACACTATTTATCACCGTTTTGCTGACGGCTGTAACCTTGGTGGTGGCTGCTTATGTCATCGCGAAGTTGATCGGTCCTCGTTCATACAATCCGGTAAAGGGTGAACCTTTTGAGTGCGGTATTCCGACTCGTGGCAGCTCATGGTTGCCATCACACATCGGCTACTACCTCTTCGCCATCCTTTTCCTGATGTTTGACATCGAGACAGTATTGCTTTACCCATGGGCAGTCGTAGTTAAGCAGTTTGGATCTATGGCTCTCGTGAGCATCGGGTTCTTCCTGTTGGTATTGGTATTTGGCCTTGCATACGCTTGGCGGAAAGGAGCATTGGAATGGAAGTAAACAAAAGAGCCTCTATCAAGAGTATTCCTTACGACGAGTTTAAGGACAATGATACCCTCGAAAAGATTGCGCAGGAGCTCAATGAGGGTGGTGCTAACGTGGTAGTCGGTTCCCTTGATGCTGCCATCAACTGGGGACGCAGTAACTCACTCTGGTCTTTGACCTTCGGTACCTCTTGCTGTGGTATCGAGTTCATGGCTGTAGGTTGTGCGCGTTACGACTTCTCCCGTTTCGGTTTCGAGGTAACCCGTAACTCTCCACGTCAGGCAGACTTGATTATGTGTGCCGGTACTATTACCAATAAGATGGCACCTGTTTTCAAACGTTTGTACGATGAAATGGCTGAGCCTAAGTATGTGGTAGCTGTAGGTGGATGCACCATCTCTGGTGGTCCGTTCAAGAAGAGCTACAACGTGGTTCGTGGTATCAGCGAGTTGGTTCCTGTGGATGTTTACATCCCTGGATGTCCTCCACGCCCTGAGGCTATCCTTTACGGTATGATGCAGTTGCAGCGTAAGGTAAAGGTTGAGAAATTCTTCGGTGGTGCCAACCACAAGATGACCCAGGATGAGAAGAAACTCTCTATGAGCAAGGGTGGTCTTCGCGGCTTGAGCAACGAGAACCTCTCTGACAGCGAGAAGCTCGGACACAAGGAGCCTATCATCGTAACTGAAGTACCTGAGGATTTCGACCCTCAGAAAGGTCTAACTGATTAATATAATAAGGTATAAGAACATGAAACTGAATAATATTGAATTGAGTTTTGATAATTTCGCCTCTGAAATGGCGAAGTTGAAGAACGAGAAGCATTTCGACTACCTTGTTACCATCATCGGTGAAGACTTCGGTGAGGAAGGTCTCGGATGTATCTATATTCT
>USSA01000121.1 GCA_900557255.1 uncultured Prevotella sp.
TTCACCGACCTTACTACCCATCCTATCATCATATTGTCCGAAGTTTCCTCCTCGCATGATTTCATCAAGCAGGAACCTACCTTCCTTTTCATCCGTCGGTGCAATCATCCTATCTTCTAATAGCCCGAACACCTCCTTCATCACAAACATCACAGCCTGGGCAAACTTCCATAATCCAAGATATTTCAATTCATGTCGTAAGGCATCCAAATCTGTGTTAATCTGTGTCATCTGTGGGAGACTTTTTTTAGAATCCGTGAGATTTGTGAGATCCGTGTGCCACTTCACTAACACAAAGTAGTAATCCAGAAGCTGTCTCAATCCGATTCCCTCCGTAAAGATATGCCGATACAGATGAGAAAGGATATAGATAACGTTGAATGAAGGCGTAGGCACATGAATCTCCCCATACCCATCAGGCAATGAAACCCAATGCGCACACTGTTCACCCATCACCTCCTTAAACCACTTCTGCATTCTCCGATTATGAATCGGACAGAACATATATGAAGGAGTAAAATGCACCTCTATCGCCGTCTTCATCACGGGAAAATCAACATGATGATACCGCATCACCTGATTCAGACACACTCGATCAACATACTTCATGATTTTCTTGCGACCACCCGAAAGATAGATATCGATGTCACCAGGAGTACGCATATAAGGGTCAGGATAAAGCAACGCATTCCCCTGCCCCTTCAAGATGCAGTTAGCAAAGCCCTCGCTCTCGAAGTTCTGGCAAACCTTCACGGAATCCTGAAACAGTTTGATATTCTGTTTCCGAATCATTTCCGCCATCGCCATCCATTGCATCAGTAGCTTCTGCTCTGGTGCCAACTCCTTTGGCAACCGCCTGATACCATAAAACAGCACACCAAGCAAAGCCTGCTTCTGGGCGATACGATATAGCTCCTTCCAATCCGCTTCCTTCAAGGAATCAGGAATCTCCTTGGCAGAGCCAATACAGAATCGCAAGAAATCAAAGAAAATCTTTTGTTGTTTCTTCACAAGTTACTCTTTCACCATGTTCCAGAGGAACAAAGTATTACCGATGATATATCTGCGCCACATACGCTTAGGCTCTTTGATCAAGCGATAGAGCCATTCCAAGCCATGCTCCTGCCACCAGATAGGTGCACGCTCCACGGTACCAGCGAAGAAGTCAAAGACGGCACCGATGGTACCCACATGACAATGGATGTTCAACTCATTCCAATGAGAGTACGTCCACTTCTCCTGCTTAGGCGCCGTCATACCAATCCAAAGCAAATCTAGGTTGGCAGCATTGATGGCATCAATGATAGCCTTGTTGTCCTCATCCGAAAACTCAGGCTTATAAGGAGGCGAATAAGTTACCACCTTCAGGTGAGGATAATCCACAGCAGCACGCTTCACAATCAGGTCGAGCACCTTCTGCGAACTACCCATAAACATCACCGTACCACCTTTTTTATCCAGCTTGTTCATCTCGAAGACGAATAAGTCCCAGCCGGCTATTCTTTCCTTCGGCTGACTCTTAGCCTTAATCCACTTGCACGCCTTCACGATGCTCACGCCATCCGGAATCAACACATCACCATTAGTCAGAGCATCAGCAAAAAGTTGATCCTTCTTTGCGGTGTTAAAAGAGTGAGCATTTACTGTGTTAATGAGCAATTTGCCCTCTGGTAATGAGGCTAATTCCGCCTTACTACCCAAAATTGTTAATGTTTTTAATCGAAACATAACTATATTTGAAATTATTTTGTTATCTTCGCAGCCATAAACAGCGGGTTCCATCAGAAACCCATCATTTCATAAATTAGAAACAACGGTTATGACATACAATATTAATACTATATATACGAAGTATAAGCTGCTTACGAAAAAGCAACGTCAGCAACTCCTTGCGATCTTACAGTTGCAAGGTATCAACGTTGTCAAAATCGAAGCCTACGAATATTCCGATGCCCCAGGCATTAAACATATGTTTTTCTATTTTTCGGATAGCCAAGAAGCCATCCCCTATTTTATGTTAGACAAAAAGGTATGGGAAGAGATTCAGATGGCAATCATGAAAATCTAGCAAGACCAACATATTGTATTACAATAGGAGCTTCGCTCATATCACCCCACCTTCTTTCATTTGCTTGATAGTATCTTGTCTTAATTTTGTCAATGGTTCTTTATGTATATCAGCCTCATTAAGCGACAATTGATTTGATAGATAAGCTATTGCATTTGCCTTTGTATTTTCAAATCCATAGCTTGCTGCCATAGCTTGCACTAGCGAATCATTAGTTTTAAAAGCATTCTCATAAAGTTTAGAAACTTCATTGATACGACCTGCATACAAAGAGTCAATATGGAACATCTTTTCATGAACCTTACTTTCTTTCGTCACTCGCTTTCCGCTACCTTTAAACAATATCTCACTGCAAGTAGGATAAGGACCTATTCCGCAACTTACCTTAGGGACAAAACGGAAAGGAGACAACACCTTATGCTGGTCAGCGTTGACATATAGCCCGAAATCAGAATCTTTCTTTCCCTTATGACCATTACAAATGCCACAAGATGGCTGAAGATTATAGAAACACGTTCCCAAGAAAGGATACTTACTCTGTGGTTGATAATGATCCATCTGATAATAAACCTGCTCATCATTTGAAATTGTGGGTATTACATTGCAGTAAACACAAGTTTTCAATCCCATTTGCAGTTGGATTTCACCCAATATCAACCTTGCATCCTCATAGCGCAAACAAGAAATAATCCTCTCATAAAATGGTGCTTCATGGACTTTGCCTTTACCACTAACACCATAGACCACCTTTCTTGTCAGCATAGTAGGTTCCCGTTGCAATACCACATCATATTTTTGAATATAAGCATTCCAGTCCTTAGGTTCAAGAGTAAGAACAGCAGGATAATCACTTATCAATAAACCAATATAGTCAGTAACCGCAGTCTTGTCTATCCCAGGATTGTGTGCTGCAACATAATTCCTAAGTTTTTCCAAATCATCCACAACTTTTGGGCACTTTACCTTAACTTTTGAAGCATAATCTTGTGCATATCCTCTAATTGTATCATCTATCTCAATCTTTCTCATTTCTCTTCCTCCTATCATCATACAATTGTTGCAACTGCATCTTCAGAAAAGGGTCGCCAATGATTTCCATCAACTTCCAATATTGCTCTTCCCATTTTTCTGTAAAATAGCCATTAGGTCGTAAACGAGTAATCATATCTGTCACTTTTCTACGAGCATATTCCCCAGTAAAGCCATTTTTCAAGAAAAAGCTCTGATATAGAATATCACAGATATTGGCAGCAAATGGATTTTTGAAATCTCTAGTATCAGGTACCATTCCGTTTTCCAAATACAAGATATTACACTGTGGAATATCTGATAAGATAAAAGGAGAATGAGTAGCAATCATAATATTAAAAGAAGCATGCCGATTCATGCTCAATCGCTTGATATATCCAAGGAGTTCATCCACGAACCTACGTTGATACTCAGGATGGAAACACATCTCTACCTCATCAAGTATCAGATTAATATGCCTATACTTTACCCTATGAGATTCTTGGATGCTAAGCAAATTCAGAATATGATAGATGTATGTACTGAAAGTATATAGATATTGTCTCTCTCCAGAGCTCATCTGCTCTACCGGAATAGCAAACCTATTCACACGTTCACCATTAACCACCCTATCCATAAATATTTGTGTCTTGAAAAAAGAAGGAGGCAAGTACTCTTGGATATCTCTCATCTTGCGAGGATACGCCCCTTTAAATACAGGCACCACATAATCTGGATAAGAAATAGACTCAGACCTTAGCCACTGAGAGTTTACACGCCCATCAAGCAAAGCATCTATGAAATGCAAAGTCTGCCTAATCTTTAAAGTAACATGAGATTTATCCTTCAATATAGTCTTAACCAATTCCCAAACAAGAATCCGAGACTCCTCAGTTACATCTTGCACAAACCCATCAAGTTCTCCCAAGATAGCAAACTTTTCATACGAAGGATAACTATTAGCTATTGCAAACGTCTTATATATAAGATACATCGCTGCGGTTCGTTGCATCACATCATCCAAATTCAGATGAGCAGCACAACCATATGCATATAAGATTTCAGAGCCTATATCATGCTCCTCATTAGTTTTTAAGTGAAACTTATGAAACACCTCTTCCTTCACATCATAATCCTTCAAATACTTTTCTTCCAATCCATCTTTGTCAAATGTATAGAGAATACTATTTAGCCTATATTCCTTCATGAACTCCCGATTATGCATTTGAGCATAAATCATAATGGAAGCTAATCTGGAAATCGTCAGACGATGCTCCTTATTGATGTCAAAAACCCCATTGTCACGATAAGGATTCAAAACAATCGGAGTCATATATCCATCATTCTTGTGAAAAAGACTATTGATCCAGCTATTCCCCTTTACTTCAAAAGCATCTTTATCCAAGCTATTACATTTCTCCCAAACAAAATCATTCGCATTAAATGCCTGCAAACTATAGTTAGTAACTATCGAGTAAAAAAGGCTTTCTTTTGCCCATTTCACAAAATCAGACATTAAGACATATTTTACTTCATCATCCAGACCAGGCATATCGAATGCTACCAAAGAAACCACCTTGCCATTTCCAACTTGAAACTCAACTGCATTATCAAAACAAGAGATTCTCGCCAATTTTCCATCAATAACATAATAGATTTCAGCATAAAGTCCCTTTATGAAATAGAGAGCATCTGATGACTTACGTCTTTTCCCCCGATTCAACAAGCAGCCCAGATTGTTGATAACTCGATAGATGATTTCGAGCAAGGAAGACTTTCCGCTTCCATTCACTCCCACGATAGCTTGTACATTGATACGTTTACCATAGAAATCTCGTGGCAGCATACTATCACTCAATACTACTTTCTTATTTTCGAGGTAACACCTGTCATTAAGAAAGTAATACTCTTGGCGCAGTCCTTTTTTTAAATTAGCACTGCATTTAGGCAAAATATGAATGGCAGAAATGCAAAAATCATGTATAGGTTGCTCCTCAATAGGAGTAATAAAAAAGTCATTGTAATATTTCATACATACTATTATCAAAGAATATTATGGTAAGATAATTAGAGAAATGGCTTTTGAGAATGCTATATTCAGTAAGTAAAAGATTAGTAAGACTGAGTTCGAAATTCGCACAATTGCTGTTCCCAAATAAACATTGTCTTCATTGCGAACAGCAATTGTTACACAAAAATCATAATCTGAAATTAACTCTTTAAAGCATAAGAGCCTGCTAGCTCTTGTATATATTTCTTCTCATCTTCCTCTGTCGGTCTATCAACAGGAATCCTTGCCACATAGCTAGTAAAACGCATCATCATCTGTTCCACAAAAGGATGATTAAGCTGTCCTATCGGTTTCAAGCCGTCAATAGAATCTAAGTTTAACGATTTTAGATGTTGAAAATCAACGACTAAGCTATCCAAATCAATCACAGGACGAGGATCAAAAAAGAAATGCCTACATATATTCTTATTATGGATATACCCAGATAAAAATCTTATTAAGGCATCATATTGTTTTTTCTTTAACTGCCCATCAGTAGAATCTTTTACGATACTCTGAAATTCTTTAGAAGAACCAAGCACATCAGCAGCCACTTCCAAAGCAGCAACCATCAAGAAGCCACTATGATCATGTTCCAAGTCACAAGCATTAGAGATGACAATTCCCAAAGGATTTTCATCTCCTAATCCCCAATCCACACCATCCACTATGGTTCCTTGAGTAATCTGCCCCTTAAATTCTGAAATCCAAATGCTCATTCTTCAATCGTTAAAATTTCTCCTAGAGTTTTTCCGTTATAAGTGCTATTAAACCAATTCGATTGAGAGATTCTTTTGTATCTTTCTCTAAAATTCTTCTTTTTAGGAAACAAATAAATATTATCTTGCTGCATCTGCGTATTACTTTCAAAGCTACAAAAAGCCAAAGAATTACCATTAGCAGCAAAGCCAAGCCCTGTATCTACAGGATTTGCATTAACAGTCAACGCAGTCATAGTCATTGCCATCAATGCACATTTCTTTGCAAAAAAGCTTTGGCTACTTACCGTCATAGTTGTTTTATCCATAATCCTAAATATTATTCACTAAACAAATGATCAACAACCTCAGAATTTACTTTTTCTATAGAAGTCTCTATTAAACTTCTCAGTTGAAGAGCATCGGGAATCGAGTCTGAATTCTGATTATGATGATGATTGATATTGATAAAGACACCATCATCCACCCCCATTCTTGGTTCAACATCCACATTTGCGACCTGATTATCATCAAGACCAATTCGTAAAGTCAATTTACCACACAAGTGGAAATCGCTATTCGGTGCGATGTTTCCATTAATAAAATGGTCCCACATCCAAACTTCTGCATTTTCACCTAAACCCAAAATTTCCTTTTCAAAGTTAATTCCAAAGGCAGACAACGCCATTTTGAATTCAGGATTGATTCTTTTCAATTCGTTTTTTATTGCCTCAACATAACAAACCAAGCTTTCAATATCTTGAGCTTTTACAATAAGCTTAGCAGGATTAATAATGACCATTGGATATGGTTTATTATTCACTGCAATAGTATAACCTTCAGGTGTCAGTCCATTCACCGTTTCGTATGGCATCCCAAACAATTCACGGCAAAATTTTCCATCCATCTGCGGCATCATAGCCATTGGTTGATTCCAAACAGCTACATACGACAAACTCATATCTTTCTTTTCCATTGTTCTGCTATATTATTATTTTTATTGCAAAAGTAATCAAAATCCATCAAAGTTGGTTATTTTTTATTGATTTTTATTAGTTTTTCACCATAAAATCTATATTTACCTCATATTCTCGATTCTGAATCCTCAAAATTGCAGAGTTGTAACAGAATTCACTATATTCTATCCAACTTAATACATCTCGATAATATATACCCTATCCTCTCCTCAAACTTACTCAAAGTAAATTCTTGTTCAAACTTCTCCTTTCCTACTATTCCCATATCCTCACGGAGCTCTCTGTCTTTCAACAGCATTTCTATCATATCAGCCAACGTAAGTATCCGCTCAACGCCGTATTGCATATCTCAAAAAAATGTTGTACCTTTGCACGGCGGCATCATTTTTCTAATTTTGAGACAAGAATACGCAATTGAGCCCTCCATCAGCACAAGCTAATGGAGGTTATACCTTAATTTGACTAAATATTAAATTCATTTTTATTGTTCCTCATCTTCCCAAAACTCAGGAAGAAGAGTATAATACTTATCCTCAGGCGTAGAATCTATGTGCTTCAACACATAACAAAGCCAACGCTCAGGATTTTTATCTAGCACCTTACATGCTCCAAACAAGGAGTACATCATTGCTGCACGCTTACAAGCATCCAAGTCACGGCAGAACAAATAAGCCTTCTTACCCATCACCATGTCACGGATCAGGCGTTCGGTATCATTATTATCCAAAGGCATGTCTGGGATGTCTATATAATTGGTCAGCTCTGTATAGTTGCGCAGCATATAGTTCAATGCCTGGTATATATTGCTGTCTTTTGGCACATCCAAGATGGCACTTGCAGCCCATAGCTTGAAGTCCTCCCATAGCGGCTCGGCATGGTCCTTCCTGAACTGTGCCTTCTCCTCGCCCTCAAGTTTCTTCTCCTTTATCATTTCCTCAATCAGGTTAATGTTCTGGTAGAAGAGAATACCTATCTTTGCAAGATTAGGATTTTCCTTTAAGGCTCGTTCCATTGGTCTTCGGGCATGAACGACACAACGACACAATATGCGACCATTTATCTTCTTCAGCCAATCATAGCCAGAGTAACCATCACATATCAGCGCCACACCTTTCCAATCTTTGAGGTTGTCCATGATGTCAGCAGTACCCCTACCATGCTTGTTTTTCGTATTAACCATGAAGATTGGGATGCCTGTCGCCACAGAACGATATTGAATCAAGTAATGATTTACCGTCTTATGCTTCTCGCAGTCCAATATAGGGAATGGAGAACCATCAGCACCAAGCAGCAAACTGGACATTACCCGATCCATCTGCAGATTGTAGAGAGGTTCTATCTTGTCACATACACCCTGATGCCAATCATCCACTGTTGAAGGAGCGAGTGTCAAGCCATCCTGTTTCATCTTCTTTATCTGCCGGTTAAACGGCTGATGAAGAACATACTTATTACACTCTAACTGCGCCAACAACTCTGCAGAAGCATAACTCTTCCAAAATACGTCCTCATAGCAAGGAGACTGCAAGAGCTGCTGCATTGGATCATCCTTGCGGCGAACGACAGGACGACGATATGGCTGAACAAAGTAGCGTACATTGGCTGGCACTATAAACTCCTGCACCTTGCCTTTGTAAACTATTACATATTCATCCTCATGTCCTATATAGCCTTCAGGCCAAAGTACCTTTTCATCCAAACGAGGCATATCCTTTGGTATAGGATTTCGTCCATGCCCCTTCTGTTCCTTCTGGCTATCCACAAGTTTCTTTATAGCCTTGCGCTTGCGATACTCCTCACAGAATTCACGACACTCCTGGTAACGTTTCTTTTCCTCATCAGTGAACTCAATCGAAGCCAACACCTTATCATAGATGGTTTCACGTTCTTCCTTACTAAAGACTACCCGCTCACGCTTTTGAGTAAATATCATTC
>USSA01000122.1 GCA_900557255.1 uncultured Prevotella sp.
GTTGCAAGCAGAGCGTGACCAAGGCTATCTGGGATGCCAAGGGCAACAGAGCCATTGGCAAGAGCAAGGAAGCCAAGGAGGTGAACTTTGCGCTTGACAACATCAAGGCTCAAATCGCCAAGCATTACCAGCGACTTTCCGACCGTGAGGCGTTCGTTACTGCTGAAATGGTGAGAAACGCCTATCAAGGCATAGGCACCGAATACGAGACCTTGCTCAGAGCTTTCGACAAGGAGAACGCAGCCTTTGCCAAACGTGTAGGCAAGGACAGAGCCAAGAACACTTACAACAAGTATCTTGTGGTGAGAAAGTACGTTGCCGAGTTCATCAAGTATCAGTACAAGCGCAGCGATATGTCCATGAATGAGCTTACCGAGGAGTTTATCCGTGACTATTGCCTTTACTTGAAAAATGTGGTAGGGCTTGCGCAGTCCTCCATTTGGATTTACTCCATACCTCTGAAGCATATCGTCACGGCGGCACACTACAACGGCAAGATACCGAGAAATCCGTTTGCCATGTACCACGTTGATCCAGACCACAAGGAACGTGAGTTCTTGACCTTGGACGAGCTTACCGCCATGACTGAGATAAAGTTGGAAGACCCCAACATGGCATTTGCGAGAGACCTTTTTATCTTTGGCAGTTGGACAGGTATAGCTTTCATCGACATCAAGAACTTGACGGAAGATAACATCAGCATGGTAAACGGTGCTCCTTGGATAGTGTCCAAGCGTCAGAAGACAGGCGTACCGTTCCAAATCAAGCTGATGGATATTCCCATGCAGATTGTTGAGAGATACAAGTCTTTCAGAAAAGACAACCACTTGTTCAATATCGGTAATCTTGACAGCATTAACAAGCGCATCAAGAAAGTTGCTGCAATGTGTGGTATAAAGAAGCATGTATCATTTCATGTCTCACGTCATAGTTGGGCAGTTTTAGCCTTGGAGTATGGTATGCCGATAGAGAGCGTGAGCAAGATTCTTGGTCACACGAATATCACCACAACACAGATATACGCCAAGGTGACAAGCACAAAACTTGACCATGACATATCTGTCTTTGAAAGTCGAATCAAGGGGCATTTGCCTGTAATGGGAGGAATGGCATGAAACGGACTGTAATCACCGTGGATGGCAATGGAAGGCTTTCCATTCCGTCCAACTTGGAGGACTTGTGGATGAGTGAGAGTGAGTTGATTGATATGCTTTATATCACTGCCCCGAAACTCAATACTGTGATACGAGCTATATATAAAGAGGGTATGTTGTCTATGTCGGAAGTCCAACGAAGGGAAGAACTTTCCAAGGGTATTTGGCAAACGTTGTATGGATTCCCTATGGTTGTTGCCATTTGCTTCCGTCTAAACTCTAATGGTGCGGCACAACTTCGTGATGCCATCATCAAGAGATTGTACGGAGCAAAAGAGAAAACAAACATTGTCTTGCAACTCTATGGAGGGATTAATTCCTTTAGTTGAGAATGGTCGCTTTTTTGACGCTTCGATGATTCGCTGTCGTATTGACTTATTGACGTACTGATTCATTGTCGTATGGAAGTGCAGTTGCAATTTGATAAAGAAGTATCCATGCAAAGAAGTGTGTAAGCATATATGCATTGATGCCATACGTCTTACATTTTTATCGTATGACATATAAAACGTATGACATGCAGGAATACATTTTTGTTCATCCCGAGGAATGGCATTCAAGGAAAACTCATTCTTCGGGATTTTTTTCGTTTTCATCCTTTAGCATAAAGAAAATGAGCCGTTCCTTGGAGGCTTTGCGCCTCCAGCCACTGGGCGAACCTCCGCAGTGTTTTCAATGGTATTAGATTTATTCTTGCCAAAACATGGTGTCCATAAAGACACAGCAAGGTATGTTTCGAGTTACTCGAAACCTTTTGGGTTACTCCCAAAGACCTTGCCATAAATGGATGTATTTCTCTCCAAAGTTGAGAAATAATAAAAACTTTATTTTACAACACCTGTTTTGTTAGGTTTACATTGTTAGTTTTACAGTGCAGACACACTCTCTTCCCCTCAGTAGATAGTTATACGTGAAGGTATTGACGGAATTATAGATAGTGTATGCATATTGGCGTTGATTCAAAATGTTCCTGATGTCAAAAGAAATCTTCATGGCTTTCTTCCTATATGACAACCCCATATCGAGCAAACTCATTGTCTTTGACACATCTTTCGTCAATTCATTCTTTACAATGTCAGCAGAAGTGTCGAATGTAAAGCCATCGAATGGCATGAGTTTCAATGACACTTTGTGTTGTTGGCTCAGATAGCTGTTGTTCTGATACTCCGTGGAAAGATAAGTTTTGGCAAACATTCCGTTATAAGCCAACTCCACATACTTGCAAGGCTGTGAAGTCAGATATGGGGAGAATGCCCAACTCTTCCAAGTGTATTCCTGCTGAAAATCATTCTGCAAAGTCGTTTGTCGCTTCCATTGGTAGCCACCATTCAAGGAAATCTTTGTCTTGATGGGTTCTATAAATTTAGTGACACCAACTTGCCCCATAAAACTTCTACCTGTATTTGGGGCATATATCTTCGACATCGTGATGAGAGTAGAACTTGCATCTTGACTCATCAGTAAGTTGTTCTTTTCCTGATTATATAGAAAGTCTGCATTGAAGAACCACATTTTCAGTGGTATCTTATAGTCGTAATGCAATGAGGCGTTCAAACTCTTGTTGTCCGCCAAGATACCAGAGCCAACCTTCAGCGAGGTGTCATTGAATCTGACGGGTGTTTTCAAGAAATCCAAAATGTCCCCAAAGGTGCGAGCATAGAATATATTGGTGCGAAGTACCGAGCGAGAAGTTACCTTATAGTTGCAATATACGCTAGGACAAACAGAATAATACCAAGAACCAGACGATGCGCTTTCCAAGTTGTCCTTATGGATTATATAGTCTATGCGTATAGGTATTTCCAATCGGAAGACATATTTATATTGAGGATGTGAGTACTCATATTGTGGTACCAGAGCCATTCTGAGATTCTGCATATTCACATCATTGCTCTCGTCTGTAGGGTGCAGGCTTGTTTGCACCTTATCCATATAATAATTCAGCAATATTGGTAAATAAATACGAGAATAGAGATGCTTCTTAGACATTGAGAGAGTATTCTCTGTACGAAAACTTCTTCCATTGGCATTTTGTACCACATTATCGGTAGTTTCCTTGTTAAGAGTTATCTTTCCCATAGGAGAACCTTGATACGACATGATAGACGTAACCGCCCAACACAAATCCTTGTGATGCCACAAGGTAGAGAACTTGTTGTTCACATAAAACTCTCTCATGGTCTGCTTCTGGTTAAAGAGAGAACCGTTCTCTTTAGTAGGCAATTCTGATGTCAGAAAAGAACCTGTGCTCGACAGTGTGTTGCTAAGATAAGTCTTTTCTGAGTTGTCCTTGTATTCCAACTGGATGCTTGGGCGATGTATGGTTGATAGGGGAGAATACTCTTGGGCGATAATGACATTGTTATCCGCATCCGCATAACTTCTCGTCAAGCTATAGTCGTACTGACTTTTGGCATAGCTATACCCGATATTACCTTTTAGGGTAACATCCTTTCTTATCTTTCTCAATATGTTGAATGACAATAATCTATCTGTTGGTGAGGCATATCTGTCAACTTCAATAGGAGGAGTGGAAGCGGAAATGTTCTCTAATAAATTAGACAACGTAGATAATGTCTCTTTGTTGTCAAAGTGATTCGTCCCATCAGTCAATGCAAACTGATTGATATTGTCTGCTTTTAGCGAAGCCAACATTTGAAAGTTGGATTTGAAGAGCATACCGGCACCATTGATTTCATATAAGGTGTGTTTGCCTGCCCCTAATGACACTCCATAAGAGCCTACAGGCTTAAACTTTGCCTTGTTGCTCATGTTCACATTGATAGCCACGTTGTCTGAGAATACATCTTTGTTGGCTTTTACGGCTTGGTGGTTACTCAACACTTGGACTGAGTTGACAAAAGAAGCGGGTATATTGGTAGTGGCAATGTTGTATCGTCCACCCAACAAATCCATGCCATTGATATAGAAGTTAGAAATCTCCTTGCCCAGATATTTGATAGAACCTTTGTCGCCTACTTCAATGCCAGGGAGTTTCTTCATGGCATCTTTCAGCGTATAGTCATTCTTTCCGATATACGAGGCTAAGTTGTATGACAAAGTATCCCCTCGTTGGTAGATGGCTGGAGCTTTTACAACAACCTCTTTTAGGTCTGTGGTCTTTTCCTTTAGATTGAAGTTGCACTCTTGTGAGACATTCTTGATTTCTCTTTTGGTTTTCTCGTATCCGATGGCTTCGGCAGTGACGATTAGCTGCTTGGCATCTGACTTTAGTGTTATCTTATAAGTTCCATTTTCTGATGTTCTCGCAAAGCCAAGAGTAGCCTTATCGGCATTTACTCTTACGATGACACCTTCCAAAGCCGTGCCAATGGTGTCACGCACTATTCCTGTAACTACACTTTGGGCAAAAGTGCAGTTACAGAGACAAGCTAACATCATCAAAATTAGAAACCTTCTCATATTTATCAATCTCTTTGTTTACTTCAATTCGAGAGGAACATATCCATTAGGGCGCACTCTCAGTACCACACCATTGACCAAGGCACTATGCCCACCATCCTCATATTTCTGAATAGTCATCTCGCTGATGGATTCTGCAGGAATGTTGCCCATAGGATTTTGCTCAAACTTATTCTTCGCCTTGACAAACTGTTCCCTCGAAGTCTTGATGATATTGGTGTAAGGCTTGAAGTTCATAGGGGTGCTTGATTTACGGAAAGTTATAGCTTTGAGCTTATGTATGCCTTCTGAATCCTTTGCTGCCAATACCAAGCCTGGCAAACCACAAAGTTTCCATGGTCCAAAGGATGCTGGTATGTCCGTGGAATACCAAACAGTCCAAGTTCTTCCACCATATTCTCCAACAGCTTTCTGACAGGTGTAACCACAGATAGTGTCAATGCCCTCGCTCAGATTCCAATTTATGGGATTGGCACTTTCCGTATAGCTGTAGTAGTTTGGCGTGATTACGCTATAAACGGTCAGTTTGCCCTTAGGCACATTTTGAGAGACTGATTGGTCGAAAAGCAAATCATTTCTCTTTTCCCGTGTCTTGAACTTTTGAATCTCTGATTCTGGCGCTTTGCAAGCAATGGCTGAGTCTGCTTGAAACGCAGTGTAATCAGAGAACATAGCTGAGTTTCTGCCAATTTGAAGAATGGTAGAAGTGACATCAGAAGAGCCTTTGTCATTCTTCATTTGGTACTCGTAGATGCATTCGTATTCATCTACGGAAGAGGAACTCGTTTTCTGCCCGTATGTCTCTGATGTTAGGCAGATGGCGATTATCAATAAAACAATCTTTTTCATATCCTTTGTCTTTATTGTTGATACTAATGTTATTTCTCTTGGTTTACTGGGCAATTCATAAATGCGGAAGAGTCAACTTTGGGATTAGAATTATACTTCACGAATAAAAGTGACTCGCAGTTTCCAAATGCTCTATATCCGATTTTCTGCAAAGATGCAGGGAGATTGATGCCTTTAAGGTTAATGCATCGGGCAAAGGCAAAATCGGAGATCTCTCTCAAATTGTTCGGAAAGACTATGCGTTCCAAGTTCTTGCAACCAGAAAATGCACGGTCGTTAATTACTTCTAGTTGATTCTTGAATACAAGGGCCTTTATGCCTTCGCAACAAGTGAAAGCCTGTCTTCCTATTTTGCTCACATGCTCAGGTATCACGGATATGCAGACCTTATTACAATCCCAAAATGTCCATTCTCCGATTTCTTGCAAACTGTCCGGCAAGACGCTAAGCTCTAATTGATGGTCCATATTGAATGCACTATTGCCGATATACCTCACTGTATTTGGCATCTTTACGGTTTGAAGATTCTCACAAGTATTGAAAGCTCGTTTTTCTATAATCAGCAAATTGTCGGGAAGGATGACTTGCTTGATGTACTTATTCATTTCAAAAGCCATTTTTCCTATTACTTTTACATCCTTAAGCTCTTGGATGTTATTGAAATCCACAACAGAGTCTTTTCCTTCCCATTTCACAAGGCGAGTTCCATATTGTGAATCTTCTACCGTAAAATGGCTCTTTCCTTTTGCCAATGAAAGTGTTGGTAACCAACAAAGGCATAGCAGAAATAGTACAGCAACAGAAATCTTACTTTTTATCATAATCTTCTATTTTTAGTGTTCTTTATATTCAAAGACGAAAGAATGATAAAAGGGTAAACTACTTTTTCCAATATTTTTCAGCCATAGGCTGTAGCCTTTCTCTTATCACCTCCATTACAGTATCGAAATCAAGAGCCTCTTTCCATTGAATCTTTTTCAGAAATGCTTTCCAGCGAACTATACGTGCTGCGTCTGTCACAAAACTTTCTGTAAACAACTGCAATTCGGGATTGTATGTAAGCCCTCTATTATCGAAAGTCGCCTTAATCGCATCATATAATGTGTCATCAGACAAGTCTCTCTTTGTCAGGAGTTGGTAACAGTCGAAGAAATCTTTCATGCGACTGTTGAGCACATCTCGGTCTATCATCGTATGGAATTTCTCGGCAACAACAGTCTCCAAGGAATATGCCTGTATGTTCACAGATGGAATGTCAGGCAAAAGCAATGGGAAGTCAATAGTTGTTGGATATGGAGTTACAACATCACCAAAGCCAATGTCAACAGACATGTTATAAGCGATAGTATCCATGTGGGCCGTAAAGTAAAATCTTGTGCCAGGATACTTCTTTTCAACAGTTATAGGCTCCAACTTAATGCTGTTAACATCAAACGATACTCCATCCTCATCGCATACAATGCCCAAAATTTCCTGGAACACGTGCGCAAGGAAATCCCTATCACGGCTAATTCTATCTGCCATGAAATCAACATCTACTGTAGGACGTGCCTCAAGTCCGTTCATAGCATAAAGCAAAGAGCCACCTTTCAGCAAAAAATTGTCCTTGTATTGACTAACAGATACTCTGTAAAGCAACCTTTCGTTGAAATATCTTGCCAAGAGATACATATATTTATAGCCTGTCTCATTCATCAGATTGAGCAAGCGGGTCTTAACAGACTTACCGTAGTTTTTCTTTCCCATCTTATTCTATAGCTATTTCAAGATAATTTTTCAATGTATTAAACACTCTGAGGCGTTGGGCGTAATCCTGCAAACGAGTGAGATTGCGATTGGGCTTTCTCAAATAAGAACGAATCACTTCCGCACAAACATCCAGCCCCAATTTGTTTCTGTATTTCACTGCATCACAAACACTTCGCTCCAAGTCGGTTATGCGAACATGAAAACCGGATATTTCTGCTTCCATAATGCCAAACTCCAGATTCTCCTTCTTCCAATAATACAGCTCTATCGGAAGCGTATCTGGTATCACCACCTTCCGCTTGTTGGCGATGGCTATACAAAAAGCAGGTGGAACAGTTGTCGAAAGCTGATGGTAAGCCCACGCATTGTACAGGCATACAATACCATTAGGTACAATCCGTTCCACATCAATCATTGTATTAAGCAAAGCATCGGGAACGGCATATATGCCATGACGCAACTTTATCAAGTCGCCACGCTCCTTAGCTCTCAACAGTCGTTTATACTCTGACAGATGAGATATATCAGTAGTGGAGATAGTGCCACCAAGTGCTGCTACTTTGCAAACTATATTGTTCATTTCACCTCTTATTAAATGTCATTACAGCTGCAAAAATACAATAAATTTCGAGAATATGGTAAGATTCTACGGATAATTTCATAAAATACCGCACATTTTTGCATATTTTCAGAGTCCTAATTATATTTGAGATGATAATAAACTCTAAAAAACATGCAACAATGCAGTATTCTAAATTTAAAATTGTATTTTTGCCACCAAGATGACAAAGAGTTGTTTGACAATCAAACGTATGCAAATTGTAAAAATTAGAACCGTTGCTAAATCATTACCTCCATTGAGGTGAAAAACTCATAAATCGCTCATTCTAAGCTATTCGGCAGATTTTAGCGTAATTTTAATATAAAAATCCAATTCAAAAGTATTATTTATTAAAAAAGTAACCATCATCGAAGGCTGCATCGATAAGTCGTTGCTTTACTCGGGCGTATTCTGCCGAGTCTTCGATAAAGTACCGAAGAGAAGAAACAATCTCACATAAACACTGAGCCGATAATCGCCCTTACCCTTTTAGATTACATAAACATTTTCCTTGCGCATATCTGCACAAGCCACTAAACGAGAACCAGTAATGTGATGGTTCCTCATTTCTTCACTCAAAACAGCACCGAAACGGCTGTTGTCTACTGTAAAACTGATGTTAAACATAAAAATTTTATTAAAAAATTAAAATATATAAAAACGAGTTCCCGACGTCGGGAACTCGTTTTTATTTTCTTTTTATTATCTTTGCACCATGTAAAACAGATTCAACAATCTGC
>USSA01000123.1 GCA_900557255.1 uncultured Prevotella sp.
GAGGCAATGCAATCAACTTTCTGATGGAACTGGAACAGATGACCTATCCCGATGCTCTTCGCTGGCTCGCCAAGAAATATAAAATAGAGATTCAGGAACGGGAACTGACCAACGAAGAAAAACAGCGCGAGAGCGAAAAAGAATCCATGTTTATCGTCAACGATTGGGCGGCGAAATATTTTCAGGATATTCTCCTGCATGATGTGGATGGTATCGCTATCGGTATGGCTTATTTCCGAGGAAGAGGTTTCAGGGATGATATCATCAGAAAATTTCAGTTGGGTTTTGCGCTCCCTAAGCGTACTGCTCTTGCTGAAGCGGCTAAGGCGGCTGGCTATAATCCGAAATATCTGGTTGATACGGGACTCTGCTTCAAGGTGGATAAGGACGAAGCCGGCAATAAGTCGGGTGAGGATAAGATTCTTGACCGTTTCTCGGGCAGAGCCATCTTCCCCTGGTTCAGCGTGAGCGGCAAGGTGGTGGCTTTTGGCGGACGAGTTCTTGACAGCAGAACCAAGGGCATCAGCCAGAAATATGTCAACTCGCCTGATAGCGTTATCTATCATAAGGAGCGCGAACTCTATGGACTCTATCAGGCCAAGAAGGCGATAGCCAAGGAGGATTGTGTCTTTATGGTGGAAGGATATACCGATGTTATCTCGATGCATCAGTGTGGCATCGAAAATGTAGTGGCTAACTCGGGTACAGCGCTGAGCGTGCATCAGATCAGATTGCTGCACCGCTTTACCAGTAACATCGTTCTTCTCTATGACGGCGATAATGCGGGTATTCATGCTGCGCTGCGAGGTACCGATATGCTGCTCGAAGAAGAGATGAACGTAAAGGTACTCTTCCTCCCTGACGGCAATGACCCTGACAGTTTTGCCCGCAGTCATTCGGCAGAGGAATTCAGAAGATATATTCAGGAGAATCAGACCGACTTCATACAGTTTAAGACCGATATTCTGCTGCGCGGTGTGACAGACCCTGTAAAGCGAAGCCAGGCTATCAATTCGATTGTAGAGAGCATCTCGAAAATCAAGAATCAGATAACGCGCGCTTCTTATATCACCGACTGTTCTCACCGTTTGGGCGTGAACGAGGCAATCATCGTGAATGCCTTGAATAATTTTGTGCGAAACGGTATGAGTGAGCAGGTAAAGGCAGAGCGACGTGCTGCGGGATTGAAAGATTCGACTGTAGCGGCAGCGCAGCAGGCGCAATCAGCAATGAGAGCGGTTACCCCACTGGATAAACTTCTGGAGGTAGAAGGACTTCTGGTACAGTTGATTATTCATCATGGCGACCAACTCATCATGGTACAGGATGTAGACGGAAATGAAGTGGAGGTAGCTGTGGCCCAGTATATCAGTCTTGATTTGGGTGGAGATGGCTTTAAGTTTCATAATGATTTATATAATCAGATTATGCAGGAGGCTGTGGAGCATCTCGAAAAAGAAGATGATTTTGTCGCCGAAACTTATTTTGCCAATCATCCGAATCCGGAAATCAGCAGGTTGGCAGGTTTGCCTACAGGTGACCAGGAGGTATCTACGGCTAGTCTGCAGATGAAGATGAGCGCCGATAAGCTCCGTCAGTTTGTCTTTAAAGACATCTTGAGCTTCCGTACTCATTATATTGCTCAGCGTATTATTGAGGTACAGCAGGAGTTTGCCAGGAATCCGACCAATCGTGAACTGCTGCAGGAGTTTATGAAACTCAAGCAGATGAACACGCTTCTGGCGAGTCAGGCAAACAATATCTTCAATTAACCGGAACTCCTGTCCTGTGGGGAGACTCTGTAAAGAAGTATTAGAGATAAAAAAGGAGAAACGCTATATGATTTATTTTCACTGGATATATCTGTTGCTTTATGTTGTGATAACCGTTCCGGCTATCATTACCGTCTTGATGGACAATCGTCAGCCCGCCAAGACGATGGCATGGATCTTGGTCTTCTTCTTCATCCCCTTTGTGGGTATTATCTTCTATTTCTTCTTCGGACAGAATACCCGCAAGGAACGGCTTATCAGCGACCGCAGCATGGACCAGCTCACCAAGCGCTCCATGCTCGAGTTCGTAGAGCAGGAGAATCTTCACCTGCCAGACAGCAATAAACCGCTGATGAATCTCTTTGCCAACCAGAGTTGGGCGCTGCCTTTTAAAGATAATCAGGTGGATATTTATACCGATGGCTACGATTTCTTCCTTACCTTATTATATAATATAGGACAGGCAAAGCATCATATTCATCTCGATACCTATATCTTCGAAGCCGATGCCTTGGGATATCTGATAGCTGATGCCTTGATTGATAAGGCGGAGCAGGGAGTGGAGGTGCGACTGATTTATGATGATGTAGGCTGCTGGAAAGTGAAGGATGAATTCTTTGAACGTATGCGTGATGCAGGCATTGATATACATTCGTTCATGCCAGTCCGCTTTCCGGCTTTTACGAGTAAGGTAAATTATCGTAACCACCGCAAACTCTGTGTCATAGATGGTAAGGTGGGCTTTATCGGCGGCATGAATATAGCTCTGCGCTATGTGAAGGGTGATAAGAAACAGGCTTGGCGCGATACGCATCTCCGTATTGAGGGCGGTGGCGTTTACGCCATTCAGAGAGCCTTTCTGGTAGACTGGTATTTCGTAGACCGTACGTTGGTTTCCAATCGCCAGTATTATCCGCCAGTCAGTGCGCATATCCACAACAATTGTCTCGTACAGATAGTTACGAGCAGTCCTATCAGTCCTTGGCCTGACATTATGCAGGGCTATGTCCGCATCCTGCTTCAGGCCCGGAAGTATGTGTATATGGAAACGCCTTATTTCCTGCCAACTGAACCCGTATTGTTTGCCATGCGAACAGCAGCTCTGGCGGGTGTGGATATCCGTCTGATGTTGCCCCGTCATGCTGATGCCAAACTGGTTGAGTGGGCATCACGTTCGTATGTGATGGAGGCGATAGAGGCTGGCGTAAAGGTTTATCTCTATACGGCAGGCTTTAATCATAGTAAATTGCTCGTAAGTGATGATAATCTCTGTACGATAGGCAGTACGAATATCGATTTCCGAAGTTTTGAGAATAATTTCGAAGCGAATGCGTTCTTCTTTGATGAGGGGATGGCGCAGCGCGTGAAGGCTGTCTATCTGCGGGATGAGGCGAAGAGTATCCTGGTAGATGATGTATCTTATTTCGTAAAACGTCCGTTCCTGCAGCGCCTTTTCGAGAGTACGGTAAGATTACTCTCGCCGCTGTTGTAACGAATAAATCCCCGTTTGCATCTTGTCTGGTGCAAACGGGGATTTTTTCCTATCTGAATATTGAGAAGTTTACGCTTCCGTAACTTCTGTGCTCCAGAAATCGTGGATGCTCGGAGAAATCATAGTCTTTGCCATGCTCAAAGACGAAGATGCCTCCTTCGTTGAGATAGTCACCATTCAGAACGAGGTCTGGAATCTGCGGCAACTCCTTCAGAGCGTATGGAGGATCGGCAAAGATAAAGTCAAACTTCTGCTTGCAGGTCTTCAGGAAACGGAATACATCACCACGAATCAGAATATCTTTGTCTTCGCCCAACTTCTGAAAACATTGGCGTATGAAGTTGGCATGGTCGCGGTCGGCCTCTACGCTGATTACCCGGTTGCAGCCTCGTGATACCAGTTCGAGCGAAATGCTGCCCGTGCCGGCAAAAAGGTCGAGGGCAGAGGTATCTTCGAAATCAATATATCCCTGCAGCACATTAAAAATGTTCTCCTTTGCAAAATCTGTTGTCGGACGCGCCTTAAACGAACGTGGAATGTCGAAATGGTGTCCCTTATATTGTCCTGTTATGATTCTCATTTGTTTTAATGTTGAATATTAAATGTTGAATGTTAAATGTTGAATGTTGAGTGGGGCTAGCGCCTTTTTGTCAACGCACTTTACTTACTTAAGTACAGCGCCATCAAATCGAATGGCAGACCTTTAATCTCTGTGATGGGCGCACGGTTGAATTCGGCGGCAGGATTCAGAATGAAGGTCTTCTTGATGTAGAGTTTCGTGTTGTAGAGGAACCAATCCTTATCCGGAACATTGCCTGATACATGCAACTCATCCTGCATCTGGTTGAATCCTAACTGCTTCCATACATAGAGAATGAAATAGAGGGCATCCTTGGCATGCTCGGCATTGAACGAGTTGAAGAATTTGAAACGGTTCTTCTCGAAACCGAAAACGTCCAGCTTCTTGTCGTGGAAATAAACATAGAGCTTGCGGTGAATGCCGGTGAAACTGCGATGATGCAGATAGTGCCACATCGGTTGCATGATAGGTGTGAAGCGGACATCCTTGAAGTTGTCTTCTACCACCATCTTCAAATCCTTGTTGATAGGGAATACCGCTACCGCATTCAGTTCCGGCTGCACTCTGTAGAGAATGGCATCGCTGTTATGGCTGTTGAAGGCATGCTGATAGAGCACATCGATATCCTCTTCATGAAATTCTTCGATAGGAACCAGCAAGATAGGCGAATCAAGATATACGCGTACCTTCTGGTATCCCCGCTGCAGGAGAGTACTCTCCTTGAAAGCCTGACGCAAGTTGGCTGCCATCGAAACACCACTCTTTACTGTGTAAGGTTCATAGATGAGCTGATGCTCAGCTTCACGGTCAACTACCGAAAAACTGAGGGTGTTTCTGCTCACGCGGATGGTGAGTCGTGCTTGCTGAATGTTGTTACCTTTTATTTGCATATCTGTTACCAATTACCTGCGTTGTTATTATCTGTCGTTAAATCGCCTATCTTGAGTCCGGGATAGTTGCCGGCATAGTTGGCCTCCTCTATCTTCTGCTGGATGGAACCTTCATCGAGTCCGTCGAGGAAGGTTTCATAACCGGCCCCACATTCCATCACCGGAATCTGCTTACCGCTTTTTCCTACGATAACCGTGGCAGCAAGTGTAAACTTCTTACCGTCGGCATAGGGAATGTATTGGGCATCTTCCTGTAAGAACTTGCCTTTTACCAGTGTCGGAAAATCGCCTGTATATACGCCATGTTTCGCCTTGTATTTCTCTTCAGCCTGACGTATCTGCATCAGTTTTTCCTTCACCTCTGCTTCTCTGCTAGCCATGGCTTTCTGGAAGCGGATGGGCTGGCTCACACTCAGAATACAGAGTAGCATCATGATGATGACGCATGCTCCCAAAATATAATTATTCTTTATTCTTTTTCTCATTTCAAAAAGTATTATTACTTTTGCATAGCAAATAGGTGCAGTAAATCTTCTGCAAAGATACTAAAAGTTTTCGAAATATGAACATTGAAGAGTTAAAATATCAGATATTACAGCAATTTGGCTTTCCGCCAACCCCAGAACAGGCTCAAGCACTCGATGTTTTCGTGCAGTTTATGACGGATAGTAATCCTCATGCTGTGATGATTCTCCGGGGTAGTGCGGGTACTGGTAAGACATCGCTTTCGGGTGCTATCGTCCGTACGCTCCGTGCTGTTCGCCAGAAGGTGATGCTCCTTGCTCCTACGGGTAGGGCGGCTAAGGTCTTCTCTCTGAACAGCGGGATGCCTGCCTATACCATTCATCGCCGCATCTATCGCGAAAAGGCGTTTGCCGGAGTGGATGGACAGTTCAATCTCAATGATAATCTCTATACTGATACGCTTTTCATGGTGGATGAGGCTTCGATGATTGCCAATCTGGGATTGGGCGGAACCACCTTTGGCAGCGGTTGTCTGCTAGATGATCTGATTCATTTTGTGTATCAGGGACGTAATGACCGACTTTTGCTGATTGGCGATAAGGCACAGTTGCCTCCTGTTGGTGAGGAAGAATCACCAGCCCTTTCTACTGCGATGCTCCAGGGATATGGACTGTCGGTTTATGAGTGCGATTTGAACGAAGTAGTTCGTCAGAGTCAGCAGTCGGGCATCCTCTTTAATGCTACCCGTATCCGCCAGATGATTACCCACGATGACATTACCCAACTGCCTAAAATCCGTTTCTCCGGTTTCTCGGATATCAGGGAAATGCCGGGTGCAGAACTCATCGAGGCTCTTGGCGACAGTTATCATCAGGTAGGACTGGACGATACCATTGTTGTGACTCGTAGCAACAAGCGCGCCAACATCTTCAACCAGGGCATCCGCAACATGGTGCTTGATAGGGAAGAGGAACTCGAGAGTGGCGACATGCTGATGATTGTGAAGAACAATTATTATTGGATGGAGGAAGAAAGAAAGAAGATAAAGGAAAGTGAAGAAAGAAGAGTGAAGAGTGAAAAAGTTAATACTTTAGCTAATCATACAGTTCAAAGTAACGAAGTTCCAAGTCATGAGATTCCTGCTTTCCTGGCTAATGGAGATAGGGCGAAGGTGATGAAGGTGAGCCGTCGCATCGAACTCTATGGTTTTCATTTTGCCACCCTTCTGTTGAAATTTCCCGATTATGACAATTATGAACTGGAGGCTACGGTATTGCTGGATACCTTGACGAGTGAGGCTCCTGCTTTGACCCATGATCAGCAAGAGCAGCTTTTCCATAAGATAGAGGAGGATTATCAGGACATACCCCTGAAGGCAGATCGTATGAAGGCAATCCGGCAAGACCCGTATTTCAATGCTCTGCAAGTGAAGTTTGCCTATGCCGTTACCTGTCATAAAGCGCAGGGTGGACAGTGGTCGCATGTCTATGTAGACCAGGGCTATATGACGGATGATATGCTTACTCCCGATTATATCCACTGGCTCTATACAGCTTTCACCCGTGCCACGGAGATGCTTTATCTCGTGAACTGGCCGAATACGCAAATAGAAGGATGAAATAATTCGTATAGTGAAATATCAGACAGAATGTTTAATGGTTAAAGAAAAAATATGAAAAAGATTTTTTTATTCTTGCAGTTGATCATCTCGATAGGGATGTCGGCGCAGACGACTGTAGAATCAGTCCAAGTTGCGGATATGGATGAAGGTGCCCCCATCTGTGGCAAGTCAATAGATTTGCACAAGCGCATTCTCCAGGCCTACAATTGCGATAGTACGCTCATCGTCTTCGCTTGTGATACCACTAAAAAAGGAAAAAATACCGATACTGGCTATCTCTATTCACTAGATGCCAATACCCTGGAAGTGCAATGGCAAAAGTCGCTGAAACTTTCTATGTCAAAACTCTATGGCGTCTGTTCCAAGGGAGTGCTGCTTTCCTCCACTCTGAAAAGTACAGGCAAGTCACTCTTGACCTTGTCTGATACCAAGACGGGCCAGTCGCTATGGACGCAGTATCTTTATCCTGTCTATTTCAATGATAGCTTGGATATCGTAGTGGGACTTGAGAAAGTGGGAGACAGCAAGACATACGCTTATCGCCTGAGCACAGGAGAGTTGTTGTGGGATGCCGAGATTCCGATGACCAAGAACGTGGGATGGAAAGATGCTTGTATGGTGGATTCCACTCACTTGGTGGTTGTGGGTGATGACATCAACGAAATCAACATCCATTCGGGTGAAATCAAGAAGGTGAAGGCTGTGACTGGCATTCATGATTCCAAGGGAATGATGGCTATGGCATTGACCAATGTCTTGTCTGCAGCAATCACCATCGGATTTAATTCTTCTTTTTATTACTATTATTATAATCTTAATCCATATATCATTACGGGCTTGACTTCCAATATCCTTCAGGTGGGCTCTGACTTGTATATTAGTGATAGAAAAAGCCTCTATTGTTTGGGAGCGGACAGTTTGCAAACACGCTGGAAGTATGATTTCCAGGACAAGGAGGCTTCTACGGCTCATCTTCTGCTTAGGGATGGCAAGATATTGATGCTCAATTACGGTTATGGCAACAGTCTTATGAGAGGTACGGTAAAGTGTGGCAAACCTTTCTTGGCTTCTTTTGATGCACAGACGGGAGATAGGGAGAAGATGTTTCCTTTATACGACAAGAAGCATGTCATGAACGACGGAATGCTCACGGAGAGTGGTGTCTTCCTTGCTGGTTCTGACAAGGCTGTATATCTGTCATTTGCTGATTCTGCTGTCATCAGCAAAGATTGGGATCGCAGAGCCAATGGGGCTTTGACTATGGTGTTGAGAAGGCCAATCTATGCGTTTCATGGACTTGCACCAAGGCTGTCTTTAGTGGAGGCATTCGACAAGGTATGCCCGATGCAGACCAGTACCAACAAGCTTTTTGTCTTCAATGACAAGTTGGATATTCTTGACTCTTATGATCTCTACGAGACCTTCTCCGTTTGTTTCCGTTTGGATGATGTGCTTTGCATACAAAACAGGGATGACAAATCCAACTTTAGGCTGATTCATCCCGATGGTTCCTCTATCGGAAAACTGAAAGGCAAGCCTGTAGCCGCCCTGCTCAAAGGCAGAAATGTGCTAGCTGTATATGATAATCACCTTACAGTCTTTAGGCTGTAAGGTGCCTAGTGCCCTCTTATTACTGAAATGATGTGGATAT
>USSA01000124.1 GCA_900557255.1 uncultured Prevotella sp.
CCTCCTTTCAATTTCAGAAGCCTCGATTACGAAAGTAGTCGGGGCTTTTCTGTTTAATAACACTGGCTATTTAGTATAATTACCCTTGCTATATAATATAATAACCCCTCGCTATTTACCATAATAGCGAGGGGTATTTCTGCGATATTCTGAGTGTTTTGTCTACTGCTTGGTGAATTTCAGTTTTTTAGGTATCTTCACCCATTTCCGGTTTCGGGCAATTTTCAGGTTACTTCCTTCTTTCTGCTGCAACTCGTAACTACCATCGGGCAAGGCTATGAGGTCGGCAGTAAGATCTTCGCTCCCGTAATCATTGATAATGGATAGATGAGCGGTCTTTCCCTCGATGTCAGCATCTGTAATCAGCCATTTGCGACTATCACGTCTGTCACCGAAATATCCGGGCATTTCACCGAACAGTTCCTGTCCTGGAACCTTGAGGTTCTTATGGTAGAAGTCTATATTCATATAGACATCATACTCTTTGTTTGTAATCTTCCCCTTGAATAGGGTGCTGTCTGTTTGTGCCATACTAGATATACTAATTAGGCATAATAATGTTGCTAAAATCTTTCTTTTCATCTCTTTTTTCAATTAACTGCGACAAAGTTATTCATTTAAATCAAGAAAACTGCATTTTTTTTAGGATTTTAATAAGATTAATTCGTTTTTTTGCAAATATTTATCTATCTTTGCGGTGTTTATTGATAATTATATATGGAAAAGAAAAGATTATTTCCAGATTACATATTTGAGTCTAGTTGGGAAGTGTGTAATAAAGTTGGTGGTATCTACACCGTTCTTTCAACACGAGCTAAGACTCTTACGGAAAGGTTAAAGGATCAACTAATCTTCATTGGTCCTGATTGCTGGGGAGACAAGGTTAATCCTTATTTCTCTCAAGATGATACGCTTTATGCGGCGTGGAAAACAGAAGCTCTGAAAGAGGGCTTAAAGGTTAAAGTAGGTAGATGGAATATACCGGGAGAGCCAGTAGCTGTTTTAGTAGATTTCAATCCTTACTATGCTGTTAAAGACCAGATCTATGGACAACTATGGCAGGACTATCAGGTTGATAGTCTTCATGCTTATGGTGACTATGACGAAGCATCGATGTTCTCTTATGCTGCCGCTCTGGTAGTAGAGAGTTTCTACAAACATGTCGTTGGAAAAGGCAAGAAAGTTATCTATCATGGAAATGAATGGATGACAGGGCTTGGTGTGCTCTATGTGAACAAGCATCTTCCTGAGGTGGCTACTGTGTTCACCACGCATGCTACAAGTATCGGTCGTAGTATTGCCGGTAATAATAAGCCTCTTTACGATTATCTTTTTGCCTATAATGGTGATCAGATGGCGCAGGAACTCAATATGCAAAGCAAGCATTCTATAGAAAAGCAGACTGCTAAGTATGTTGATTGTTTCACAACAGTGAGTGATATTACTGCCAACGAGTGCAAGGAATTGCTCGATAAACCGGTAGATTTCGTTTTGCCTAACGGATTTGACAATAGTTTTGTACCTAAAGCAAGTACCTTTACAAAGAAACGTAAGGAGGCAAGAAAGCGTTTGCTCGATGTAGCCAATGCTTTGATGGGTACAGATTTGGATGATGATACGCTCATCGTTTCTACCAGCGGACGCTATGAGTTCCGCAACAAGGGTATCGATGTCTATATTGAGGCTATGAACCGCTTGCTTCGTGACAACAATTTGAAGAAGAATGTATTGGCATTCATTGACGTACCTGGTTGGGTAGGAGATCCACGTCAGGATCTGTTGGATCGTCTGAATAGCGGTAAGAAGTTTGACACGCCATTGGAGGTTCCGGAGATTACCCATTGGTTGCATAATATGAGTCATGATAATGTATTGGGTATGCTGAAGTACTTCAACATGCATAATAATAAGGAAGACAAGGTGAAACTGATATTCTTACCTTGCTACTTGACAGGCGATGATGGCATTATCAACAAGAGCTACTATGATGTAGTGTTGGGTAATGACCTCTGTATCTATCCTTCTTATTATGAGCCATGGGGATATACTCCATTGGAGGCTATTGCGTTCAAGGTGCCTTGTATCACCACCGATTTGGCTGGTTTCGGTCTTTGGGCTAACTCAGAGAAAGGAAGTTACAGTGAGATAGAGGATGGTGTGAAGGTTATCAAGCGTACCGACTATAATTATTCAGAGGTAGCTGATGCTATTAAGGATACCGTAGCTAAGTACTCGGGATTCACCAAGACACAGGTGAACAAGTGTCGTAAAAATGCTGAGATTCTTTCAGAAAAAGCATTGTGGAAACACTTTATCGAGTATTACTATGATGCTTATGACCTTGCCCTGCGCAAGGCTGAAGTTCGTATGAAGAAATAATAATCTCTCTCTCTTGATGGCGTAATCCATAAAACAAATATTTGGATTCTGCAAGAATCACTATGTTTGCAAGATAGAAAATATACATCTTAAAAATAAAACACAATGAAAATTAAGGCAGACTATGCTAATGCTCCTCAATGGAAGGAGACAACCATTAAATCAAGCCTTCCTAAGGAGTTGAAGTGCTTGGATGAAATCGCTCACAATATGTGGTGGGCATGGAATTATGAAGGTCGTGACTTGTTCAAGAGTCTCGATGCTGATTTGTACGAGAAGTGTAATGCTAACCCTGTATTGCTCTTGGAGCGTTTGAGCTACGACCGCAAGGAGGCTATTGTTAAGGACAAGGAGACAATGGCTAAGGTGAAGAACGTCTATAAGATGTTCCGCGAGTACATGGATGTGAAGCCTAATGCTAAGCGCCCTTCAGTAGCTTACTTCTGCATGGAGTATGGTATCAACCAGGTAGTTAAGATTTACTCAGGTGGTCTTGGTATGCTTGCTGGTGACTACTTGAAGGAGGCATCTGACAGCAACGTGAATATGTGTGCTGTTGGTTTCCTCTACAGATATGGTTACTTCAAGCAGTCTTTGAGCATGGATGGTCAGCAGATTGCTAACTATGACGCTCAGAACTTCAACTCTCTCCCTATCGAGCGAGTATATGATGAGAATGGTAATCCATTGGTAGTTGATGTGCCTTACACAAACTATCAGGTACATGCATACGTATGGCAGATGAACGTAGGTCGTATCAAGTTGTATCTCCTGGATACAGATAATGATATGAACTCAGAGTTCGACCGTCCTATCACTCACTCTCTCTACGGTGGTGACTGGGAGAACCGTTTGAAGCAGGAGATTCTGCTCGGTATCGGTGGTATGCTCGCATTGAAGAAGATGGGTATCAAGAAGGATATCTATCACTGCAACGAGGGTCATGCTGCTCTCTGCAACTTGCAGCGTCTCTGCGACTACATCGAGGAGGATGGCTTGAACTTCAACCAGGCTCTCGAGTTGGTTCGCGCTTCTTCTCTCTATACTGTTCATACTCCAGTGCCAGCTGGTCATGACTACTTCGACGAGGCTCTCTTCGGCAAGTACATGGGTGGCTATCCACAGCGCCTTGGCATCTCTTGGGATGAGTTCATCGGTATGGGTCGTGAAAATGCAGATGATCACAACGAGCGTTTCTGCCTCTCTACATTCGCATGCAACACTTGCCAGGAGGTTAATGGTGTAAGTAAGCTTCACGGTTGGGTAAGCCAGCAAATGTTCTCTAACATCTGGAAGGGCTACTTCCCAGAGGAAAACCACGTAGGTTATGTAACCAATGGTGTTCACTTCCCAACTTGGACAGCAACAGAGTGGCGTAAGCTCTACGATACATATTTCGACAAGAACTTCATGAACGACCAGAGCAACGAGGAAATCTGGCATGCCATCTACAATGTTTCAGATGCAGAAATCTGGAATACCCGTATGGCATTGAAGAAGAAGCTCGTAGCTTATATCCGTGAGAAGTTCACCCAGACATGGTTGAAGAACCAGGGTGATCCTGCTCGTGTAGTATCTTTGCTCGAGCGTATCAACCCTAACGCTTTGATGATTGGTTTCTGCCGTCGTTTCGCTACATACAAGCGTGCTCACCTGCTCTTCACCGACTTGGAACGCTTGTCTAAGATCGTTAACGATCCTGAGCACCCAGTATTGTTCTTCTTCTCTGGTAAGGCTCACCCAGCTGATGGTGCTGGTCAGGGCTTGATCAAGCGAATCTTCGAGATTAGCCAGCGTCCAGAGTTCCTCGGTAAGATTATCTTCTTGGAGGACTACGATATGACTTTGGCTCGCCGTCTGGTTTCAGGTGTTGATATCTGGATGAATACTCCTACACGTCCATTGGAGGCTTCTGGTACATCTGGCGAGAAGGCTGAGATGAATGGTGTTGTCAACCTCTCTGTACTTGATGGTTGGTGGGTAGAAGGTTACCGCGAGGGTGCTGGTTGGGCTCTTCCTGAGAAGCGTACATACCAGAACCAGGGTTACCAGGATCAGCTTGATGCTGCTACTATCTATAACCTCTTGGAGAACGACATCATCCCTATGTATTACAACAAGAATAAGGAAGGCTTCAGCAAGGAGTGGATCCAGGTAGTAAAGAACTCTATTGCTACTATCGCTCCTCACTATACAATGAAGCGCCAGTTGGATGACTACTATGATAAGTTCTACAATAAGGAGGCTGCCCGCTTCAAGAAGTTGAGCGCTAACGACAATGCACTTGCTAAGGAGATTGCACTCTGGAAGGAGAGCGTTGCAGAGCGTTGGGATGGTATCCACGTTGTATCTAAGGATGACTGCATGCTGATGGCTGCTGAGACTGGTCAGAAGATCAAGGTTCAGTATATTATCGATGAGCAGGGCTTGAACGATGCTGTAGGTTTGGAACTTGTTGTATTGAAGGAGCAGCCAGAGGATGGCAAGCAGATTTATGCTGTTTATCCATTCAAGATGGTTGGTCACGAGGGTAACAACTTTACATTCGAGGCTGAGATTGAGCCAATCAATGCTGGTTCATTCAAGACAGGTGTACGTATGTATCCTAAGAATGATAAGTTGCCACACCGTCAGGACTTCTGCTACGTGAAGTGGTTGAACTAATATAATAGCGACATTGTCACATTATAAATATATGAATCCTGTATCTCTTTTGGGGATACAGGATTTTTTTGTTTGAAATCGAACAATGAACAGTGTTATTGTAGTTGTGGAAAGTGAATTGTGAAAAGTGAATGTAGATTAGAAACAGGGGAAGAGTGGAATTATAAAAAAGAGTCTTCCTTTTTAAAAAGAAAGACTCCTTGTAAACTTGTATGATGATATTTCCTTATACCAGATACTGGGAAGAGATACTCTCGTTATCCTCAACACGGCGAATGGTTTCTGCAAACATATCTGCAATAGAAATCTGCTTAACCTTTGCGCAACGCTTGGTGTAAGGGATGGAATCAGTGAATACTATCTCCTCAAGAGCTGAATCCTGAACACGCTCAGATGCAGGACCACTCATCACGCAGTGAGATGCACATGCACGGACAGTCTTTGCACCAGCCTGCTTCATGATGTCGGCAGCCTTCGTGATAGTACCGGCTGTATCTACCATATCATCAATGATGACAACATTCTTGTCTTTTACATCACCGATAATCTGCATGCTTGCTACTACATTGGCGCGAGCACGGGTCTTGTTGCAGAGCACGAGAGGGCAGCCGAAGTACTTAGCATAAGTGTTGGCACGCTTAGAACCACCAACGTCTGGAGAAGCAATGACCATATCCTTGAGGCGTAAGCTCTGCAGGTATGGCAAAATAACGCCAGATGCATAGAGGTGATCTACAGGAACATCAAAGAAGCCCTGAATCTGGTCGGCATGGAGGTCCATGGTGATGAGACGGTCGATACCGGCAACGCTGAGCAAGTCGGCTACCAGTTTAGCGCCGATGCTGACACGTGGTTTGTCCTTGCGATCCTGACGGGCCCATCCGAAGTAAGGAACAACAGCAATAATATTGCGGGCAGAAGCACGCTTTGCTGCGTCAATCATCAGGAGCAACTCCATCAAGTTGTCTGAATTAGGGAATGTGCTCTGTACGAGGAAAACATCGCGTCCGCGAATAGACTCCTCGAAAGATACGCCAAATTCACCATCAGAGAACTTGGTTACAACCAAATTACCCAGTGGGCAACCTAAACTAGCGCAGATTTTTTCTGCAAGGTATCTCGAGTTAGTACCAGAGAATACCAAAAAAGAGTTTTTGTCACTCATTTCTATTAGTGTTTATGTGTATTAATAGTTATTTTTATCTATTTTCATGTAGGGGAATGAATCTTTTTTCGGGAACCTCAGTATTAGCTGATAGCCTTTCTCAATTTCTCGAAGTGAAGAATCAACTCTTTGAAATCGCGCTCGTTGTGAATGTCGAAACGGTTCCAGAGATCTCCACAGATTACTACTCCTCCAAATCCGAGTTCCTTGGCAATCTTGAGATTTTCCAGACTCATGCCTCCCAAGGCGTATACCTTCTTGTCTATGAGTCCTGCCTTGGCTGCATTCTCAAGCTGCTGCAGATTGAAGGAAGACTTTTCATCTTTAAACTCAATACAGTCGAAGATGTTTTTCAGAAACACATAGTTTGATTTCTTCTTCATCTCTTTCAGCATCGAGAGATCTGTGCAGGTGCGACTGAACTTGCCTTTGTATCCATCCGGTACCGGTGCTAGCGGATCGTCTATATGGATTCCTGCTAAATCATACTCCTGTTTGAGGTAATAATGATCATGAACAGTAATCTTGCGAAGATAGTCTTCTGGCAGTAACGTGAGCAGTCGCTCAGCATACATTGGTGACGAACCTGGCTTGAAAAGATGCAGGTTGTCCATGCCCTCGTCGAACAGCGAGGATAGTATTTTATCTTCTTCCACAAAGAATGTGGATTTGGTCATTATTGCTAATTTCATCGTCAAAATGATTTTTATGATGCAAAAGTATTAAAAAAAACGCAAACTAGCAATTATATTCGGGATAAAAAGCTATCTTTGCACCATAAAATTAATATTTATCAAGACATGCAAGTAAATTTAGAGAATTTTAAGGAGATTCGCACTCCGATTTACGTATTGGAAGAAAGTAGACTGAGACAAAATCTATCGCTGATAAAGAGCGTGGCTGATAGGGCTGACATGGAGATTATTCTGGCATTTAAGGCTTATGCCCTTTGGAAGACTTTCCCGATTTTCAGAGAATATATTTCTTCGACAACAGCAAGCTCTTTGAGCGAAGCAAAGCTGGCTTTTGAGAAATTTGGAAGTCCTGCCCATACTTTTTCTCCAGCTTATACTGATGATGAGATTGATGAAATTGCCCGTTGCTCAAGTCATCTGACATTTAATTCTCTTTCTCAATATGAGCGTTTTTATGAGCGTGTTGCTACTGTTAACCCAAGCATCAAATTGGGACTGAGAGTAAATCCGGAATATTCTGAGGTGGAAACGTTGCTGTATAATCCCTGTGCGCCTGGTTCCCGATTTGGCGTAACTGCAGATAAATTGCCTGAGATTTTGCCTTCGGATATTGAGGGCTTCCATTGTCATTGCCATTGTGAGAGTGGGGCAGATGTGTTTGAAAGGACGTTAGTACATATTGAGGAGAAGTTCGGCAAATGGTTTTCTCAGTTGAAATGGATTAATTTTGGTGGAGGTCACCTGATGACTCGTAAGGATTATGATGTATTACACCTTATTAATATAATAAAGGAGTTTCATCTGCGCTATCCTCATCTTCATGTCATCATGGAGCCGGGTAGTGCCTTCGGATGGCAGACGGGACCTCTCGTTTCTCAGGTTGTGGATGTGGTGGAAGACCATGGTTACAAAACCGCCATTCTGGATGTCAGCTTTACTTGCCACATGCCTGATTGTTTGGAGATGCCATATCATCCGGCAGTACGCAATGCCGAAACCATCGAAATGGAAGATATGATGGAGAAGCCGGAAGGAGATCACGTTTACCGTTTGGGAGGAAACAGTTGTTTGAGTGGTGATTTTATGGGATATTGGAAATTTGACCATGAACTGGAAGTAGGCGAAAAAGTGATTTTTGAAGATATGCTGCATTATACGACCGTTAAGACAAATACTTTTAATGGCATTACGCATCCATCTATAGGAATCGTGCATTTGGATGGGAATTTGGAAATCCTGCGAGAATATGGGTACGAAGATTATCTGAACCGAATGGATTAGACTGGTAGGAAAAGGACCATAAAAGTTCAGTTTTTGCAGATAAAACGATGAAAAATGCGTATTTTGCCTTTAAAAACAGACAAAATGCGCATTTTCTTTAAAAAAAGTCTTTGAAAAATTTGGTAATTCAGAAAAAAGTAGTACCTTTGCACCCGCATTCAGAGGAATGCTCCTTGCTAAGAGGAATAGCTGCGGAAATAGCTCAGTTGGTAGAGCACAACCTTGCCAAGGTTGGGGTCGCGGG
>USSA01000125.1 GCA_900557255.1 uncultured Prevotella sp.
CCCTGACGACCAGCACGACCACGGAGCTGACGGTCTACACGGCGGCTCTCATGACGTTCTGTACCGATGATGGCAAGACCACCTGCAGCCTTTACCTCTGGAGTCAGCTTGATATCGGTACCACGACCAGCCATGTTGGTAGCGATGGTTACGGCACCCTTACCGTTTACTGAGCGACCTGCCTCGGCTACAATCTGGGCCTCCTGCTGGTGCAACTTAGCGTTCAATACATTATGAGGAATGTTGCGCATCTTCAACATCTTGCTCAACAACTCAGAAATCTCTACAGATGTTGTACCTACCAAGACTGGGCGGCCAGCATTACGTGTTTCCTCGATTTCGTCGATAACTGCACGATATTTCTCGCGGGCAGTCTTGTATACACGGTCATCCAAGTCCTTACGCTGGATAGGGCGGTTGGTTGGAATCTCAACAACATCGAGTTTGTAGATATCCCAGAACTCACCTGACTCTGTACTTGCAGTACCGGTCATACCGGCGAGCTTGTGGTACATACGGAAGTAGTTCTGAAGTGTGATGGTAGCGAAGGTCTGTGTAGCAGCCTCTACCTTTACATGCTCCTTAGCCTCAATAGCCTGGTGCAAACCATCGCTCCAGCGACGGCCTTCCATGATACGTCCTGTCTGCTCATCCACAATCTTCACCTGTCCGTCCATTACGACATACTCGTCGTTGTTATTAAACATGGTGTATGCTTTCAAGAGCTGCTGCAAGGTGTGTACTCGCTCGCTCTGTACACCATAGTGAGCCAACATCTCGTCTTTCTTGTCAAGACGCTCCTGGTCTGAAAGGTCTGTACGAGCCTCGAGTTCGCTCATCTCAGTTGTGATATCAGGCAATACGAAGAGTTCCTTGTCGTTTACCTGCTTAGCCAACCAGTCGGTTCCCTTATCCGTAAGGTCGGCAGAATTCATTTTCTCGTCTACTACGAAGTACAATGGCTCAGTAGCCTTAGGCATCTCACGGTTGTTGTTTGCCATGTAGTATTCCTCGGTCTTCAGCAGACCAGCTTTGATACCTTCCTCAGAAAGATACTTGATTAATGGCTTGTTCTTAGGCAATGCCTTGTAAGAACGGAAGAGTGCGAGGAAACCTTCGTCAAGGAGTTCCTGATTCTTAGCCTTTGTACCTTCGTTAATCTTCTGCTTAGCCTCGGCGAGCAATTCTGTAGCCTGCTTGCGCTGTACCTCATAAAGTTTCTCAACCAATGGCTGATACTGCTCAAACATCTGGTCGTCGCCCTTTGGAATAGGACCAGAGATGATCAATGGGGTACGGGCATCATCAATCAACACTGAGTCGACCTCATCGACGATGGCGTAGTTGTGCTGGCGCTGTACCAGATCGGCTGGGTTGGTAGCCATGTTATCACGAAGATAATCGAAACCGAACTCGTTGTTGGTACCGAAGGTGATATCTGCCAGGTATGCCTTGCGACGCTCGTCGGAATTAGGACGGTGCTTGTCGATACAATCTACAGAGAGACCGTGGAACATATAGAGAGGTCCCATCCACTCAGAGTCACGCTTAGCCAAATAGTCGTTCACGGTAACGACGTGAACACCATTGCCAGTCAAGGCATTCAGGAAGATAGGTGTTGTACCTACAAGGGTCTTACCCTCACCGGTAGCCATCTCGGCAATCTTACCCTGATGGAGAACTACACCACCGAAGAGCTGTACATCGTAGTGAATCATTTCCCACTTCATATCATTACCGCCTGCTGTCCAGTGGTTGTGATAGATAGCCTTGTCGCCATCGATGGTAACGAAGTCATTAGCTGGATTAGAAGCCAACTCGCGGTCGAAGTCGGTAGCAGTAACTATTGTTTCCTCGTTCTCAGCGAAACGGCGAGCAGTATCCTTAACGATAGCGAAAACCTGAGGCAAAACCTCGTTGAGGGCTACCTCATACTTGTCGAGTGCTTCCTTCTCTAACTTGTCGATCTGGTTGAAGATACCTTCACGCTCATCGATAGGAGTGTCTTCAATTTTAGCCTTGAGTTCAGCAATCTTAGCCTTCTCTTCCTTGGCGTACTCCTGTACGTACTTCTGAAGTTCTTTTGTTTTTGCACGAAGTTCGTCATTGCTTAAGGCCTGCATCTTAGGATACTCTGCCTTGATTTTTTCTACGATTGGCTGGATCAACTTCATATCGCGAGTTGACTTGTTGCCAAACAATGACTGGAGAATTTTGTTAAAGTTCATTGTATATTTATTTTTTATTATTATTCGATGATGTTTGGGAGTAAAATCTCCTGTTGTTTATTACTAGTTTGCAAATTTACTAAAAATATCTGTAAATCTGCAAGGAATTGCCAATTATTACCTGTTTTATTGGCAAATCTTCTGAGTTTTGCTTACAGAAAGCATAAAATCAGCAGTCTGGACCTCGAATAACAATACTCCCATACGGAACTCTGTATCTATACTCCGTAGGGGAATCATAATAAATATGTGAATGAATGTCTGTCAGAATGTCAGAAGAATTGGCGGCAAGTGTTGCCGACAGGATAGGATGATGCGTTGCGATGCTCTCATCTTCTGATGCCGCTTTGATGGCTTTGAGCACGCAGAGAATGTCCTCCTCCAATGCCTTCGCCTCCGGTTGCTGGATGAATTCATCGTAGGATATATCCGTAAGCGCAAACTTCAGCGCCTGCTGATAAGTCTGCGCCTCCATGCCGGTTGCCGACAGGACAACCAAAAGGGCTGTGATATATCTGTTTACCATCATTGTTGTTTATCTTCTTCTGTTCGGAAACGATGTTGTGCCAATCGTTTCCTTACGTATATTTTAATGTCTATTTATTCTTTCTGAATTTCTTTACGATATGCTTCTGCAAACCATAATTGTTTGGACTTAAATCCATCATGGTCGACTTGACGCAGTATCTCGCTAGCAAAGAAAGTGCCAAAATACTCATACCCTCAGCATAGTTCTGCCATATCTGCATGAACAGGGCTATGAGCAGAAGCCATCCCAGGAGTTCGAAATACCAATACTGACGACCTGCTTTCATCCTCTTGACAGTCTTCCAGGCAAATATGAGGTTGAGCGGATTCAGTATCAGAATCTGGAAATTTATCTGTACCGTAGGATGCTGCGAGAAGATCATGGCAAAGAGAATCAGTCCCGGTAATCCTGTCAGAATGAGCAGAATGGCATCAAACCACCAGTAGTTTTTCTTTTTTACACATTCTCTTACCGTTGTTCCTATGATGATGATTGCCAGGACTATGGCTATCATTCGTGGTGTAACAGGAGCATCGTCTGTTATTTGTGCCTGGGCTGGGATAATATCGGATGTTTCATCAACCAGAGTGATATAGCCGCTGGCACTTGTTGCATTGGTTTTGCCGTCTGCAGTCTGAGATGCATCAATAAAGTCGGTTCTTCCTTCTGTGGCAAAGTCTTTGCTCAGATTGTCTGGCAAGAATTCCCATTCTCTTTGTGTGATAGGGCGGTCTGCCTGACAACCCAAAAGAAGGTCATTGCCGAATCTTGCCCAGCGGTGTTGTGCGTTGAGCTTGTGAATCTCTTCCCTGTAGGTAGAAGTGGTAGGGATATCTTTAAAGTTGGTACTCTGGTTCCCAATGTTGGAGAGAATCATCTCGCGTGCCCGGGTCGTACAGTTGTCATAGAAGAAATTGTAGCGGTATACGCGGTTCTCCGGCTGTGCGTTCTTGTCGATGCTTCTCAGAATTTCCAGTTTCTCTGTACGGGAGAGGCGGAGGCGTTGCTGTCTTACCCATCTGCCTTCACGTGCATATTCGGCAATGAAGTCGCTCATAGGGTAGATGCCGATCTGGTAATCGGTGAGTCCGAAAACAAAACGGAGTACGAAGCAACTTTGGTTAAAACTAAACATACCCCAGTTGACGGCAACATCAGTTCCCATAGCTTTGTTCTGGATGCGTAGAGCGGTATGTCCATAATACGACCACACCTCCTGACCTGGTCCGCAAGTCAGGAGAGAAATGTCAACAGAATCGAGCCACGCAGTAGCTTCTTCATTGACACGACTGTTCTGCACAGAAATATCAGAGTCCTTGTCTCTTGAAAAATCCTGTGCAGCCACTTCAGTAGTTAAATTGATTAAAATTACTGCTAAAATGGCACTAAAAATATGCTTAAAACGTTTCACGATGCAAAAATACCTTATTATTTTCAATTATCCTTCTTTTTTCTAGATTTTTTTTAATACTTTTGCACTCTGAATATAATTTTGAATGATTATTAAAGAATGAGAAAGCTTTTTTTAGCAACCCTATTGTTGGGGTCAGCCCTTATGGTTAATGCCCAAAGTGGTACTAATTCGCCATACAGCCAGTATGGTCTTGGCATTTTGTCGGACCAGACTTCTGGTTTTAATCGCGGTATGAATGGAGTCGGTCTTGGCTTTCATGAGCATAATCAGGTAAACTATCTCAACCCTGCATCTTATGCTTCAATTGATTCGATGACATTCATCCTTGATGCCGGTATCTCTGGTCAGGTGACAAATTTTGAAGAGAATGGTGTGAAGAAGAATGCCAACAACTCAAATTTTGAGTATGTTGTTGCAGGTTTCCGCTTGCTGCCACATGTAGGTATGAGCTTCGGTATCATTCCTTTTACCAATGTTGGCTATAATTATTCTGCATCAGACTGGGTGAATGCTGACAAGGAAGCTTACTATACTAATACTTATTCCGGCGATGGTGGTTTGCATCAGGCATACATCGGTGCGGGTTGGGAACCGGTCAAGGGCTTGTCCGTAGGTGCCAACTTCTCATATCTCTGGGGTAGTATAGACAGAAGTGTATCAAACAGCTACAGCAATTCTTATTACAAGACCCTCACCCGCTACTATTCTATGCAGGTGAACAGCTATAAGGTTGATTTCGGTGTACAGTATACCCATCAGTTCTCAAAGAAAGATTGGGCTACCGTGGGTGTCACCTTCTCACCCGGACATGGTTTGGGAGCTTCTGCTGATATGAAAATCATTTCTAATGATACCCAGAACGGTGTTACCGATACCACTGCTTACTCTATCGGCAAGGCTTACAAGTTGCCTACCATGATTGGTGCGGGTGTGATGTGGAATCATAACAACCAGTGGAAGGTTGGCTTTGATTACAGTCTGCAGAAGTGGGGTAGCTTGGGTTATCCTAGTTTTGATGGTACCAATTACACTTTGCAGGATGGCATCTACAAAGATAGAAGCAAGTTTAATCTCGGTGCCCAGTATTGCTATGGAGAACGTAGCCGTGCTTTCTTCAAGCGTGTTCAGTATCGTGTAGGTGCTAGCTATGCCACACCTTATTATAAGATGAATGGTGTTGATGGTCCGAAGGAAATCTCTGTAAGTGCCGGTTTCGGTATTCCTATCATGAACTCTTACAATAACCGCTCCATGCTGAATATCAGCGGTCAGTGGGTGAAGAGTTCGGCTAAGGATCTGATTAAGGAAAATTCTTTCCGTATCAATATCGGATTCACATTCAACGAGGATTGGTTTAAGAAGTGGAAGATGGATTAATCTTCCGCTTATATATAATTAATGTATAGAATCTATATATAATAATGTATAGAATAAAAGGCTCTTATGTTGTCGGTATCCTGATGTTCCTGATTTTGGCTGGTTGCCAGAACCAGGTAGAACATACTGCGCCCGCCATCCGTCCGCAAGACTCGGTGGCGATGATGACGTCGTATGGTGTAAATACATTGGTAAGCGACTCGGGAGTTATGAAATATCGCATCGTAACAGAACGGTGGGAGGTGAATACCAGCAAGAATCCATCTTTGTGGATCTTTGATAAGGGACTTTTGCTGGAGCAGTTTGATGAGAAATTCCATATTAATAGTTATATCCAGTGTGATACAGCTTATTATTATGATCAGCAGAAGATATGGAAACTTTATGGTAGGGTGAGCATCCTGACCAAAGATGGTTTGCGCTTCAATAGTGAGCAACTTACCTGGGACCAGAATAAGCACGAATTGTCAAGTAACGTATTCAGTAAACTTGTTACTCCTGAAAGAACGCTACAGGGTTCTCATTTCTGGAGTGATGAAAAGATGACGCGCTATTATGTGAGCAATTCGAAGGGTAGCTTTGAAAAGGGAGACCTGACAGGAGGTGGTGCTGCCGATACTTTGAGCAGCCCGCCTGATTCTGTCAAGAATAACTTCCGTCAGCCGGCTACACCAGTCAGAGCCACTACGATTCCTATCATGCACTAATTAAAAAGAAAAAGATATAATGAATGAACAGGTGGATATGAGTTTAGTCGTAGGCATTCTCATTACGATGGTCTTCTCTGCATTCTTCAGCGGAATGGAGATTGCCTTCGTCTCTTCCAACCGTATGTTGGCGGAGATGGATAAGGAGAAAAACGGCCTTACGCAACGACTGTTATCTTTGTTTTATAATCATCCGAATGGCTTTGTCAGTACCATGCTCGTGGGCAACAATATAGCTCTTGTAGTTTATGGTATCCTGATAGCCCGTCTTTTCGACAATACGATTTTCGCAGGTTTTGATGCAGCCTTTAAGGTGCCTGCAGATACCATTCTGTCTACGCTGATAGTACTCTTTACAGGTGAGTTTCTGCCAAAGACGCTTTTCAAGTCTAATCCGAACCGCTTGCTTTCTATCTTCAGTCCGATAGCTTATCTGTGCTATGTGGTATTGTGGCCTATCAGCAAGTTCAGTACTGTCTTAAGTAAGTGCCTGCTGCGTCTGATAGGTATGAAGATGGATACTGAGGGGGCGGATGAAGGCTTTTCTAAGGTAGACCTTGATTATCTTGTGCAGTCAAGTATCGATAATGCTACCAATGAAGATGAAATTAATGATGAGGTGAAGATATTCCAGAATGCCCTTGATTTCTCCGATACTAAAGTACGCGACTGTATGGTGCCCCGTACTGAGATTCAGGCTGTTGAAATGGATACTTCTCTCGAAGACCTGCAGCAGAAATTCATAGAGAGTGGTAATTCGAAAATCATTGTATATGAAGAGGATATAGACCATATTGCGGGATATATTCACAGTTCCGAACTGTTCCATCATCCTTCACGTTGGCAGGACCATATCCGTACACTTCCTTTTGTGCCGGAAACGATGCAGGCACAGAAACTGATGCAGACTTTTTTGCAGCAGAAAAAGTCCTTGGGTATCGTTGTAGATGAGTTTGGAGGTACTAGCGGTTTGGTGAGTCTGGAAGATATCGTTGAGGAAATCTTCGGAGATATTGAAGATGAGCACGATGCTGCCAAGTATGTGGCCAAGAAAACCGATGATGGTGATTATCTCCTTTCTGCGCGACTGGAGATTGACAAGGTGAACGATATGTTTGGTCTTGAACTGCCGGAAAGTGATGAATATATGACCTTGAGTGGCTTGATTCTGCATGAATATCAGAGTTTTCCTAAACTCAACGAGGTGATAAAGTTTGATAACTTCGAGTTCAAGATTATCAAGTCAACATCCCGTAAAATAGAGCTTGTTAAACTCCACATCATCAAATAGCTGAGTGAGAAAAGGGAATTTTTTGCTTTTTTTGAGGTAAGAGTCAAAAAAGATAGCAAAAAATTCCCTTTTCTCGTATTATTTTTGTATTTTTGCAGACAATTGGCTACTAGCATTAAAAGTGGTTCAATCTAAACTTAGGAAAAAATAAAAATAATAATAATAATTAAAACGTAATGGCAGCATTAGGAACAATTAGAAAAAGAGGCGTGATACTGGTTTGTATCATCAGTTTCGGCCTTTTCGCCTTTATTGCCGAGGAAGCTTTCCGCTCTTGCGATTCAGCAAAGAATAATGAGCGCCAGCAGATTGGTGAGGTTTTAGGCGAAAAAATCAGCGTGCAGGATTTCCAGAAGCTCGTTGATGAGTATTCAGAAGTTATTAAAATGCAACAGGGGCAGGAAAATCTTCCTGAAGAGCAGATGAATCAGGTGAAGGATATGGTATGGAATACATACATCCAGAACCGGATTATCGCTAAGGAAGCTAGCAAGTTGGGTCTTACTGTAACCGACGCTGAACTTCAGGACATCTTGAAGACAGGTACTAACCCTATGCTTCAGCAGACTCCTTTTGTTAATCAGCAGACTGGTCGTTTCGACGCATCTTCTCTCCAGAAGTTCTTGGCAGACTACAAGGCACAGAAGGCTAACCCATCTGCTAACGCACAGATGATGGATCAGTATACCAAGATTTACAACTACTGGTCATTCATCGAAAAGACTCTTCGCCAGCAGACTTTGGCTCAGAAGTATCAGGCTCTTCTCGCCGGTTGCTTCCTGTCAAATCCTGTAGAGGCAAAGATGGCTTTCAAGGAGGAGAATGAAGAGAGCCAGATTCAGTTGGCTGCTTT
>USSA01000126.1 GCA_900557255.1 uncultured Prevotella sp.
CAGCACCTTCCAGAAGCTGATGGGTAAATACACATTCTCCAAATAAGCTGCATCCTTGAACATAGGAGCAATCTCTTCTGGAGTATATCCAGCGATGCCGCAGCCAACTGGAGTTACCAGAAACTTTAGTTCTGGATGCTCCTTGGCATATTGCGTAAATCTCATGATGGCAAGCTTTGTATTATGTTCACCCTCCATCGTGGGAATCGAGTACGACTGACCTTGCAATCCTTCACCATTTCCCCATTCTGCACCAAACTCATTGTAGGCCACACGAGCAGCACCAGCATGGTGCATACCCAGAGCATTGCTTCCAAACACGAAGATTTCGTTTGGTGCCAAGCTGTAAATCACAGATGGGATGATACGTGTAGGCAATGTACCTGTATTACCTCCAGTCATCCAATAACGCTCTTCATCTGTGTAGATGTTCGTCTTTTCCATCGTTCTTATGATTTTGTTTATACCACGACCTAAAGGTCTAACTGTTCAATCTGGATGCAAAAGTAGAAAGCCATTATGCAATCTATCTGCACTCTCAGAAAAAAGACGCCCTTCAAATGCAAAAATACAATATTTTTTCGAATAACATGACGAAAACATCAATTTATTTGCTTTAGGAGTGTTATTTTTATGAAAAATGTCTGTTTTTCGAAGAAAAAACCTTATTTTTGCATATTGAATAATATAAAAATAAGAAATATGGAGAAACAACCTCTAAATCGGATTAAGGTTATGCTTGCAGAACGCATGCTAACCAACAAGCAACTGGCTGAGATGCTCGGTAAGGATCCTGCTACAATATCAAAGTGGGTTACCAATACATCACAACCAACTTTAGAGAATTTGATTGAGATAGCTCGCTGTCTCAAATGCGACATGAATGACCTTGTCAGACTGGACGATGTCGTTACTATAAAAACAGATAAATAAACTAATTAAGAAAAGACTCTATGCCAACAAACAAGAATGCGCAACTTCGCTACCGGATTCTGGACAGATGCTTTAGCGATTTTCATAGAACATATAGTATTGAGGACCTCCTTGACACAGTCAATGAGTCCCTCATGGATTTCTATGGCTCTCAGGTCAGCATCCGTCAGATACGTGAAGACATTAAATACATGAGAGATAGAGTCACCTACAATGCCCCTATCGAAACATATCCTTTCGATGGAAGGAAAAGTTACTACCGCTATTCTGACCCAAGCTTCTCCATCTTTAATAATGAGTTGACAGCCGAAGAAATTAAGTCTCTTCGCTCCACTATTGACATACTAAGTCGTTTTCGTGGTGTGCCGAGTAACGCATGGTTGGAAGATGTTATCTCAAATCTCGAATTCCGTTTTGGTGTCAAGCCCAATACAGAGAATATCGTATCATTTGACCACAATGATCTGCTGAAGGGAACAGAGTTCTTGGGAGAACTGATAGAGTCCGCATTGAATCATCAGCCATTGAATTTGCTCTACCGCACTTTCGCTGGCAATGAAAGAACTGCTATCCTCCATCCTTACCATATCAAGCAATTCAACAACCGCTGGTTCCTCATCGGATTGCAGGAAGGTAGTCATGGCAATTACATCACCAATAAAGCCCTTGACCGTATCGTGAAGTTCTCACGTGCCAATGTGCCGTTTATTCCCAATACGGAGATAGACTTCAATGAGTATTTCAAGGACATCGTTGGAGTGACATTACCCGAAGACCATCCAGTGGCAGAGGAAGTGCTTTTGAAATTTGATGAAGCTCGTTTCCCTTATGTGGTGAACAAGCCAATACATCCTTCACAGGAGGTTAAAGACGAAGAACAGTGCATTATCAAACTCATGGTTCGTCCGAATAAGGAACTTGAAGCACGCATCTTTTCATACGGAAATCAGGTTGAAGTACTCAAACCAGAGTGGTTGAGACGGCAAATTGCTGAGAAAATTGAGAATTTATTGAAAAAATATTCAACAGTGCAGAAAGACTGCAACATTGAATGATAATTTTGCAAAAAAGAATAATGGCAGAAAAGAATACAACATATAGAATCTTTGAGCATATCAGTGATGTTGACATCTCTGAGCAAGACATCATGGACTACGACCCTGCAGTTCTTGACAAACTGCTCATTGACCACACCATGTCTGCAAAAGCCCGTGCAGAGGCTTCAGACCAGGAGAAGGTGGTTAACATCTTCTGGGCAACATCAGATTATGAAAACTCGATTCTTGATGAACATGGGAATTTCATAGAAGAAGGTTATCGATATGATGATGAGATCAAGCCTGAGCATATTACCGGACGGTTCCGCCGCATTGTAATGCCTCGTGTACTGAAAGACAAGCAAGCTCAGCTTGACCGTACCAAAGACAAGGCAGAGGTATTTACTCCATCATGGGTATGTAATGCACAAAACAATCTCATCGATGAAAACTGGTTTGGACGCAACGATGTCTTCAATCGGGAAGTCACAAACGAAGACGGTACGCATTCGTGGATTCCTACAGAAGGAAAAATCCAGTTTCCGGAAGGAAACAAGCAAAAGACATGGAAGAAGTATGTTGTTGACAACTGCATGGAAATAACCTGTGGAGAAGCTCCTTATCTGGTTAGTCGTTACGACACCACAACAGGTCAGCCTATCCCAATCAGCCACCGTATTGGTATTCTCGACCGAAAGATGCGTGTCATCAACGAAAATGTCGAGACCGAAAAGGAATGGTACGATATGGCAGAAAAAGCCTTCAAACATACTTATGGATATGAATGGCAGGGCGACAATCTGCTCTTAGCTCGTGAAGCCCTACTCTATACATATATAGAATACTTCATGGATAAGTTCAATCCAAAGGATGCAGATGGCAATTACATCAAAGATGCAGATGGTAACCTCCGAGTTCCAACAAGAAACAAGATCATTAATGCTGCCCGATGGATTTCATGGAATCTGTGGCAGATGGATGGTATCAAGATGGTTATTCCTGATTCTTGCGATAAGATATATGAGCCCGTTTTATTTGGCGACCCTATTAAGAGACAATGTCCAGCATGCCAAAAGAGTACGACATACGGTCACATTGGTGTAAAATGCATCATAAGAGACTGGAATCGGAAAAAGCCAAAAGATTGGCAACCATCGCCTGGCGAAGACCCAAAATCGCAGCCATGGCAAAAGATAGAATTCCGTTCATTATTCCGTAGCAATCAAAAAGAGACGGAAGATGACGAGATATAACATTATAATGAATATTGCAAATATTTACGATCAATGAGATACACTATAACCCAATCACGCCTCCTGTACGTGCTCAGCATCAACGACAGGAAGCACCAAGGACTTCTCAAAATTGGTGAGGTCTTTGTCGATAATGAAATAGCCGATTCCAAAAACAGTCAGGAGTTGGGTAAGGCTGTTCGTGCTGTACTCGATGCTCGTCCTTACATGCAGGGAGTTTCATACCATATAGAATATGTGGAATGTACCACATACGATCAGGACTCCAAATGCTATAAGGCTGATGATGTCTATCGCACCCTGCGTGCCATGGACATTCCTTCAAAGACTCTTGGCAAGTATAAGGATCCAACTACCGGACAGACTGAGGATGCAGACATCTGGTTTGCGTGCACCATCTTTGATATACAAGATGTTATCAACAAGATAAAGCAAGGCAAGGGAGCTGGACATGGAGCCATCAAGTTCCGCCCAGAGCAGGAAAAGGCAATCCACGACACAGTAGAATACTTCCAAAAAGAGTTTAAAGACCCTAACAAGGGTAAGCACTATCTCTGGAATGCAAAAATGCGTTTTGGAAAGACCCTCTCTGGTCTTGAAGTAACTAAGCGTTGTGGCTACCGCTCTACGCTCATCATTACCCATCGCCCTGTTGTAGATAAAGGTTGGCATGATGACTTTGCGAAGATATTCCGTACCCCGGAAGCCCTTGCAGATTATCATGCAAGAGGACTTGAACCTGCTTATGGTCGCCGAATGATGGATGACAACGACTCTCAGGGTGACTTCTATACGCTTACAAATGAAGTGGATGCTGGCAAAAAGATACTCGTATTCTTTGTCAGCATGCAATATCTGCGCCTGTCACAATTTGTTGGTGGCAAGGAGCGCAATTTTGATCCATTGAAACGTGCCATTATGGAGTATGATTGGGACTTCGTAATGGTTGACGAGGCACACGAAGGCATTGATGCTGCTGCCGGTGTGCGTGTAATGAACAAGTTGAAAAAGGAGAATACCCGAATTCTTTCACTTTCGGGAACACCTTTCAACCTGCTCGACAAATATGAAGAAAGTGAAATATATACTTGGGACTACGTGATGGAACAGCGTGCTAAGTTGTTCTGGGATGAGCATCATTATGGTGACCCTAACCCATACGCCGACCTGCCACGTATGCAGATTCTCACCTTCACGTTGCCTAAGATGCTGCGCGACCAAGCCATCGAGAATAATGAGGTCTTCAAGTTCCACGAGTTCTTCAGAGTATATACTGAGGAAGATAAGCTTCAGCTTCAGAAGTTGATAGACAATGAGCCTAATGTGATCAAGAAGGCAGAATATCATGCAGAATTGGCTAAGGTGAAAATCGACAAGTTCGTACACGAGAAGGCAATCAATCGCTTCCTCGATAAACTTGTTGAAGAATCCGACACCTCGCTCTACCCTTTCTCTACAGATGATTTTCGTGAGCACTTCCGCCACACCTTCTGGCTCCTGCCTGGTGTGAAAGAAGCTGCAGCTCTCGAACAGCTTCTTCGCCAGCATGAGGTATTTAGCGAAATGTTCCATATCATCAATGCTGCCGGCGATGGTAATATCGAGGATAAGAATGGTAGTGCTCTGGCTGATGTGCTGGACAATATCCGTGGCAATGCCAAGAAAAATATTACCAAGAAGGATTATACCATCACTCTCTCTTGCGGAAAGCTTACCACGGGTGTAAGTGTTCCAGAATGGACTGCCGTGCTCTGTATGAAAGGCTCAGAGAATACCCCTGCAGCCAACTACATGCAGACTATTTTCCGTGTGCAGACTCATGCCGTACTCGAAGGCCGTCAGAAGTCGGACTGTTATGTGTTTGACTTTGCACCAGACCGTGCCCTTACGGCTGTAGCTGAAACTGCAAAGATGGCAGTCTATGCCCAAACAGAGAAGGGAAAGAAGCAGATGAAGCTTACTCAGAAGAAGGAGGAAGAACATCTTGCCGCCTTCATCAAGCTCTGCCCTGTACTCTCAATGGACGAAGGTGAGATGGGCAAACACTTCTCTGCTAATCAGATATTCGAGAAACTCTCTAATGTATATATCGAGCGTGCCGTGCGTAGTGGCTATGCAGACAACTCACTTTATAATCCTGATCAACTGATGAATCTCAGTCCTGAGCAGGAGAAAGCTCTTGGTGATGTACACGACCTTCTGGGTTCTATGCCAAATGCCTGGAAACCAGAGAAGATCAATATCAACAAGAATGGTTTAGGGGATACTGAAGCCGAACAGATAAAGTACATCTACTATCTATCCTCAAGCGAGGCTCTACCTCCTCGCCCTTCTATGGCTGCCGAATTCGACGATAATGGTCAGCCGAAGACAGAAGATGAGGGATGGGATGAAGTGATGTGTGCTCCTTCTGAGCTATTCCCATACCTTTTTGTCAGCCATACCCAGCAGCTGAACGGCGAATGGTGTTCGTTCACGAATCCTGTGCTTTGGAAGAAATGGGAGAACAAAGATAAGGATGATAAGACTGACGAGGCTAAGAAGAAACGTGACGAAGAGAACAAAGAAAAGCGTGCCCGTATGTCTGTACTACGTGGCGTGGCTATCCGTATTCCTTTGTTGGTGTATGGTGCAGAAATCAATGATGAGGCTGGAGAAGAGATAACAATTGACAACTTTGCCAGTGAAGAAATTGTTGACCAGACTTCATGGGAAGAGTTTATGCCTAAGGGCTTTACCAAGCAGACGTTCAACACCTTGAAAGACTGCTTCGACCGTAGCATCTTTACAGGTACTGCCAAGCGCATACGTCAAATGGTGAAGGAGGCTGACAATCTCAATACAGAAGACCGCATTGCTAAGATTGCCACTATCTTCTCTTACTTCCACAATCCAGATAAAGAGACCGTGCTTACTCCATGGCGTGTAGTCAACATGCACATGAGCGATACTGTTGGCGGCTGGTGCTTCTGGGATGAGGATTTTGTTGCGCCTTATACTGAAGAGAATAAGTATGGAGAAAATGTTAACGCTGCAAGACCTGTAGGTGTAACGGTGGATGATAACAATCAATTGCATTTCACCAACGAGATTACCAAGGATATTTTCGGTGATTACAATTCTCGCATTCTTGAAATCAACTCCAAGACTGGTCTCTACCCTCTCTATATGGCTTACTCTCTCTTCAAGGGAGCCAAAGAGCCAAACTATCGCAACGTACAACTTACCGGCGAGCGTGGAAAAAGCCAGAATGCAGAACAGTATTATCGACAGGCAGGTAACGATCTCGAAATTTGGAAGGATGTGTTGCAGGACAACATCTTTGTCGTGTGCCGTACTAAGATGGCTGTAAGTATTACCAAACGAACTTTAGCAGGTTTCCGTACGGACATCCGCATGAATATTCGTTGCTATGAGCATGAAGTGCCTGTAACAGACCTCGTATCGGCAGGTGTAATTAAAGCTGCTGACGAGCATGTAACCAAAGAGGGCAAAATATACTTCTATAATGGACACGAGTCTTTGGATTGCGACATGATAAATGTGCTCCGTGCAAAGCCAGAACTATTCCAAAACGACATCATTTGTGGCAATGACTTCTGGCATGTATATAATCAAATTCCAAAATCAGAAAACGAAGATATTAATAATATGAAGTTTAAAGCGATTGTGGGTAATCCACCATATCAGATAGAAGGAGAAAGTACTAGAAAGACTCCTATTTACAATTTGTTTTATGATACTGCCTTTGAATTGTCATCATTGGTAACATTTATTACGCCTGGAAGATTTTTATTTAAGGCAGGACAAACACCTATGGAATGGATGGAAAAGATGTTATCTGACACTCATTTCAAAGTGGTTGATTACTTCCAAAAATCAAGTGACGTATTCCCAACAGTTGACATTAAGGGAGGAGTTGCTATTGGATTAAGAAACGCAAATAAAGAATTTGGTGAAATTGGATTTTTCTCTGGATATGAAGAGCTTAGATCTATTCTGAAGAAGGTTAAGTTACAAAAAGAACAAAATATATGTAACTTAATCTCATCTCGTGGAATGTACAAATTCACAGAGAAAATGTTTGATGATTTTCCACAAGCAAAAGATATACAAGGTAAAGGTAGCGGTTTACAAATTACACCAAACTCATTTGAACAAATGCCATTTGTTTTCAAAGAAAATGGGAATAAAGAAGAATGTTACCAGATATTGGGACGCATCGGTAGTAATCGAGAGTATCGTTGGATAAAGAAAGAATACGTACAATCAAATGATTATCTTGACTCATATAATGTCTTTGTACCTGAAGCAAATGGTACTGGTGCTATAGGCGAAGTGCTCAGCACGCCGGTAATCGGCGTGCCGGTAATCGGACATACGGATACCTTCCTAAGCATCGGCAAGTTTGCCGATGCCCAGGAGGCATCCGCATGTTTGAAATACGTCAAGACAAAGTTTGCCAGGTGTTTATTGGGCACACTCAAAGCAACTCAACATAATCCACGTGATACTTGGGCTAATGTACCTCTTCAAAATTTCACTGCTATCTCAGACATCGATTGGGATCAAAGCATTTCCGACATAGATAAGCAACTCTATCGTAAGTACAAGCTTGATGAAGATGAGATTGATTTTATTGAGGAGAAAATTAAACCAATGGATTAAGTTCCAGATGAACGCTTCATTAAAATATCGGTGTCAATAACTATGTAAATTATGCCAAAGAAAGAATATACGTCTCTACCAAAAGACTATCCAGTATGTGAGCATAGTAGCTGCCCTATGGCGGCTACTTGTTTACATCAGACAGCCTACTCCGCACTGATGGAGCAGGAAGAATATCTGCAACTGATCAATCCGTCCAGATGCAGTAAGAATGAGTCGTGTATATACTATCGGGACAGCAAGCCTGTGACCTACGCACGTGGATTTACCAATTTCCAGAAGCGTATGTTCCCCGATCAGTATAGCAGATTCATGTCGATATGCATCAATCACTGGAGCCGCAATCCATACTTTGAGCGACGACGTGGTGAACGTTCTCTCCCACCCGATGAGCAAGT
>USSA01000127.1 GCA_900557255.1 uncultured Prevotella sp.
GGGTTCTGGCGGAAGTCTGCCATCATCTGCTTGATTTCGTCGGCGCCAGTCTTGCCCGGACGTACCACGTTAACCGTGAACTCCTTGCTGAAGCCATACTCAGCATAAATCTGCATCAGGAGGTCGTAGAGAGTCTTGCCCTGATCCTTGGCCCATGCTGCAATCTCGCAGATAAGGCAGATTGAAGCAGGAGCGTCCTTGTCACGAACCTTGTCGTAAGGCAGGAAGCCGAAGCTCTCCTCGCCACCGCCGATATACTGCTGCTTGCCCTCAGAAATGGCAATCTCGCGTGCAATCCACTTGAAGCCTGTGTAGCAGTCGCGAAGCTCCACGTTGTTCTTCTTGGCAATCTCGGCAATAACCTCGGTAGTAACGATAGTCTTAACGAGGAAGTCGGTTGGCTTAAGCTTTCCGAGCTTCTTCTTGTTTTCGATGATATAGTAGCAGAACATCATGGCAGTCTGGTTGCCGTTGATGATCATCCACTCGCCCTTGTCGTCGCGGCAAACGATGGCCAGGCGGTCAGCATCTGGGTCGGTAGCTACAACGAGGTCAGCGTTCAACTTGGTACCGAGCTTCATACCGAGGGTCATAGCCTCTGCATTCTCTGGGTTAGGAGAAACTACTGTTGGGAAGTTGCCATCTACTACCATCTGCTCAGGAACTACATTGATGTTCTGGAAGCCCCAAGAACGCAGACAGAGAGGAACGATGACACGACCTGTACCGTGCATAGCTGAATAAACGATGTTGAGGTCTTTCTGACGGTTGATGACATCCTGGTCAATCATTGCAGAGTGAACGGCTGTCATGTAGTCGTAATCCATCTCACCACCGATAATCTTGATCTTATCCCAGTTAGCCTCAAACTTCACCTGGTCGATAGTAACCTTGTTTACTTCCTCGATGATACCAGTATCGTGTGGAGCCAGAACCTGAGCACCATCGCTCCAGTAAGCCTTGTAACCATTGTACTCCTTAGGGTTGTGAGAAGCAGTTACGTTGACACCAGCCTTTGCACCGAGCTCGCGGATAGCGAAAGAAATCTCTGGTGTAGGACGGAGGCTCTCGAAGAGATATGCCTTGATACCATTGGCAGAGAAGATGGCAGCTACGGTCTCAGCGAAGAGACGAGAGTTGTTACGGCAGTCGTGACCTACTACTACAGAAAGGTTCTCCTCACCTGGGAAAGCCTTGAGGATGTAGTTAGCAAAGCCCTGGGTAGCCATACCAACGATATACTTGTTCATGCGGTTGGTACCTGCGCCCATGATACCGCGCAAACCACCAGTACCGAACTCCAAGTTCTGATAGAATGCATCAACGAGGGCTGACTTGTCCTCTGCGTCGAGCATTGCCTTTACTTCCTTACGGGTTTCTTCGTCAAAAGCAGGTGTGAGCCACTGCTGTGCTCTTTCTTCACACTGCTTGATCAATTCTGCGTTATTAGCCATAGTTTGATTCTATTTTGTTATTAATAATGTTCATATAGAGGGTTGTGCCCGAAAACAGCACAATATATCTCTTTTTGCGTACAAAGTTATATAAAAATTTTGATAAACCAAGCAAGAATAAAGTTTTTTTTGTATTTTTGCACTTTGAAATGGAATTGAAAATAGAATAAAGCTCATATTTAGCAATATTGTATTGTTAAGATAGCAAAAGTTGAATGAACAAAATATAAAACAATAGAATATGGAAGTATATTACACGGGCGTCATCATCGCCGTATCCACCTTTTTAATAATAGGTATCTTTCACCCTATCGTCATGAAGACGGAATATTATACAGGCACCCGCTATTGGTGGGTTTTCCTCGTTGCAGGCATCATCTGCATCGGAGCTGCCTTCCTGGTTGCCAACGTGCTCTTCTCTGCCATATTGGGTGTAGTAGGTGCTTCATGCCTTTGGAGCATCGGTGAACTCTTCGAACAGAGACAACGCTGCGAGAAAGGCTGGTTCCCGAAGAATCCGAAAAGAATAGGAAAAGGATATTACAGGGACGAAGCGAAGAGTAAACATGAAAGTGTATAGGAAGAAAACGCCAACGAAATGAAGACAGAACTCATTCTGGTCGGAAAGACCGTAAACAAGCATTTCATTGCGGGCATCAAGGATTATGCCGAGCGCATCACCCATTATATGCCTTTCAGCATAACAACCATTCCTGAGCTCAAGAACACCAAGAGTCTCAGCGAACAGCAGCAGAAGGAACGGGAAGGAGAACTGATTCTGAAACTCCTCCAGCCTTCGGATACCGTGGTGCTGATGGATGAACACGGACAGGAATTCCGAAGCATCGAGTTTGCCAAATGGATAGAGCGCAAGCAGGCTACTGCCCGCAGGCTCGTCTTTGTCATCGGCGGACCTTACGGCTTTTCACAGGCTGTCTACGACCGCGCCAACGAGAAGATCTCCCTCTCCAAGATGACCTTCTCGCATCAGATGGTGCGCCTTATCTTTACCGAGGCGCTCTATCGCGCATGTACTATTATAAAAGGTGAGCCTTACCACCATGAATAAAGATAAAAAGGTAAAAAGCAAAAGAATATGCCAAAAGATAAATATATAGAAATAAAAGGGGCAAGAGCCAACAACCTCAAGAATATCGATGTGAAGATACCTCAGGGCAAGTTTGTTGCCATTACGGGTGTCTCCGGATCGGGAAAATCATCGTTGGCTTTTGATACCTTATATGCTGAGGGCCAGCGCCGCTATGTGGAGTCGCTCTCTTCGTACGCTCGCCAGTTTCTGGGACGTATGAGCAAACCGGAATGTGATTTCATCAAGGGATTGCCACCTGCCATCGCCATCGAACAGAAAGTGATTTCGCGCAACCCACGCTCTACCGTGGGCACCAACACCGAAATCTACGAATACCTGCGACTGCTCTACGCACGCATCGGAAAAACCTATTCGCCAATCAGCGGACAGGAGGTAAAACGCCATACTACCGAAGATGTACTCGCCTGCACCCGACAGTATTCCAAGGGCACCAGGTTTGTCATCCTCGCCCCTATCCACGTCATCGAAGGGCGCAGTCTGGGCAAACAGCTGGAGATGTACAACCAGGAAGGTTACGCGCGTATATATATAAAAGGTGAATTCGTGCGCATAGAAGACTTCATGGAGCAGGCGGATAAGGAACTGCTGGAAGTAAGCGGCGATAAACTGAGAAAGAGAATGCAACAGAAGGATGAAGAAATCTTCCTGGTCATCGACCGTGCTTCGGTAAGCAATGAAAAGGATGACATCAGCCGACTGATGGATTCTGCCGAAACTGCCTTCTATGAGGGAGATGGAGCCTGCCGCCTCGTCTTCCTGCCAAGCAATATCTGCTACGACTTCTCTACCCGGTTCGAAGCTGACGGCATGCAGTTTGAAGAGCCTACCGACAATATGTTTGCCTTCAATTCTCCTCTCGGAGCCTGCCCTACCTGCGAAGGTTTCGGCAGCATAATAGGCATCGACGAGAAACTCGTCATCCCGAACACTTCGATGAGCGTCTATGACGGATGTGTGGTTTGCTGGCGAGGCGAAAAGATGGGTCTGTGGCTCAAGGAATTCATCCGCAGAGCTGCAGAATACGACTTCCCTATCTTCAAGCCTTATTTCGAACTGACTCAGCAGCAGAAGGACTGGCTGTGGCACGGTCTGCCTGGCGAGAAGAAACGTAAACAGCAGGAAAGGGTGAGCATCGATGAGTTCTTCAGAATGGTAAAGGAGAACCAGTACAAGATACAATACCGCGTGATGCTGAGCCGATTCCGTGGAAAGACGATTTGTCCTGACTGCCATGGTACCCGACTCAAGAAGGAAGCCAACTATGTGAAGATTGGCGGAAAGAGCATCACCGAACTGGTAGAGATGTCGATTGTGAACCTGAGTGAATGGTTTAAGAAACTGGAACTCTCTGAGCATGAGAAGGAAATCAGCAAGCGTCTGCTCACCGAAATCACCCACCGCCTGCAGTTCCTTCTGGATGTGGGTCTGGGTTATCTTACGCTCAACCGACTCTCCAACACCCTCTCTGGCGGTGAGAGTCAGCGCATCAACCTGACCACCAACCTGGGTTCATCGCTCGTGGGTAGCGTATATATCCTCGATGAACCGAGTATCGGACTCCATAGCCGCGATACCGCCCGACTGATTAAGGTGCTGAAAGAACTGCAGCAACTGGGCAATACGGTGGTTGTGGTAGAACACGACGAAGAGATTATGCGGGCTGCCGACTATCTCATCGATATCGGTCCCGATGCCGGCAGACTGGGCGGAAGAGTGGTCTACGCCGGTCCGTCATCAGAATATTCAACCACCGACAAGGCTGAACAGGAAAAGCTGCTGGCTGAATATCCGGAGAGTTATACCATCAAGTACCTGACCCACAACGAGGAGATAAAGGCGCCTACGAGCCACCGTGCCTGGAACCAGTATATCGAAATCAAGGGAGCCCGGATGAACAATCTGCGCGGCATCGACGTTAAGATACCGCTCAATGTATTCACCTGTGTAACCGGTGTATCAGGCTCAGGCAAGAGTTCGCTCATCAAGGGAATCCTCTATCCTGCCATGCGTCGCCGTCTGGACCTCGTAGCAGATGCACCAGGCGAATATGCATCGATGGAAGGCGACTGGAAGAGCATCCATCATGTAGAGTTTGTTGACCAGAACCCTATCGGAAAGAGTACCCGCAGCAACCCTGCCACTTATCTGAAGGCGTACGATGCGATACGTGCCCTCTTTGCCAACCAGCCACTGGCTAAGCAGATGGGATTCACGCCGCAGTACTTCTCTTTCAATACCGAAGGCGGAAGATGTGAGGAATGTAAGGGTGCGGGATATGTTACCATCGAGATGCAGTTTATGGCAGACCTCACGCTGACCTGCGAGGCTTGTAAGGGCAAGCGTTTCAAGCACGATATCCTGGAGGTTCACTATGGCGGAAAAGACATCAATGATGTGCTGAACATGACGGTAAACGAGGCCATCGAGTTCTTCAGCGATGAAAAGCTGCAGCGCAATGAGGGCGACTTCGACAACTGCCGCATCATCGTAAACCGCCTGAAGCCGCTTCAGGATGTAGGTCTGGGTTACATCAAACTCGGTCAGAATTCAAGTTCGCTTTCGGGTGGTGAGAATCAGCGTGTAAAGCTCGCCTTCTTCATAGGTAAGGAGGAACAGGAGCCTACGCTTTTCATCTTCGACGAGCCTACCACGGGTCTTCACTTCCACGACATCAAGCGCCTGCTCCATGCCTTCAATGCCCTGATAGAAAGGGGCCATTCGCTGGTAGTGATTGAGCACAATCTGGATGTCATCAAGTGTGCCGACTATATCATCGACCTCGGTCCTGAAGGCGGCGATAAAGGCGGCAATCTCGTTGTTGCCGGAACTCCGGAAGAAGTAGCTGCCTGCAAGGCAAGCCTTACCGGAAAGTTCTTGCGTTAAGAGTTGGGGATATAAAAAAACTGTGTCAAGTTACAACCAAAGTAATTTGACACAGTTTACTTTTGCAACCTCATCGAGTATCAGCGACAATTTCTCTTATAAATGCTTCCAATATCTTGGTATTCAGTCACAAACGAGACACAAGAAACATTACAAACCACGTAAGGTAAAGGATAAGTACCCCAACCTCATTTATTCCACGTGGGACACGGTAGACAGACCTCGACAAGTTATCGTCTCTGACATGACAGTCATCAAATACTCTTGGTTCTTCTTTGAGTTGACCATGTATTTCGATGTCTTTACGAAAGAAATCCTAACGTGGCATGTGGCTGAGAGACGTGGACATAGAGACCAGTACATTGATGGGCTAAATGATGTCATCAACCTGTTGAAGGGCACAGATGAGCCAACTGTTCTTCATACGGACCAAGGTAGCGTATATGCTTCGCTCGCCTATAATGAGCTGATAAAGGACACGTTGATTGTGAGGTCTATGTCCAGGGCAGGAAAGCCTACAGACAACCCTGTGAACGAATCCCTCAACGGATGGATAAAAGAGGAATTGTTCATAGACTTCAAGATTGAGACATGTAATTCAAGAGAGGAATTCGAGGAGGCCTTGGACGCATACGTGGATTATTACAATGAGAAAAATAAAGAATAATGTTCACTTTTATAAAGAAAAACTTGCAAATATGGATGAGATTGTCTACTTTTGCAAATGAAAAGGAACGAAATTTGATAGATATGTGTACTTTTAAAAATATAAATAATTAATAATCATTTTTTGTGTCCACTTTGGGGAACTGCTACAAATGAAAGTCTGCTAAGGACTATTGAGACCCTCCTGACCTGAAAGCATAACAGAAAGTTCCTCATAAAAGTGTACATGTAGCCATAAAAGTCCCTCATAAAAGTGTGTTAATCTTTCAAAAAGTCCCTCATAAAAATGTGATATATTTTACTATTTCATTAATTTTCAGTATTTTTGCAGCAAAAAAGCAATATATGGAAAGATTTATCATGCAAGACCTCATTGCTTGGAAAAACAGAGAGGATAGAAAACCCCTTATTCTGTTGGGAGCAAGACAAGTTGGCAAAACTTATATCTTGAAGGAATTTGGGCAACGTGAGTTTGAAAATGTGGCCTACATTAACTGTGACAACAATGCCATGGCTAAGGATTTGTTTGCTTCAGACTATAATATAGATCGCATCCTTCTCACCATCGGAGCTATTACTGGTGTTAATATAGAAGCCGGCAAGACCCTCATCATTATGGATGAAATACAGGAGTTGTATCGTGGACTTGCCTCGTTGAAGTATTTCTGTGAAAATGCACGGGAGTATCATGTGGCAGTAGCCGGTTCCCTTCTCGGCTTGTCTCTTCATCAGGGAGAATCCTATCCTGTGGGAAAGGTTAACACCCTGGAAATGTATCCGATGACATTCGAGGAGTTTCTGTGGGCACGTGGTTTCAAGCAGCGTATGGATCTGCTGCAGCATGGAATGTGGGATGTGGTAAAATCGCTCAGAACACTCTATATTCAGCATCTTCGTGAATATTACCTTGTTGGCGGTATGCCCGAAGCCGTAAATAAGTTCATAGAAACCAATGATGCAAATGCCGTAAGGGAAGTACAGGAGGAAATTATTCGGGCCTACGAAAAAGACATTTCCAAGCATGCACCAAAAGAGCAGGTAGTAAGAATCAACCAGGTATGGAACTCCATCCCTTCCCAACTAGCCAAAGAGAATAAAAAGTTCATCTATGGTATTGTAAAACAAGGTGCCAGAGCCAAGGATTATGAGTTGGCAATCCAATGGCTCATAGATGCAGGACTGGTATATAAAATCAGTAGGGTGAAGACTTTGGGGCTTCCTCTGAAGATTCATGAGGATATCAGTGCCTTCAAATTGTATCTCTTGGATTGTGGACTGCTGGGGGCTATGAGTAAAACTCCGCCAGCCTTGCTTCTGCTTCCTAGTAATGACAATACCGGGAAAGGTGATTTTACGGAAAACTTCGTTTGCTGCCAGCTGGAATCGCTGCACCAGATTCCTATATATTATTATAGTAAGGAAAACAGCCAGTTGGAACTTGACTTTGTTATTCAGGTAGGAATGCAGGTCATACCGGTAGAAGTAAAGGCAGAGGAGAATCTTCAGTCAAAGTCTTTGAAAATGACTATTGCCAAAAATCCCGGCATGAAAGGCCTGCGCTTTTCGATGAGCGACTATCGGGAACAGGACGATATTACCAATGTACCATTATATGGTGCAAGAGGATATTTGGAAACATACAACTGAAACAAATTTTGGATATCAGGCATTCATCTGAAATTCCACCCGCACAGGGTGAAAATACGATATCAGTGGAATCCGACAACCGCCGGATTCCACTTTTTAATTTAAAAAACCAATTCAAAAGTATTATTTGTTAAAAAAGTAACTATCATCGAAGGCTGCTTCGATAAGGCGTTGCTTCACTCGGGCGTATTCTGCCGAGTCTTCGATAAAGTACCGAAGAGCAGAAGCAATCCTCACATAAACACTGAGCCGATAATCGCCCTTACCCTTTTAGATTGCAAAAATGTTTTCCTTATGCATCCCAGCATAAAACATCAGATCAGAACCAGATACATGATGGTTCTTCATCACTTCACTCAGAACAACACCGAAACGGCTGTTGTCTGCTTCAAAATTAACAATCTTCATTACTTAATTTTTTAAAATTGTTTATAATTATTGTATACGAGTTCCCACTACGGGAACTCTTTTTTATTTTCTTTTTATTATCTTTGCACCATGTAAAACAGATTCAACAATCTGC
>USSA01000128.1 GCA_900557255.1 uncultured Prevotella sp.
CAAAGATGGCTTTCAAGGAGGAGAATGAAGAGAGCCAGATTCAGTTGGCTGCTTTTCCTTACTCTGACATCCAGGATGATAAGGTAAAGATTTCTGCAAGCGATCTGAAGGCTAAGTATGATGAGATCAAGGCACGCTTCAAACAGCCTGTTGAGAGCCGTGACATCAAGTTCGTTGATATCGAGGTGCAGGCTTCTAAAGCAGACCGTGCTGCTCTTAACAAGGAGTTTGCAGGTTATCATACGCAGCTTGACGCTGCTGCAGATCCAACTGAGGTTGTACGTAAGTCAGCTTCTACAGTAGCTTACCTTGGTATTCCTGTTTCAAAGGATGCTTTTCCACGTGATATTGCTGCTCAGCTTGATTCTATGGCTGTAGGTTCTACTTCTGCTGTTAAGGCTAATGCTGGTGACAATACATTGAACATCGTTAAGTTGGTAGCTAAGCAGGAATTGCCTGATTCAGTACAGTATCGTGTTATCCAGGTTGCTGCTAACTCAGTAGCTGAGGCTAAGACTAAGGCAGATTCTATTCAGGGCGCTATTGCCGGTGGTGCTGATTTTGAGGCTATCGCTAAGAAGTATGGCCAGACTGGTGACAAGGCTTGGATGACTACCAAGCAGTATGAGTATGCCCAGTCTATGGATAAGGACAACAAGACATTCATCAATACATTGAATACTGCAGCAGTTAACTCTTTGAACCAGCTTCAGTTGGGGCAGGGATATGTAGTTCTTCAGGTTCTTGACCGCAAGGCAATGGTCAGCAAGTATACCGCTGCCGTTATTAAGAAGCCTATCGACTTCTCGCAGGGTACATATCGTACAGCTTACAACAAGTTCTCTAGTTTCGTAAGTGCTAATCCTAAGTCAGAGGATCTCTTGAAGAATGCAGCTAAGGAAGGTTACAAGGTTCAGGACTTGAAGGATATTACAACTTCTGTTCACTATGTAGCAAACATCCATTCTACACGCGAGGCTTTGAAGTGGATCTTCGATAGCAAGGAGGGTGAGGTTTCACCTCTCTATGAGTGTGGTGACAACAACCACCTGTTGGTTGTGGTTCTTGATAAGATTCATCATGTCGGTTATCGTGATTTGGATGATGCAGTTGTCATGGAGACTGTTAAGGCAGAGGTGCTCAAGGATAAGAAGGCTGAGATGATTGAGGCTAAGTTGAATGGTGTTAAGAATATTGCAGCTGCTAAGGCTAAGGGTGGTAAGGTTTCTTCTGTAAACCAGATTACTTTCGCTGCTCCTGTATTCATCGCAGCTACTGGCGCTAGCGAACCAGCTCTCTCTGGTGCTGTTGCAGGTACTAAGAAGGGTGCTTTCTCTGCTCATGCTGTGAAGGGTAACGCTGGTGTTTATCTCTTCCAGGTTACTAACAAGACTAACCGTCCTGTTAAGTTCGATGACAAGACATACGAGCAGAAGTGCCGCCAGAAGGCTATGCAGTATGCAGGTAACTTCATGAACGAGCTTTATCTGAACGCTCATGTAGTAGATAACCGCTACTTGTTCTTCTAATTCAGACTCTTAGATTTATCCCAATAAATAAAAAAGGTGTATTGCCAATGAGCAATACACCTTTTTTATTTATTGGGATATCTTTTATCGTATCTACAAGAATATCTTTTGGAGAAGCATTTTTATCCGCGGCTCCACCAATGTTTCTTTTTGGGAGCTTCCTGCTGTTCGCCGAACTTCTGTTTCAGTACTCTGCGATAACTGGTATGGTTGGTGATAATCTGATAAATCTCCCCCCAATCAGGCAAACCGCCGATACCTCGGTCGTCAATGAACCAGTCGGCTTTGAGCTTGCGGGAGAAGTGGTTATTGTTCTCCAGACTCTCTTCAGGATAATCTTTATTTACAGCCCAGAATTCAACTCCTCTTTCTCTACACCATTCTACTGCCTCGTCCAGGAGCTTTCCTTCGCGTACGCTCCAGAGAATAAGCTTGTGGTGGTCTCTAATCAACATCTTTAATGTTTCTGTGGCGAAAGGTAGCTCTGTACCAATCTTCGGGTACTCGTGGGTTACGATTGTACCATCAAAATCTACTGCAATTGTTGCCATATAGTCTTAATGTTTTTAAAATCTAAAAGAGTCTTCCTATCTGGATAGAAAGACTCTTTTCTTTGTTGTATGTATGTTCTTAATTACTTCTTGATACTGTTGTCGTTGGCATTGCCATAGTGGCTGTTGCTATAGTTGCCATAGCTGCCATACTGGCCGTAAGTTCCATATTTGCCATATTTGCCATATTTGCCATATGATCCATAAGAACCATAGTTGCCATATTTACCATATTTGCCGTACTTACCAACACCATAATAGAAGCTGTGCTTCTTCTTAGAGAGGTCGACACCATTGAGTACTAAGCACATGTTAGGCAATTTATTCTCGGCTTTCAAACCATTGATCATGCCGAAACTAGCCTTTGGAGTATAATCTGCGCGGCAGACGTATACACAGAGATTAGCCAGACGTCCAAGCTGCAAACTGTCGTTTACAAGACCTACAGGAGCCGTATCGAGGATAACATAGTCGTAATGTTCCTTCAACTGGCTGATAATGTCGTCAAGGCTTGCTCTGGTTACTAACTCTCCTGGATTAGGAGGAACAGGGCCAGCCATAAGGAGGTCGAGTTTACTGTTGACACCGGAAGAGAGAATCTGTTTCTGAATGTCATCCCATGTATTATGGTCGTGTACAATCAGATTGGTGATACCATTATGGTGGTTGTCAATCTCGAAGAGCTCTGCCAGACGTGGCTTGCGGATATCCAGACCAACCATGATAACCTTCTTGCCCAGCAAGGCGAGCGAGATACCGATATTGGATGCCACGAATGTTTTACCTTCACCTGATGTAGAAGAGGTAAACATCATCACCTTCTCACCTTCTTTCAGCATAAACTGAATATTGGTACGCAGGCCACGGAAAATCTCCTCCATCAGGTTGTTTACATTCTGGTGAACCACAATGTCAGCCTTTCCTTCCTTCTTGGCAGCGTCGCTTGCTACAGGAATATCGGCAATGACAGGTATCTGAGTGAGTTTCATCACGTCTTCATGTCCCTCAATCTTGTACTTGAAGAATTCTCTCAGGAAGAGGATGCCGGCAGGGATTGCAATACCCAGTACCAGTGCAATCAGCATAATGATAGGACTCTTAGGACTAACCTTTCCTTCCAATGAAGGAGCATCGATAACCTTACCCTTGTCTGCCGTTGCTGCTAGCGAAATGGAGTTTTCCTCACGTTTCTGAAGAAGCATCAGGTAAAGACCAGATTTTACTTCCTGCTGGCGACCAATCTGTGTAAGAACTCGCTCTTGCTCTGGCGAGTTACCTATCTGATTGGCATACATGGCAGCTTGTTTGGCAATGCTGTTACGCTGGATTTCCATACCCAGCTTAGCCTGGCGCATGGCACGCTTGATAGATTTTGTAAGGTCATCCAACTGGGCTGACAAAGGTGTAACGGTTGGAGAATTCTCACTGGCAGAATGCAACATCTGGTTGCGGTTCAGAGCTATCTTGTTGTATTCGTTAATCAACTCTGTTGAACTTTCATCAGTCAGACCTACGTTTGATGGGATAGGCTGATATCTGTTGCCAGGTTCGTTCATGTATTTGCCAAGCTCATTCAGAAGTTCAACCTGTGTGTTAGCCTCCTGGAGTTTCTGGGCGTATGTGTCTGAGTTAGCGATGGCAGCTGTTGCGTTGAGCTTCATCTCTACAACATTGTTACGCTTCTTGTAGCTTTCGAGCTGGCCTTCTGTATTGCCCAGTTCGTTGTTGATCTTCTCCAGACGCTGGTTGATGAACTGTTCTGTGCGGAAAGAAATTTCATTCTTGTCCTCGTTGGCCTGGCGGTTATAAACATTTACCAGAGTTCTCAGATAGTCTATGCAGCGCTGAGGATCTTCATCTTTCATCACCAGTTCGGCTATGGTTGTAGTCTTTGAAGTCTGGCTGACAGTCAGTGCTTTTGTATAGCCCTTAGCCGCCATTTCTGGTGACACGATAATCACCTTCAGGCTCTCACCGTCTTTTAATGCGTATTTGCCGTTCTGAGTGAAGTGGAGGGTTCCTACACGTGTATTGATGCTTGCTGGCAGAGCAGCTAAAGTCTTTTCAATCTTTACAGGATCCTTCTGATAGGAAAAGGCATCTACAGGTATGTAGTATGAACCTGTTACCTGATACTGGCTGCCAGTTTTCTCTATAAGAAGCTTGATCGGAGCATTCAGCTTCTTGAGATGAGCGAGGTCTAAGTCAACGCTGACTTCCTGCTCTTTATAGACTAACTGATCCCTGAGGGCTCCTTTATGGTAATAGTTCACGTAGCATTTCATGTCTACTACAGCCTGGTTAGCCAAGTCTTGAGCCGAAAGAATTTCAATCTCATTGTCTATACCATTTGAGTTTGAAATAAAACCGAGGTTTGCAGCATTTTGAATCATGCTGTTACCCATTCCTCTGTTCTTTCTCTGGTCGTCATCCTTAATCAGTACCTTAGCGGTTGCCTGGTATTGCGGTCTTGCATGGCGTATGTAGAGATATCCCAATCCCAAACATACAATGAGTGATAGAACGAACCATTTCCAGTTGAGGATAAGAGTAGAATAAATCAACTGGAAGTCAATAGATGACTTCTCTTCCTGCTCTTGATCACGTCCCAAATCAAAGTTCTTTGTTTCTTCCATTATTTTATATTCTATTGTGTTTACACCTTTTTTATATTCGTAAAAGATAAATGATAGAATCTGTACTATCTGCTAGCCGCTAGTTCTTTCAGATACTGTCCATAACCGTTTTTGAGCATCGGTTGGGCAAGTTTCAGCAACTGTTCTTGGTCAATCCATCCTTGTTTGAATGCGATTTCTTCAAGACATGCCACTTTCAGACCCTGTCTCTTTTCGATGACTTCTATAAAGGTACTGGCTTCCGAAAGGCTATCGTGGGTACCGGTGTCAAGCCAGGCGAAACCGCGCTGTAAGGTTCTTACCTTCAGAGTCTTTTCTGTCAGATAGTGCTGGTTTACTGTTGTTATTTCCAACTCACCTCTTGCGCTAGGCTTGATGTTCTTAGCCACATGCACCACGCTGTTTGGATAGAAATAGAGTCCTACAACCGCATAGTTGCTCTTAGGCATTTCTGGTTTTTCTTCTATGCTCAGGCAGTTGCCGTTTTCATCAAACTCTGCCACACCATATCTTTCCGGATCGTTGACATAATAGCCAAATACGCTTGCCAGTCCTTCTTCTGCAGCTTTTACGCTTTCCTTGAGTAAACCCGTAAAACCGGCTCCATAGAAAATGTTGTCACCCAAAACCAGACAGGCTGTATCATTACCGATAAACTTCTCGCCAATGATGAAGGCTTGAGCCAGACCGTCGGGTGATGGCTGTTCTGCATATTCGAAGTGTACCCCCAATTCGCTGCCGTCACCTAACAGACGTTTGAAACCAGGCAAGTCGAATGGGGTAGATATAATCAAAATCTCCTTGATTCCTGCTAACATTAGCACGGAAACAGGGTAGTATATCATTGGCTTATCAAAAATTGGTATCAATTGCTTACTGATACCTTTGGTAATAGGGTAAAGTCTTGTACCCGAACCTCCCGCTAATACGATTCCTTTCATATCTTCTCTATTTCTAATACAATAAAGTTGAATAGTCTTATCTTAAAAACGCGGCAAAGTTACTAAAAAAAGTTGAATGCGTGAAATCATAAGCCATAAAAATGCATTTTTTGATAAAAAAAGCACCTTTTTAGATAAAAAACGTCGCTTTGATTTGGGTATTTACTGATTTTATTGTATTTTTGCAGAACAATTTAAATAGATATAGAAAATAAAAAATAAAGGAATGGGAATTTTTGCTAAACTATTCGGTCGTAAAGACGACGATAAAAAGGTAGGTGGAATGGAAGATTACATGACCTTGGTCCGTGTATACTTTCAGGCTGCACTTGCTTCTCAGTTAGGTATCACCAATTTGGCTATGTTGCCAGACTTGCGTGTCTTCAAGACAAGTCTGCATGTTCCGACGGTCAATAACCGTCTGGGTATTGGCGAAAAGGCACAGGTGAAGAAAATGATGAAGAATATCTATGATACGGATGATGCCTTCTTCAAGGAAATAGATTCCAGTATCCGTAAGAACTGCCACAAACTGCAGGATGTCAATGTATATCTCATCCAGTTCCAGAACTTTACGCAGGATCTGATGATGCTGATGGGCAACTTGATGAAGTTTAAGCTCCGTTTGCCTAGCTTCATGAAGAATTCGCTTTACAAGCTGACTGCTAAAACTGTAGAAGATATCTTCACTAAGAATGATTTCTCTGATGCCAGTGTGCTGAAAACCGTGCTTCAGTTGCGCCAGTTCAACAAGCGCTTGGCATTCAGCCAGCAATGGGTAACCGACTTTACCTTCCAGGTATTGATGCTTGCCAAAAAAGAGCCACGTCCATCAGATGAAGACGTAGAAAAGGCAAAGCAGAAGATGGGAAAGTAACAAATGTTGCACCCAAAATGAAAAAAAATAGCAGAATATTTGTTTTATTCAAATAATTCTCTTAAATTTGTAGCCAAAAATAATAGTCATGAGTGCAAATGAGAAAACCATTAATACGTTTGCCACAAGAGTAAGGCAGATGATTCTCAAGTTTGACGAGGTCAAGCAGGAGAATGCTGGACTCTATGCGATGGTGGATGAGCGCGATGCCAAAATCAAGGCATTGGAGGAAAAGTTGGCTCAAGCGCAGAGTGATTACAACAGCTTGAAGATGGCGAAGATGATGACGATTTCTGACAATGATATGGAAGCTACTCAGAAGCGCATCGCCAAGCTCATAAGAGATGTCAATAAGTGTATCACACTATTGGGTGAAAAGTAAAAATCGGAACGATGGCAGAACAAGAACAAGATAAATTACTCATACGATTACACGTCTATGATACAGATCTTTCGGTAAGAATACCTAGGGAAGACGAGGAGTATTATCGTAAATCAGCCAAACTGATAGATGATATTGTAAACTCATATACCAAGATTTTCAAAGGCAGAAAGAGCGATAAGGAAATCCTGTATATGGCGCTCATTGATGTGGCATTGAGATATGAGAAGGAATCGGATCGGAATGATACGAAACCTTATGATGATATTCTTGAGAAGCTTACCTCCGAGATTGAAGACGCTTTGAAATAAGAATATTAATAAACATATATATAATATAATGATAGTAACTATTATAGCAGCCTTGGTGGCGCTTGTTATCGGCGGTGCTGCTGGGTATTTCATTTTCCGTTATGTCATTAAGGGAAAATATAATGAAATGATAGAAGCTGCCAACAAAGAGGCAGAAGTAGTAAAAGAGAAGAAGCTTTTGGAAGTGAAGGAGAAATTCCTCAACAAGAAGGCGGAACTCGAAAAAGAAGTGCAGCAGCGTAATTCTCGCATCCAGCAGAATGAGAATAAGTTGAAGCAGCGCGAGATTTCTCTCAATCAGCGTCAGGAAGACCTCGGTCGACGCAAGATGGAGATTGATCAGTATCAGCAGCGTGTTGATAACGAGAAGAAACTCTTGTCTGTCAAGCAGCAGGAACTTGATAAGATGCAGAAACAGGAGCAGGCTAAACTGGAAGAACTTTCTGGTCTGAGTGCTGAAGAGGCTAAGCAGAGATTGATTGAGAGTCTGAAAGATCAGGCTAAACTCGATGCTGCAAGCTATGTGAACGAGATTATGGACGATGCCAAACTCAATGCTAACCAGCAGGCTAAGAAGATTGTGATTCAGACAATCCAGCGTGTTGCTACAGAAACAGCCATTGAGAACTCTGTCAGCGTTTTCCATATCGATAATGATGAGGTGAAGGGACGTATTATCGGTCGTGAAGGCCGCAATATCCGTGCTCTGGAAGCAGCAACTGGTGTAGAAATCGTTGTGGATGATACTCCTGAGGCAATCGTTATCTCAGCCTTCGACCCTGTTCGTCGTGAGGTTTGCCGTCTGGCTCTCCACCAGTTGGTAGCTGACGGACGTATTCACCCAGCCCGTATCGAGGAGGTGGTAGCCAAGGTGAAGAAACAGTTGGATAATGAAATTATCGAGACGGGTAAGCGTACAGCTATCGACCTCGGTATTCATGGTCTGCACCCAGAGTTGATTCGTATCATCGGTAAGATGAAGTACCGTTCTTCTTATGGTCAGAACCTCTTGCAGC
>USSA01000129.1 GCA_900557255.1 uncultured Prevotella sp.
CTTGGCTCCTCAGGTTACTACAGGCATCAGTAATATCCGCAAGTATATCAATGAAGCCTGGTATAAGTGGAAATGATCACCAATGAAGTAGCGTGAGGAAAAATACTGACAAAAGGTACTTTTACGTACTCCATAATTTCAGAATTTTCAATGAATCCAAATTCGTTTTGTAGAATTGAAATTATGTTGAGGTTTTGTAAGTTACTGATAATCAGTAGTGTATAAAAATTTGAAAATATACTTGGTCTCTTGAAAATCTATAGTCGTACGACTATGACCCCTATAGTTGTACGACTATAACTCCAGAGTTGTACAACTATAGCATGTATAGTCGTACAACTGTAGCTTTACAGTCGTACAACTATAGGATTTTCAACTCGCAAAACTTGCGGATTATGGTCAATTGCTGCTGAGAATTGGCTTTTATTGATTCTAGATGGTTAATTTAGTATGGAGGATAAATATTTATACATGATACGAAAGGCACAGGAGTTCATGAATGAGAATCACTTTGCCGACGTCTCCCGTGTGCAATGTCTGCTACGCAAGATGATGTCCAAGGAATATCATGGCCTCATCGATCAAATCAAGGAGTGTCAGGATCCCCATGCTATCTTCAATATTCATGGCGGAAACAATCTCATTGCGCCCACTGCCAGCCAGGCAGAGCAAAAATTGGTGGAGAAACCTGCTGACGAGATAAAAAAAAGATAAGGAATAATCAAGAAAGAAGACCGAGATGCTGAACGATTTCGATTCACCATTCGATATCACCGTAGATCTCTATAAGTAATTGGGCGGAGTTGAAAAAACACCCCAAAAATTTGGTAGTTTCACGGAAAACCCTTATTTTTGCACCTAAAAAAGGAGATACAATTATGAATACAGCTACATATACATTAGATGTCCCTGCAACCGATATTTCTCTTTTCAAATCATTGATTAAGAAATTCGGGTGGGTTGCCAAAAAGCAAAAAGCCCCTAAGGCTTGTAGATTAGACAAGGCATTAGAAGCAGCAAAGAATGAAAAACTCTTTGCTACTAATGATTTGGATGAATTAATGAAGAGTCTTGCTGAATGATGAAATATACAGTTAAGTATTCAACTTTGTTTAAAAAGTCATTTAAAAAATGTATGAAACGAGGTTGCTCTGAGGGTAAATTTCGTAAAGTCATTTCTATTTTGGCAGAAACTGGAACTTTACCACCAGAATATAAACCACATCCTTTAAAGTCAAACTATAAAGGGTGTATGGAATGTCATATTACTTCCGATTGGCTTTTAGTTTGGAAACAAAATGATAAAGAATTGATTCTGATTTTAACCTATACAGGTACACATAGTGACATTTTTGGCTGGTAGCCCACTAATATGAGTTATCTGAGTAAAATGTTATAGAAAGTTATAGCAAAGCGGTCCCATCCCGCACAACATGGCGAAGACCGCTTTGGTCCGCCAACCTTAGAGCGAAGCGGTTCTGAGCACCGGAGGGCGGTTACATCCCTAATCCCTATGGTAGGGATTTAGGGCTTGGGTATAGGGTAAGAACCCCCTCTTCGCAAGAGGGGGACAGGGGAGTCGAAACAATACAATAATCAATAAGGAGATTACGTTATGAACATAGAAGAAAAAAAGCAGATTTTATGCGTCGCTTCAAGGCTTCTAGGGAGCGAAAGGCAGAATACATAGCACAAATGGAAAAGCGAATGCGTGAAGACTATCGCCGCAGAACCGGTAAGGAAGCAGAATCTTTTTGTGTGTTGTAATGTTTAGCCATAAGTCAAGTATAGGTTAATAAATGCATTTTTTCTCTTAATTCCTTGGTGATTACGAAATTAAATCGTACTTTTGTCGCTATATTAGCAATAAAAATGTATGATTATGGCAAACGACAATAACAAAATACAGGCAACTACTGATGAATCTCAGATAGTACTCTATCAACCAGACGAAAGCATTAGGTTGGAGGTGAAACTGGATCAAGATACGGTTTGGCTCAATCGTCAACAAATGGCGCAGTTATTTGGTCGTGATATCAAGACTATAGGTAAGCATATCAACAATGCTCTTCATGAAGAGCTAGCTTCTGACCCAACAGGCGCAAATTTTGCGACAATTGAAAATAGTAAAAATTCAACTGTCGCAAAATTTGCGATAGTTCAAAAAGAAGGTGGACGTTTGGTTACTAGACAAGTTGAGTTTTATAGCCTTGACGTTGTTCTATCTGTTGGTTATCGTGTCAAGTCTAATAGAGGCATTCAATTCCGACGTTGGGCGAATGTTATTTTACGTGACTATCTTCTTCAAGGTTATTCCGTGAATCGTCACTTGATAGCCCTACAGGAGAATATGGACAAGCGTATGACCCATATTGAGGATGTCCAGGCTAAGCAGCAACAGCAGCTCGATTTCTTTATTCGGACTTCGACCCCTCCTGCTGAGATGGTCTTCTTCGAAGGTGATTTCTATACAGCAAGAGTTGCTTTGGAGAACTTGATTCGTACAGCCAATCATCGGGTAATCATCATAGATGGCTATGTTTCATCGCTAACCCTAAGTGTATTAGATGTTCGTAAACCAAAAGTTTCAGCAACGGTTTATACTGCTGGTGTAGGTCAAGGCATGCAACGTCTCATGGATGAGCATGACCGCCTATTCCCCGATAATCATATAGACATCAGAAAATGGCGCAAGGAATCTCATGACCGCTGGCTTATCATAGATGACAGCCTCTATCATTGTGGTCATTCATTAAATGCCAATGGCGGTCATAAGATTTCCGCCATAACTCTGATGGGTACCTCCCCAGAGGTAATCCTGTCAAAAGTAGAATAAAAATAATATTCCTCATTCGAGTGGCGACAAGTGCAGAGCGATACTGCAATGAGGAACAAAATACAAAATCATGAAATCTTATTTCTCAATAAAGCCAGGAGCAACCTTCTTTTTAGGCAGCTCCCGCACCCTCGTCTATCATAAAGACGATGCTGTATGGGGACAAGAAACATTATAATGTTATGATTGTAATTCCAAATAAGAACTTCACAGCTGATGGCATTCGCTTGGTTCAGCTACTCAATAGTACAACGAAAGTCAATATGCTGAAAGCATGTGACAAGCTCGATTTATACGTAAGTCCAAACTTGAAGAAAGATGAGACAGCTAGGCGTATAGCCCAGGAGATGTTGGATAACCCAATTGAGATTTTGAGCCGTTTGAACAAGCAGGAACTCCAGATAGTAGATGAGTTTGTAAAAGGCGATGCCAGCACCTACGTGGTGCGCAAGACCCAGTATAAGCTTCAGAAGCTATTCTTGGTAGCAACCTACGAGGATAAGGAGAACCAGGAATGGCATATGCTGATGCCATCAGAGTTAACCAAAGCCTTAACCACCAGTCTCAACTTCTATTTGGATATGGTCAACGAAGGCGTCAAAGCCCCATCTGCCAAGCAACTCCGCATGATGTCCGCCTTAGGTCAATTCTTGGGGAGCAAAGAGCTTTAATGTTTTCTTAGATGGAAAAACAAAAAAGTCTAATTCCTTTAAATACTCTGTATCCCCAGTAAACACTGGTGATGGAGTTGTATTGCCATAGGGGGTGGATGCTTACCGTAATTCCAACTTGTTCCAAAAACTTTAAAAAAGTTAGAAGTAATAAAACACGGCAGGTTTCTTATATCAAGAATGGCATTAGTGATATATATATGGGATAAGATTGTCTGATACATGGGTTGATGATATATTAATCTCAATAGAATAATGGTAGTTCGTCCCCCTTCAAGATAAATAACTTTTATGCTGAAGGGAAAGGTTGTGGTTCGAATCCACATTGAGGTCAAATGATAATACATGTAATTTATGAAGAAAGTAGATTTACATATTCATACAATATCAACAGTGAAGGATCGCTCTTTCACATTTGATATAAATGTATTGGAAGATTACGTCCAGTCTCAAAAGATTGATGTGATTGCGATAACAAATCATAACGTATTTGACCGTTATCAATATGAGCAGATAAATGATAAATTGACTAATACGATAGTGCTTCCTGGTATAGAGATAGACATTGATGGAGGACATGCTTTGTTTATAGCTGATTCCGACAAGCAATCTCTTGACGCTTTTGAGGCGATTTGTAATCAGATAGCCCCATTGGTTAAGAGTCAAGATGATACTATTCCATTTGACCAAGTACAGGCTCTGTTTCATTGTTTTGATGATTATTTAGTTATACCTCATTACGATAAAGAACCAAAACTTCCAGATGAAACAATATCAAAGTTTGGTGCAAATATTTTTGCAGGTGAAGTATGTAGCGTCAAAAAGTTTGCGTATGCACTTAAGAACCCACATTCTTTGGTGCCGATCTTATTTAGCGATTTTCGTGTGGAGACGTTGCAGTATGGTGAAGTATATCCTAATCGGCAAACATACATAGACATCAATGATGTTACAGTCAATAGTCTCAAATTATGCCTGAGAGACAAAACTAAAGTAGGCTTGGCTCCTACTGATGGACACAATCTCTTCCAATGGTCAACTTCGGGATTATGTCTGTCAACAGGTTTAAATATCATTTTAGGAAAGCGTTCGTCTGGCAAGACTCATACACTAAATCGTATCAGCAAACATTTTGGAGATAAAGCTCTTTATATCCGTCAATTCTCATTATTGAATACTAAAGCCCCCAATTCAATAGAACAATTTGAGCAGGAAGACAAGATAAAGCAGAGTAAGATTGCATCTGATTATTTGCAGCCATTCAAGAGCGTTGTTGACAATATTAGCCAAGTTCCGACGAAAGAAGCTGATATGTATATGCTAGACCAATATATGAAGGCTCTTGTTAAATTTGCTAATGAGCAACATCTTAATGATGTCTATTCAAAGACGCAGATGTTTAATACTTTTACTTATAGCCTCTTTGAAACAAACGAACTGAAAAGTTTGATAGACTCTGTAGAACTGCTCATAAAGAATGAAAAGTATAAAAAGGAAGTCGAGTCCTTTTTAGACAAGAAAATGTTGAAAGGGCTGTTCTGTAAATTGGTTGAAATGTATCGTTCTCTCAATCTGAGTAATAAACTACTACAGGATGTAAATGCAACCTTGAACACGATTAAGACTAATTTGCAAATGCAATCAACTGCAACTCGTATTCCTGATTTAGATCTTTATGGCATATTGATGAATGATTGTAAGCGAATAAAATTTAACGAAGTTGTACATGAGTTGAAAACTAGTAGACAAATAAATTACCGTGATGTAGGACATTTTCGAATTTCTACAACAACTCGTCCCTATAATAATGCAACTGATATGAAGCAAGGCTCCCAAGTGTCTTTAGTAGAGGCTTTCAAATCTTATGACTCCCCTTTTGATTTTATTCAAAAGTTGAAGGAAACTGCAGTTGAAAGTACATCTTATTATAAGTACTTTGTAAAGGTTGAATATAAGATTTTGAATTCATTGGGAACTGTTGCTTCTGGTGGTGAGCGTACTGAATTTAATTTCTTGTCGAAAGTGAAAGATGCAATGATGTATGACATCTTGATTATCGATGAACCAGAATCTTCTTTTGACAATATTTTCTTGAAAGATGAAGTGAACTCTTTGATAAAAGAGATGTCTATGAATATGCCTGTCATTGTGTCCACGCATAATAGTACTATAGGAGGTTCTATCAACCCCGATTATATCATATATACAGAAAAATCCATTGAGCATGGCGAAGTTGTCTATAATGTATATGAGGGAAGGCCAGAAAGCAAACTTTTAAGGACACCTTCAGGTGATAGTATAGAAAATTATGAAATTACAATGAATAGTTTGGAAGCTGGTGAAACTGCTTACAATAATAGAAAACAAGGATATGATTTACTTAAAAATTGAGCACAATGTAGGGAAGTTCTATAAAGATGGAACTTACATAACAATAGATAAAATGAGTAACGAAGACTTATGGCGTCTGGCAAATGCTGTCATGAATGATGATGATTTCCTGATGGATGCCTACAATGAGGTGCTTCTTCCCAATAAGGCTCACCAAATTATCTATAAGCACGTATATGAATTGCTCACTTCTCTACAAAAACGTAAAGAGCAGTATAAAAATGAAAGTGAGTTAATGTATAAGACTGCATATGATGCATATAAACAATAATTTCAATAGTTAGGTACACAAGTCTCATAGCCGCCATCTTCATATAGATTATCTTCGAAACCTTGGATTAAATATTTCAACATTAGAGGATGATGCTGAGTTACAAGATAAGGTATTGAGCATTCATCATTCTACAATGATTACTATAAGTAGTACAAAAGCTGCAAAAATTATAGAGAATCAAAATGGTGTGTCTTTCATTAATACTATTGGATAAAATGAAAGGTAAGGATCAAGGCGGTCCCATCCCGCACAATATGGCGAGACCTTTGATGGTCCGCCAACCTTAGAGCGTAGCGGTTCCGAGCACTGGAGGGCGGTTACATCCCTAATCCCTATGGTAGGGATTTAGGGCTTGGGTATAGGGTAAGGACCCCCTCTTCGCAAGAGGGGGACAGGGGAGTCGAAAAAATACAAGACTAAGATAATTATGAATAAAGAAGAAAGAAATACCTTTCGAAAGGAAATGTTAGGTAAGTTAGAAGAACAATGGGCTAAGAATAATCGCCCTGAAGACGATCTCTTCTATTACCACCCTTCTGAAGATAAAATAGTCTTATCTCATTCCCTATTCTGGGTAATGACCCAAAACATAAAAGGTAAGGTAGGAAAGGAAAAGTACCTATTGCTTCTCCGCCAATATCAGGAAGAGATGCTTGAAGCCTACTTGACGGAATCTGAAGACTTCAAAGACTTGCTGCACTATTGTAACATCATGTACAATGCTCTTCCTATGCTACTTCGAAGTACGTACGACTTCCATACTCACTTAGATGCTCGCAAACTAGCCGCCATAACGATTGTCGCTGGCGGTTATGGTGGTGATATGCCCGAAGACCAGGCGTATGACCTCCTCGATGATATAGACTTCTATTATAATAAGGTGAAGTGCCGCAAGATAGAAAAGCTCTTACCGGTATTGAGCAAACTGGTGATACAAGAGCAAAAATACCTTTAGCTTGCATTGAGGAATGCATCGAACACATAGGAGCGTAATGAAAGTTGGCTCTCAAATAGCCGAGTGCAGCTTATCTTCTGAAGTGCCGATACAAAATAGCTTTTTTCAAAAAACGAATAGATGTAACTACTTGTGATATAGTAGAGACGCAGTATTGGTGAAATACATTGAGTTGAAAAAACTCCTCCAAAAATTTGGTAGTTTCACAGAAAAAGCCTATATTTGCACAAAAAACAGAGAAATGGGGTATAAACTTCATTAAAACCAATAAAATTACGCTGTTATGATTAGTAAGAATGTACAAAATATGATTCCAAAGATAAAAGATTTCTTTGGTAGCCAGCCAATAACAAAGGCTTGGCTCTTTGGTTCATGCTCGCGAGGAGAAGAAACTACTGATAGTGACATAGACATTCTTGTAGAGTATGATCGTCAGCATAATCGAATTTCTCTGATGAAAATAGCAGGTATTATGTTGAATTTGGAAGACTTGCTTCATCGCAAGGTGGATATAGTAGAGGCTAATCGTCTCCTCCCTTTTGCTCAAGAAACAGCCAACCAAGATAAATTCTTGATTTATGAGAGAAAAAGTTAGAGATAGGGGAAGGTTAGAGCATATTCTTGAAGCGATAGAAAGTATAGAGGAGTTTCATGCTCAATATACTTTTGAAGATATCAAGAAGAATAAGCTCATCTTTTATGGCTTTACCAAATTGGTGGAAGTAATAGGCGAGGCTGTCTATATGCTTTCAACAGAATTTCGTGATTCTCATTCTGATGTAAATTGGCGTCAGATAGAACGGATGCGACATGTCCTTGTGCATGGCTATTATACCATAGACCCCGAAAGTCTATGGGATACGATAGAAGTAGACATTCCTGAGTTGAAACCTTGGATAGTTAGGTATCTGTCGGAGTAATAAAAAAACTTATATTTTTTGCCGTCCCCAGGCGGTCCCATCCCGCACAACATGGCGAGACCTTTGATTGGTCCGCCAACCCTATAGCGTAGCGGTTCCGAGCACCGGAGGGCGGTTACATCCCTAATCCCTATGGTAGGGATTTAGGGCTTGG
>USSA01000130.1 GCA_900557255.1 uncultured Prevotella sp.
TCTGCTACTTCTCATGGCAGCACAAAGCGCTATGGCTCAGACGAAAGGCAAAAAGCCAAATAGTTTCAGCCCTAAGATGCTCGTATATGAGAACCTGAAGAACAATAATGTACTGGGACACTTTAAACAGCGCTTCGCACAACTCGACACTCTCATCAAAAACCCGATATGGGTGAAAGCACCAGTCATAGAACTGGGACTCAATAATCAGCATCACGCTGATATCAACAAGACCGACTCTCTGTTCTGGTCGAAAACTGCACATGAGCATCTTGCGCTCAACAGACACAACGGTCTGGAAGTGACCGGACAGGTTTATGCCCGACCTGACTCGTACTTCGATTCTGATGAAGACGACGCAAAAGAGGTATCAAAATATAAGATGAAGGTTCAAGCCGAACTGGGATGGAACATCATCAACTCGAAGTTCTACCAAGGCAAAGAGAAAAGAACGAAGATTGCTCTTGCCAATGAACTCGACCGCTTGCAAATAAAAAAGCGCCAAACTGCAGACATCTATGAAAAGGCAGCCGATGAGCTGACCGAACAATATAATTTCTATATCGGTACTGTTATAGCACACAGACTGGACAACCTCGACATCATGAACGAAGCGTACCAGTTTATGCTTGAGAAAGACCGAATCAGCAACGACAAGATGCTGAAAGTGATGAACGATAAGCTGGAGGCTGAATATGACATCTCCGTGCTCTGTACAGACAGAGATATCACCAACAAGCCTATCTACCGCATCAAACCAACCAAGATTGTGGTAGACACAACAGCCCTCTGGAACCATCTGAACCAGGAAAGTCTGGATGCACGAATCATGATGGTGAAAGAACAGATTGCTGACAACGACAGCAAACTGACCAACTATTTAAGCACTACCCGACTCACACCATTCGCAAGATGGTCGAGCTACTGGCAGAGCAACAACAAGATTTCGAACAATGCCGACGTGGGCGTAAGATTCACCATTCCTATCTGGAACGAAACGCCACGCAAACGACAGGCACTGGAGACCCAGAAGGAAATCATACGCAGCAGCCGCGGTACCGACGTGAAAGAAATAAAACAGTCGGTAGGCATCCTGCTCAAGAAGATAGACAACCTGAACAAGGCGATAGCCACAGAGGCCTTTCATATAGACCAGACCGGCAAATATATAGAAATGCGCCGCTATGCCTACCAGAACCAGAAGCAGGGATACAACTATCTGATGCGTATGGACGAATATACGGGACTCCTGGAAAGTATGGAGCGAATGTATAAACTGATGCAGAACCGGGCCCTCGCTATCATCAATATAGAGAAAGCCGTGAGCATCTATGACAACAACAACATCTTCAAAGAAATAGAACTTTGAATGTAAGGAAACTAGAATATGAATGAATTCCAATATAATGGCACGCCACAAGAACAGGCGATGGCAGACTTGCTGAAGTCGCAGGGTCACCGCCTTGCCAGACAGCAGATTGTCTTTGCCCTGATCTTCCTGCTGGTTATCGTGCTTGCCGCCTACTATATTGTCACTCGTATGATATGGGCAACCTTCGACGGTTATATAACCCTCGATGAAAACCGTATCAGTGCCGTTGACGACATCTATATCCTTAAGGTGAACAAAGAAATGGGTGAAGTGGTACATAAGGGAGATACGCTCTACTCTTATGTACTGCTAGGTAATATTGTGAACCAATACGACCCGAACATTCTGCCTTCTGCCGTAAAGGAGACTCACGACATGGAGGTACAGGCTAAGCTCGCACAGCAGGAGATTCCTGTATTGCGTACCCGCCTCGCCGAACTGAGGAAACAGAAAGCCTCTGAAAGTTCGGACATCTACTACGGTCTTACCGACAACACCAAGCGAAATGCACTGGATGCTGAGATTGCCGAGGTAGAAGAAGAATTGAGAAAGCAGGCTAACAAGGTGGAAATCTACGCACAGGCTAAGAACACCACCTATAACTTCATGAGCCACAGAGGAGCCGGCACCACAAATGCTGCCATGCCTTACTCCAACACTAGCATCTACAACCCGGGACTTATACACTACTGCTGTGCACCAGCCGATGCCTACATCACTAAGATTAATGTAAGCGACAAGACACTGGTATTCAAGAGCGAGGAGGTAATGGTTATTCAGCACACCGACTATGCAGACTGTCATCTGGGCGTAATCGCATACGTACCAAACGACATGGTGAAGTATATGGAAAGCCCTGACGATGCCGACATCATCATCAACAAAGACCTGGAACTGCAAGCTAAGTTGCAGATGGTAGGTCTGAGAGTAGAGGAAATACCAAAGCATCTGCAGAGTAACTTCTCGCATGATGCCAACGCAGTGGTTGCCGTCTTCACCCTGAACCCGAACCAGAGAGTACCGGCATGGGTAATGAGCAACAAACTGCCGGTAAGAGTAAGAGTGAACAAGATTGATGCCATGCTCGATCCGAAGCCACTACCGATGTACACCATCCCAGTGGGCAAGAACGAAAACGTGAAGCGAAGCAACATGATTTCGAGCGGCAACAATAATCATCAAGAACAAAAGAAATAAAGAATGATTGGACTTAGAAGAAACAAACGTGGAGACATGGTGCTCACCATCGATAGCTATATAGATATCGACTCGACACCGGACATCCAGTCCGACTACTTCGATTGTGTTTACATCAATACGAAGAGTGAGCGTGCGTTCCATGCTATACTGTATGGAGCCAGTCCAATCTTATCGTGGAAATGTAGCTACAAACCGATATTCGTCAATACAGCGGTATCGGGAAAGGAACAGATTATCGACTATATCATTGATGCCTATGTGAGCGACATGAGCAATGAGAAGGTATACGAGATTATTGACAAAATCAAGATGGCAAGACAGAAGTTTGGTGTAAAAAGCGAAACAAGCCGTCCTACACAGCCTAACCAGCTCTTTGCCAATATTCTGAGATTTCTGCTCTCAAGAGACCAGCGAATCATGGGACACCGACTGCTGGAAAAATCGTCTTTGGGATATATCAACCCTATCTTCGAGCACTATCACAGTATGGGTCTCTTCCATCTCAACGAGATGTTCATGTTCATCGACTCTATGGTGGAGTACGGTTCACTGCGCATTCACCGCTTCCTGCTGAAGGAGCACCTATGCCCTAAGTGTAACCACTCTCACCTGCTCTATACAGAGTGCTGTCCGAAGTGCGGAAGTTCGAACCTGAAGATTCAGAACATCATCCACCACTTCAGCTGCGCCAACGTATCGCCGGAAAGCAGCTATAATGTGGGCGGTATGCTCATCTGTCCGAAGTGTCACAAGAAACTGCGCCACATCGGTGTTGACTATGACAGACCAGCCGTGGTATATACCTGCAACGACTGCGAGAACTCGTTTACCGCGCCTATCACCAAGTCAACCTGCTGCTACTGCCAGAGCACCTATCCGGTAAATGCCCTGGTGCCACGAGACGTAGTGGACTACGAGATAACGGAAGAAGGAATCAGAACACTGACCAGCGGCAACATCATGTTCAACAACATGGTGAACATTTATGATAACTTCATGGAATATTACCTGCTGACAAACCGCCTGCGCCGTCAGCTGATGGAAACCTACCGCAAGGATGAACTCTCGGTCATGGTAGGCAAGATATGGATTATCGATGATAACAAGGATACCGTAAAGATAAAGGAAAGCATACAGGGCAGGCTCTGTAAGCTCTTCTCCAGTCACAAGGTATCTTACAACAACAATATCTTCTACGTATCCTCTACCCTCTATGAGCAGGGCGAAACGGTGGAAGAAGCCCAGCAGAAACTGAGCAAGGAGATGTCGATAGCCATCAGAAAGCTTGCCAACCTGATAGAGCCGGACGAGATTATCTGCTGCATGCTGGAAACCAAGACGAAGACCCTCGCCAACAACTATGACGAGTTCTTCAACAAACTGCAATATGTGGATATGACTCCAGACGACTACTGCCGCTACTCAGAGGAACCTCTGATGAAGGAAGAAGAGAAAGAGGTGCAGCCGCAGGAAGAGCTGCTCGATACGGAGCCGAAGGAAGATGAAAACGACAAGATACAGAAGCGCATCGTGCTCTACAAGAAACTCGTTGCCATCCTTGTCACCATCGCAGGTATACTCATACTCATGGCACTCTTGGCGCTCACCGTGCTGAGATAAGCCATCAAGAAGAAAGGGAAAAGCGTATGTTTAGCATAGCAGAACATCTGAACGATTTCTTCGACTGGATCAGCACGCTATCGTTTAGCAGTATCGTGAATACCTACTGGTTCCTCTTCTTCATCGAGATGCCAAGATATTATATCCTGGAATATCTCGTAATCGGAAACCGACTGATGAAGAGAAACCGGTTAGATAAAGAGAAAGAATATGCCAAGTTCTTCCTATACCGCGAGAATCCGCTCGTAAGCATCCTCGTACCGGGAAAGAACGAAGGCAAACATATATTCAAAATGGTGAACTCGCTGGCTGAGCAAACCTACCGCAACTACGAAATCATCGTGGTAGACGATGGTAGCGACGACGACACCAAACTGATTTGCAACGACCTCTACCGGGCCGGGTATATCACCCACTACCTGAGGTTGGATACAAGAGGCGGTAAAGCTGCCGCCAGCAACTATGGAGCCCAGATGGCAAGAGGCAAATACATCGTATGTCTGGATGCCGACTCTTCGCTTGACCGTGATGCACTGGAGAAGATTCTACTCCCCTTCTACATCGACGGAATGGTAAAGGGCGTAGGAGGATGTGTGAAAGTGCGCAACTACAAGGAAACCATCTGCTCATCGCTGCAGGCTTTCGAATACCTGAAGCGAATACAGGTGGGACGTATCGTAACCAGCGAACTGGGTATCTACCACATCATTTCGGGAGCATTCGGAGCCTTCGAAAGAAAGACGCTGAAGGAAGTGGGCTATTGGGACATAGGACCGGGACTGGACGGTGACCTGACACAGAAGATCCGCAAAGCCGGATATAAAGTGAAATTTGCCGAAGATGCCATCTGTATGACCAATGTGCCTACCAAATGGTACAAGCTGTATCATCAGCGCATCAGATGGTCGCGCTCGCTCGTGAGATTCCGTCTACGCAAGCATGCCGACATTCTGTTGCCTACAAAGAACTGGAGTATCCTTAACTGGTTATCCAACATGGAGAGTGTAGTTTTCGACTGCTTCCTCAATTTTCTGTGGTTGTGGTATATCATCAAGCTCGCCATCACGTTTAACACGCACATCATTGAAGTGCTGGCACTGGGCTACTTCATCAGAGTATGCTTCTCACAGCTTGCCTTCATCCTGGTGCTGATGGTTTCAGAAAGAAAGAAAGACGTGTGGTTCCTTTACAGATACCTGCCACTGATGTCGCCTTATACAGGTTATTTCCTGCGTATCGCCCGCCTGTCGGCTCATCTGCAAGAGATCTTCTTCCGACGTTCTTACAAGGACGCCTGGAACCCTGAGAAGACTTCGCGCTATGCTCAGCTCGAAGGAATCTAAAAGATCCGAGTTACTTGCTGTAACGTACATACAGCAGGGAGCTCCCAATAAAAGAAACAACATTATAAAACATAAACAGAATATAGTATATGATAAACAAGTCTTTTGAGTTTAAGATTGGAGTAATAGGATTGGGGTATGTTGGTACTCCACTAGCATGCTTATTCTCAAAGAAATACGATACATGGGGATATGACATCAAAGCAGGAAAGGTAGCCAAGTTAGCCAAAAGTACAATGACAGACAACAAAACTGTATGCAAGGCATTGGAACAGGGGCTGAAACTGACCAGCAATATTGATGACCTGAAGAAGTGTAATGTGTATATCATAGCTGTACCGACACCGGTGAACAAATCGAACAAGCCAGACATCAGTTGCGTGCGAAATGCTACAGCTGAGGTTGGCAGGATTCTGAAAGAAGGTGATATCGTAGTCTACGAGAGTACCGTTTACCCAGGTCTGACAGAAGAGGTCTGCGCTCCATTGCTGGCATCTACATCAGGATTGAAATTGAACCAGAGTTTCTTTGTAGGCTTCTCGCCAGAGCGTATCAACCCGGGCGATACTGTTCATACCATCGAGAACATCGTGAAGGTTACCAGCGGTTCTACACCCGAAGCAGCAGCTATCATCGACAGTCTCTATGCTTCAGTACTTACCCATGGCACCTACAAGGCGAAGAGTATCAGAATAGCAGAGGCATGTAAACTGATGGAGAACTGCCAGAGAGACGTGCAGATAGCCTTCTTCAATGAGATGGAAAAGATTTTCGACAAGATGAACATCAACATTGAAGACGTAACGGCGGCAGCAAGCACAAAATGGAATTTCGTGCCAGCTACTCCAGGACTCGTTGGCGGCCACTGCATCGCGGTAGACCCATACTACCTGATTAACAAGGCACAGGAGGTTGACGTGGTACCATCGCTGCTCTCTACAGCCCGCGAGGTTAACGAGCAGATGGCGGTATGGATGGCAGGAAAGATAAAGAATGCATCTGAAAGCAGAAAGTTCAAGGCTCCGGAGACTAACGTGCTGATTCTCGGCTTCTCGTTCAAGCCAGACAGCGATGATATCAGAAACACAAAAGTAGCCGATCTCTATATCAACCTGGTAGGAGCAGGTTACAAAACCACACTCTACGATCCATTGGTAGACGCAAAGGAAGTAAAAGAAGAATATAACATCAAGGTGACAGATGATCCTAAAGTTCTGGAAAAAGAGTATCAGATTGTGGTAATCGGTACTCATCACAAGATGTTCGACAGTATCAACATGAACAATCTAATCACTGATAAAGGATTCATGTGCGACATCTACGGCATTCACAAGCCAAGAAACTAGATCTTCAAGATCGGAAAGAACCTACATAAAATAGACCAGTGAAAAATGGAAAAGAACAAAGTGCTAATCGTCGATGATATTTCAGAAAATATTAAAACTATTTCTGAAATGATAAAGGACTTTGACATCGACGTGAAAACTGCAAATGGCGGAAAAGAAGCCATTGAACTGATTGACTCATTCAAGCCGGACGTGATACTGCTCGACTTGATGATGCCACATGTAAATGGGTGGGACGTAATAGACCATGTACGCTCTAAATACTCGAAAAGTGAAATGGTCATCATCGTGGTTTCCCTGTTAAGCAACAAGGATAATGTGGATGAATGCTACGAGCTTGGAGTAAATGACTACATCACAAAGCCTATCATCAAAGCCCGTCTCACCAGCTCGCTAGATGCTCATCTAAGCAGTCTTGCAAGAGGCTAAAGTGCCTCTTGCAAGATTGCTTCTGCATGAGCAATGCGATCACTAGTAGGAGGATCTATGCCTTCCAGCGGGTAGGCAATACCTAGTTTCTCATACTTGTAGATACCCATCGTATGATAAGGTAAGACATCTATTTGCTCAATGTTTGAGAGTGTTGAGAGAAAATCGCGCAGCTGATAGAGGTATTCATCCTTGTCGGTAATACCTGGAATCAGGACGTGACGAATCCATACTGGTTTGTGTATTTCGCTTAAATATCGTGCACAATCCAGTATGTTCACATTAGAATGGCGGGTGAGTTTATGATGCTCTTCATCGTTGATATGCTTGATATCAAGAAGAACAGTATCTGTAACGGCCATCAGACGCTCGAATTTATCGAAGAAAGCACCCTCTTTACGGAAGGGTTGCGCTGATGTATCAAGACAAGTGTTGATGCCACGCTGATGGGCTTTCTCGAAAAGTTCGATGAGAAAGTCTATCTGCATCAGGGCTTCTCCACCACTTACGGTGATGCCGCCCTTGTCACCCCAATAACTCCTGAATCGCTCTGCCTTATCCAGCAGGTCATCGGCACTCCACTCCTCTCCTACTCCCGTCTTCCATGAATCCGGGTTATGGCAGAACTGGCAGCGCATCGGACACCCCTGCAGGAAAATCAAAAATCTGATGCCTGGTCCATCTACTGAACCAAAGCTCTCTATGCTGTGTACAAATCCTTTATGCATTCTTTCGAAGATCATATACTCCCCACAATGCAAAAAGACTCATAAATAAGGCGATAACACCCAAAAAAATAAATACACCCATAATTATTTTATCTTTTTAGAAATGATTAAAAACAAGAAGCCCAA
>USSA01000131.1 GCA_900557255.1 uncultured Prevotella sp.
TTATGACCAAGTAAGGAGAACATGGCAAGTCATTTCAGAAGTGTTTCGCTCTGCTACAGAAGAAAGGAATTTATAATGATAGATATAAAATATTGTAGTCAAAAAGGCTTATGTGATACAAACCAAGATTTTATCTTGTGCAAACAATTACAAGATGGGAGTTGCATCGCTATCCTTGCCGATGGTATGGGTGGCTTACAATATGGTGAGATTGCAGCAGCCACTGTTGCACAAAGTATTTATAAAATATTGGCAGAACATAATTCTGTGGATATAAGAGAGCTGTTAGCAAAGGCTTTTGAACAAGCAGACATTGCAGTTGCAGATAAATGCAAGGCTCTTTGTTGCAAAATGGGAGCAGCAGTTACCGTCTTATACATAAAAGATGATACAGCCTATTACGCATGGCAAGGAAATGTCCGTCTATATTACAAAAAAGAAAAAGGTATACATCAACTTACTGAAGACCACCAGAAGGAAGGTGATAATTGTACTTTTCTGACTCGTTGTGTGAATGGAAGAGGTTTCCGCAACCCTATATCCATTCAAGAAACGAAAATATCAGACATGGATTTGTTGTTTTTATGTACAGATGGATTCTATCAATCCAAGGATTGCATAGATTCTGTTATCGTAGAAAACAAATTGCTAAGTCGTATAGAATACTTGGAAGATGATGCATCCTGCATTCTCATACAGTTGCATAACCCTTGATAAGATAAGAGATATGGCAAAGAAGAAGCATAAAGGACATTACTGTAAGATTTGTGGTGAATACAAGTCGAACGAGTCATTTTCGGGGAAAGGTCATGTCCAACACATCTGTAAGGAGTGCATGGGTGAGATGAAGAAAAGCAACAAGAAGATTTTGGACTTGCCTTTCGGGGACAATGAGTTTGAGATCGTTGATGCCGATGAATATATCGATACTATTTTATATGGCAACAACGAAGAACGAGAAAACAAGACTTTCAAGAAACTCAGCCGTGAACAGAAAATGGTGTTGAAAGCGATAGTGCAAGATGAAGTTACGTTCTATTGGCAAGCCCATCGACAGATACCAGTAAATGACAAGTTAAAACAACTCAGAAGTTCTGTCAATACTGTAGTATATGAACAGTTGGACTTTGCCATAAAGGATGACACGATGTTCAAAGCTTATATACAAGAGCAAGTTATCGCTGTCATAAACAAGATATTGCGACAAGAGAAAGAACAAAATAACCAATAGCAGAAAGAGTCCATTCATCACGAACGGACTCTTTCTTTTGATAATCATTGTTTTGCAGATTACCGCTTATCGTATGAATGATAGCAAAACACATTTACTGTGCAAATAGTCTGACAGCCGTATGACGGTTGACTGCAATTGGTGAATACTTATCAATACCGCCCTCGCTTTTTGATATTATCATGGACTTGTCAATGCCTCTTACCATGAGCTGTTGCGTAATATAATCCGCTCTTGACTTGCTGAGAGGATTGTTGATGCCATCGTTTCCTGTGGCACTGTCGGCAGCACCTACAACGGAAATTTTGAGATGATAAGCCTTTGCTATACGAGCAAACTCATTCAAGTTTGCCATCTGTGAAACGTCAACCAACTGCGTGGTTCCAATCTTGAAAAAGAAGAACACTGGCGAACCGATGCACTTGGTTCCACCTGCCATTTCTGCAACGTATTTGTTCCAAGAAACAGAATCAGAAACGGAGAAACGATACTCCAGAGAGCGGCTTGTTTTTGCTTTTCCCATGCCATTCCAATCCTTGTGAGCCAATCTTGCACGGAGCGAGTTCAAACCGCTGTAGTTATTTTTCGGGTAGATGCGATACTCCGTACTATCCGCATAATATGTCAGGCGGTCGGCATAGGCTTTCAGCAATCCTTCAATCTCCAAGATCTTTCTCATTTCAACGATGACATTGACATCCTCCGCATGAGCTTTGCTTAACTTTTGGTTGTGAGCCAACAAATCATTGGTGTAATCTGCCAGCCATTTGTTCTGGTTGATATAAGGAGCGGCATCTACAACCTTCTTCCAACCGACCTTCCCGATGTTAAAAGTCAGTCCGGCAGACAAGGTGAACAAATTGTCACCAAACTTATTGGATGTGCCCACACCATCAAAGTCACGGAATGTGGTTGCGCTACCCAATTCCATGTTGACCGCCAAACGCTTTGTTAAACGATATTGTCCAATCACACCATAGTTGATGACAAACGGACTCTTGCCGTTATCCTCGTTATGGATAATACCGCAACCAGCATACGGAATGAATCCCCATCTTTGTGTGGTGGCATGGTCTTTGACAAAACTGTTGGTCACATTCCAAAGAAAATCCGCATGAACCATCTTGTAATCACGGACATTCTTGCTGGCATCCTTGAACTGAAAACCTTGGAAACTAAACCGACCACCAATCTCCGGCGTGAACCATTTTCCTGCCTTTATTGCCAGGGAAGGTTTCATCCTGTCAAACATGTTCCCTGTACCATGCGGCTTTCCTACAAAGGTAGATATGCCACCAGACATACCAACGAACCAGTTGGAAGACCATGCGGAGGGTACAGCCACCTCCTTGAGATATGTAGGCTCAATCTGTCGGAGCATATCCTCATTTATGCCAGATGACACCATTTCATTCGTGCCATCATCCGTTGTTGCTGCATTGACCTGCATTTGTCCGCATAGGCACAATGCCATCATAAATATTGCTTTTCTAATCATAAATTTCAATTTGTCGATTATTTTTTCTATTAACGCTTTCTACTCTTGCTGCCTTTCGGTCGCATCATCCTGTTTGCCATCGCAAGGCAACGGTGCGCCCAACGCCTGTCATCCTCGTCATCGTTGCGCCCCCATTTCATGTCATTGCTGCCACCGCCTCCGCCACCTTGCCCTTCGGCAAATGTCGTGGCTTGGTCTATGTAGCCAAGGTATAATAAGGTGGCACAATGAAGAACTTCGGCAGTGTGCTCGGCTATGGTTTCCAATGGCGAACCGTCAAATGCTACTTTGATTTCAGGTGGCAACGATGCCATCTTGGAACGGTAGTCAGTGACCATGCTTTCCAACATAGCTGTCTTGATAAGTGCGCCAGCACCAGTCTGAGCCTCACGAGAGAACTGCATGGCATCCTGTCGAAGCGTCTCTGTCCGCTCCTTGACAAACTCCATATCCTTGTTCAACTCGTCCAACTGCCGGTCAGCTACAGCAAGCTTGTCTTTCTTGTCTGCCAGTTTCTCATCAACGGAAGCCAACTCGTTTTGCAATTTTTCCAACTTCTGCGACAAGATGGAACTATCTCCTTCCTTGTTGGCAATCTGCACCTTCAACTTGTCAATCTCCGACATCTTCTGATGTTTCTCTTCTTCCAGATGTTCCACCATAGAAGAGAGACCTTTTACACGACGTTCTGCCAGTGCTATTTCCACCCGAAGATCGCTTACAGCCTTGTTAAGGTTGTCCAGTTCCTCTTCCTTTGAAGAACATTCCTCGGACAGGTGCTTGCGGTATTCCTCCGTAGGTCTGTGTCGTTGCCGAGTCTCCGTTTGGCTCGTTCCACGCACCAGTCCCCAAGGCTCATTGACCATCGCCAACTCGTCATGAAGTTTCGATGTTCGTTGACTATATTCCCGATTGTTGGCACCTGCGAAGATTTCCTTGAAGGCAAACTTGCCGTCCTTGATTGGCAGAAGAACGCAATGGATGTGTGGTGAAGTCTCGTCCAAGTGTACATAGAAGGCAACGATGTTCTCCTCACCATACTTTCCTGCGACAAAATTATAAATGTCCGTCGCCCATTGCTCAATCTCTGGCATACGCTTGACGGCATAATTCTCCTTGTTGTCGCCTGGCTTGAAGACCACCTCTTGGTCACCGAAGGCAAGCTCACGCATCTTCCATTGCGAACCGCTGAAAATGAAGTCCGCCACCGTTCTGAAACGTGGCTCAGCCAATCCCTCATTTTTGTCCTTGATGCCACGAGCAGCCAAGTTCTCAGCCATCAACTGTGGAATGGACTTGCTCTTGTCGATAGGTGCAATCTTGCCTCCCTTGGAAATCTGGAAGTTCAGATGCTGTCTGCCGAGGTCATAGTTACCCTTGGCTATGGCTACCTGCCAAGCCCGGTCGCTCCAGTTGCGTTGGTATTCGCGGCTGAGAGCGGCGGCGCATCCCTTACGTCCCCTGACGTTCAAAACCTGCTTTGCTATTCTTTCCATATCTCTGATATGCTTATATGTGTCAGTAAAAACAGTGTCCCAGCTTGCTGCCTTGGCGGACACTCTCCAGAAGACTGATAGGTCGTAGGGGTAATGAGTTACCACACTCCCTAAATTCGTGAACAGCGGGCAAGCCCGATGCGCTAAAAAAGGCAAGCCACGACGAGTGCGATATGCCAGTATCGAATCGTGAGGTCTTAAAAGGAGAATGTCCGTAAGGCAGCTATAATGGAACAGAATGAACTCTACTTATGGTTGTCCGCCTTGGCGGTTACAACTGGCTTGGCAGCTGTCTCAACTGTTGAGGTAGGACAGCAAGCCTTATAAGCGGAACACAGGGATTGGAAAAGGCTCATGTCTTCAGCAGTGTTCAATTTGACGGAAGCAGACTTTCCATGACTGGCGATGTCGGGCAGTTCCTTTATCAGAATGAACAACTGGAGCCAGTCTCGATTGAGAACACGAGTGAAGAACTTGAAGATTGCGTTACGCAACTGAAGTTTGTTATGTTCTTCCTCATCTACAAGAGGCATACAATCCACAAGTCTGCCAATCATGCAAGTGGCAATATCATCAGATGAAAGTTGGTTGTCAGATGATGTAGAAGCAGAGTTGTTTTCTTGCGATAATGCTACTGCACCCTTTACAATCTGACCACAGACAACGGCAGTCTCTTCTGTGGTGGAAGTGCCATTGAACCAACTGTCCATTGTGAAACGGATGATTGGTTCCAATATGCTATTTCGCATTGTCGGAACGTTACCGTCCTTCATGCCAATCATCGTGATGATGGTGTATTTCGTTTCAAACTCCTTGCAGTGTATCAGCCCATGTTCCGTTAATTTTTCGAGAAACTGACGCACGGTGGCACGATGCCAATGCCAGTCCTCTGCAAGTTGGGTTTTGGTTGTGATAAACTGAAAATCTTTCAATTCGTCTGCCACTTCCTTGCTTACGGTTTTCGGCATGTAGTGCTCACATGCCTTGTCCAGCAGATAACAGAATGCCTCATGTTTGGAATACCGCTCGTTATGTCGCTCCTGGAGAGATGCCAGAAAGCCGACAGAGAGGCTTACCTTTATATTTTCCTTTCGTATATGTTTCATTGAAAATGTCTTGTTGATGTTGTGAAATAATAATTCTCATTTTAGACTGAGTGTTGTAGAATGTGCCAGTACCAAGTAGCATTTTCCAAGAATGGACTAAAAGTAGAAGTTTACGATGTCCTCAGGACATTGCGCCAAGTGTCTGCCACTGTCAGGACATTGTGCCTTGAAGATGACCTTTGAGGACGGATAGTAGATGGATGCCACCAAGAACAAGCCCACCATCACCCCCAATGTGTACAAATGGGGAGTGAACATGAACACCAATGAGGCTGTAAAAGCGATGGCACATGATTTCCTGTTGTCATGCAACCTATGCAGCAGATTGTCTGCATAGGAGAACTTGAACAGCAACAATGCCAACAGTGCCGTTACATGAGCACCAATCTCGTTGGGCTGTACTTGATATGCCACGAAACTGAACACCAATATTGCCATCAGCAACAGCAATGTGTACAGTTTTCGAAAATTATGCGAAAACACCATGCGGAGATAAAATCTCTGCATCATCCGATTGTTCTTCCTGTAGCACATCGTTGATGCCAAGAGAAGAAACATAGGGAAGAAAAGAAAGATAATCTTGAATATCATAGATCAAATTGTAATGTAAAACGGTCAATAACCTTCGAATAGCTCCAACTCAATAATTCCATAGGTGACTTCCATGAAAAGTCGCTCGACATCCGTCATTGTCAAAGCATTTGATGCAAGGCGTTTCTTGAAACCAGCATCCTTTCTCATAAGAATCTTGGCACTTCGGTCAATGTCAAGCAGTGGAATATGCCACTCCTGCCCACGGACATAATCATTGTTGGAATGACAGGCTCGAAGAGTCAGACACCGACAGCAGACGGTCTGCACCATGCCATGCCGTGAAACTGCAGTGTCTTTCCAATGGAACGAACTGCCAACGTCTATCCATGTGTGGCATTTGTGGATTATGTCCACGATGTTCTGAAGCTGCACGTCGCTCATAAATGGAACGTAATGTCACATAAAACACATCAGCATGTCCGCCTTGTCACGCTTGTACTTGAAGAAGCCTGTCCTCGCTTGCAGTTCCATGTCGTGGCACAAGTCACCGTACATGAACTCCAAGGACTCATAGATTGTCACCATGACGGAGTGGACATTTCCATTGGCATCCGTACTGGCATTCATCTTGTACATCCGCCCGAAATTAGGGTTGGAGAAGGCACAGCAGAACTGTCCGAACTCTGTATGTACGGAAGTCACCTTGTGGTAAAGGATGACCAGTTCCATCTGGTCTTCGAACAGGTTCATCACCTCTTCGAGAGGACAAGGCTTTTCCAACTTGAAGTCAAGCAGGACATATCCGTCTTCATAGACTGGCTGTTCCATGCGCTCCTGGTTGATAAGCTCCGGCAACTGCAATGGTGCAAGTGCCAGGAAGTCGTTGAGAAATTTATGCAGCATAACTGTTGTGTTTATAATGAAGAAATGTATAGCTTGATGAACATATCTGGTAACCCGTCTGTCATATTCTTGTCCATCTGCAAGGAACGGCTAAGACTGCTGATTGTACCTAAAGCATCTATTGACAGTTGCACCAAATCCTTTCGCTGATTCTCTGAAAGCATCGCCATTCCGAAGTCATCAATGGACAGGAATGGTTGCAGTATCATCCAAAAATAGGCAGTCCGTTGTTCAGCGGAAGTAACCTTTCCACTCTTAATATCAGCAACGCAAGTCTGCGCATTGGCGATGATTCTTCGATTGGTACGAACCGCCATATATGCCACGGCATCCCTTGCCGGGAAGTTTCCTTTCCTTGAAGATTGAGCAATCATCTTGCACACATTTTCTGTTCCACTTGTTATATGCGAAACCGACACGTCGCTCATCTCGTATAGATGAGATAGAAATGTTCTGAACAGCATATCCTCCGTTTTCAGAAAGGTGAGGAACTGTGATTGGTTGGCAATGCCTTCCTTCTTCACCTTCTCCAAGAAGAAATGATAGGTGGTCAAGATCCTTGTCTTGTCACCTTTATATAACGGTATGGTGTCCACACTCTCAAAAAACTTTGAAGCCACCAAGGAAAGGCTGTCCGTTTCCTTCTTACCGTTATAAGGGGAGGCGTTCATCTTCAACAGGAGCACATCCTTGAATGTCCTTCGCTTGGCGGTAGCTATGCGCATAAACTCGTCACGGATGGAGTCATGGACATTGGAAAATTCTTCCATCGGAAACGAATGTGCCTTTTTGATGGTGTCTCGCATCAGACAAGCAGAAACCGAGTCTTCTAAAGTACGCCATTTGGATATTTTGTCGGCAAGGTGTTCCATAGACAAATCCTTGTCTGATTTCATCCTTGAGAGGAACACCTTTTGCGCATCCAATGCCTCCCTTGCATCATGGAAAGACAGTTCACTGGCATTTTTTGAACAGGATGCCAGCAAAAGAATGGCAAGTGTGATGGCAGACAACATGGACATTTGTTTTCTTCCTCCAAAGTATGATATGCGAAAACTTGAAGTGCAAGGTTGTTTGCACTTCACCCTCAATCGGCTTTTTGCCGCAGATATGATAATATTTATACTTTCCATTTCGGACTTTGTTTGAAATTTGCGATGCGAATTTACAACTATTTATCGGGTATTCATTCAAACTAAATCAAACTTTATATTTTATTCTAATTCATACTTTATAGCATGATATGAAATGATAATATATCCAAGAAAGTGCAGTACATCAATCTTTAATTAACTATAATAATTATCAGAGTATGATTATACTTTGATGGAATATAAGTATCTTTG
>USSA01000132.1 GCA_900557255.1 uncultured Prevotella sp.
AAGGGGTAACCATAAAAAGAGACACTATAAAACAATATATTGACTATCTGAAAGACTCTTTCTTGATAGAAGAATCCTTACGCTATGATGTGAAAGGCAGGAAATATATTGGCACCGAGACAAAATATTACTTCGCAGACATCGGCATTCGTGCTGCCATTCTCAACTATCGCCAACAAGAGGAAACACACATTATGGAAAATATTATCTATAATGAACTTCGAAGCCGTGGATATAATGTGGACGTGGGATTAGTAGAACTTGGTGGTAAGGATGAGAACGGCAAGTTTATAAGAAAGCAGTTAGAGGTTGACTTTGTAGTAAACCGTCCTCCATACAGAGTGTATATTCAGTCGGCTTTCCACATGCCAACGCCAGAGAAGGAACAACAAGAGCGACGCCCACTATTGTCAATCAATGACCACTTCCGTAAGATTGTTATTGTTGGTGATGATATTCACCGCAAGGAAGACGAACTCGGTGTATTGACTATTGGATTATTGGATTTCTTGACGGACAAAAAACTGCTGGAGCAAGGCTAACTGTCCTTTTGTTCCATAGTTGCATTGCAGTGAGCATACTTCTATGAAAAGCCCCCGAAACTCAGACCATATCGGTTCTGAATTCCGGGGGTAAATTATCTCAAAATATCCATGATTTCCTCATCAAAATCATATTTATAAGCATGATCCTTAGCTTTATTGAATCCACCTCTCAAACTTTCTGCATCCATATCCCAGAAAATGCCAAACACTTTCCAGGTGTGCTGGATGTTCAGTTCCGTCGCCAATATATCGGCAAGTTCCCCTCTTTTCCACCACGGCATTTTGTTGACGGGTTTGAAATCATCATTCAGGATTTGAGCGTTTCTAAGTAGTCGGAATATCTTGTTTGCTCTGGCATTGCAAAGTTCAATAGGAACAACCCTACCTTCCAACAGGAAACAAGACGGTGTATATTCTTCATCATTTTCAGGTTTAGATTGGTCATTCACCACTTCCAAGTCGACCGTAGGAGCTCTGTCTCTCGCTCCTGCAGAACCCGTTCCTGGCTCTTCCTCTTCACTCTCTTCATTCTCCTTTTGCTGATCATCATCTTTACCAACAATCATTCTGGATTGATCACGGAAGATGATATTACCTATGCTAATTCTCATCTGCCATATCCATTAACTGTTTGAAACTAGCAGAATCAATAACCACTTTGCTGTTGCCACTGAATTCTACGTTAATAACTACCTCGATGTTTACCGGTCCAGTCTGCACTAGCCAGATTGGCAATCCGTAAAATATTTTAGTCATATATCTTCTCCATTTAAGATAGACTAAATTTACTTCCTCAATCTTGGAAGAAGAGGTGGCCCCTGAAAGTTTTCCAGGGTGAATCCTTACTTCGGAGACATTGAGCTGCAGAGCAGTATGAGGAATGCCTCCCCCGATTTCATGTCGAATTTTTCATTTTTACTCTGTTTTTAAGTTATTAATTGTTATTGTTTCTCTATAATAGCTGCGCAAGCACTGATGCACGGTTAAATCTCATGATATTTTTTTAATGTTGTTGTTCAATTATTTATTGCGAGGTGAAAAATTGCTTTGCATTTCTTCTACTTTCTCTTTCAACTTGTCAAGTTGTTTCAAGTCTCTCCCTATCGTAGCCCATTGCCAAAAAGCCTCATTGAAATTCTTTTCAAACTTATCTTTTTCAAAATTTTTACTCTCCGCAACATGTTTCTTATTCAGCGTATCAATGATAGTATCCCAATGATAAAGGATGCAATAACACCACCGACGCTGCTGGTAAGGCTTGAACTTCACTTTTCCTTTCAACACATTTATTATTGTATCATGCTTGATATGCGTAATATTAGAGAACTGGTATGGAGATAGCAATTCAGCTCCATCACCTATAAAAGACTTTAGATACAAGATGATGCACTCTTCTTGTATCTCATTGGTTCTGTCGTCTAGCTGAGCTAAGTTTTTCAGAATCAACTTTTGTCTATGTTCTGCGATATCCAACATAATGGTGTAAATTTATGCGAATTTACAACTAATTATTTGAATAGCAAAGCTGGCTCCCCAGCTACTAGAAATAGCCGGATATATTTTTTAAAAATATTAATATTTAAACTTGGTTTCACTATAGAATAACAAGAAAAAAGGGTAAAGTGAGCATAAATATAGCTCACCTATACACCTTACTTTTATATTACTGAACTTTCGCATATCAGGAAGTTAAAGGAGTTAAGGAAGTTAAGGAGTTAAGACGTATGTTTTGCTGCTTAAAAACTACGCCAAAAAGACTATTGTCTTAACTCCTCAGCGACCGTAGGGAGCGATAACTCCTTTAACTCCTTTAACTTCTGAACTTGCGAAACTTGAACATGTGAAACTTGAGCGGTTTCTTCGGAGATATTTTTTTATCTTTCGGAGATATTTTCGTATTCTTCGGAGATATTCTGCTATCTTTCGGAGTAATTTTCGGGTTAATGAGTTCAGAAATAGTTATCGTTTGACAAGTGGAAGAGCCAACCCGTTATCGCCCACATCAAGCCAACATAGTGACCATCAGAGCAAAAAAAATAACGAATTAGTTTTTTTTAACTAAAATTTCAACCAAGTCTGAAAAAATTGCATTAAATTTGCGCCGTTTAACAGCTCTACTTGTAAGTGTACGCAAGATGGTGATAGTCAATCTACCAAAACGATAGTCAAACTACCCAAAAAAAACAACGAGCTGAAGGACAAGAATATAAGTAAATGGTATAAATCAGAAACTGAATGTACAATTTAAACTTAAATAGATATGAAAGTATTCAATTCTAAGCTTGCTGCCATCGGTTTGGCGGCATTCGTATTCGCATCATGTAGCGACAGCAACAGTGATCCTGCAGGTGGAACAGCACCTGTTATCAATCCTGCAGACCTCACTTCAGTAAAGCTTGTTGCACAGCAAATTGACAACAACAACATCGCTAACTACAAGAACAGCACCGCTAATGCGAGAAAGTTCTTCTTGACAAGAGCTGGCGAGGCAAACTTCACAACCACTATGCCTACAGTGCCTGCAAAGACTGACTTCAAAAAAGTGTTGAATCTTAGCGGACCAGCTGAACTGACTAATCAGGCTTACGCAATTAGCAGTGGAAAGGATATCGACTTCAGAGGACAGAAGATCAATGGAGCTACTATTTTCGTAGACGGAACGTGCACCATGCAGTATGACGAAACTACCCAAATGAGTAACACAAAAATTGTGTTGCTTAGCTCTGCTACATTGAAATACAATGGTACTGGTGACATGATTCCTAGCGGATGTACAGTTTACTGCACAAATCCTAGAAACGTATTCTCTGCAAAAAATGACATAAAGATCAAGGGTAACCTTTATGCTGACTTTAGAGATAAGAAGAGCGATGGAAGCAAGGACTTGATTACAGGTCTTGGAGCTATCAAAGAGACTACTCCGGCTGAAAAGAATAAATCAATCACTCCTACACAGAATATCACATTCGGTTCTGGTGCTAACGTATTCATCGATGGTTCTATCCGTGCCATCAACCTCCAGGTAGAAAATGGTGCAAATGTATACGCTAAAGAGAACCTCTTCAACAATGACAACAATGGTAACGCTACCATCAATGGTAATCTTTACATCGGAGGCTTTATCAAGACACGTACCTTGGATGTAAATGGTTATTTGAAGGCTGTAGAAGCTGTCAAGGTTACCAATGCATTCAATGTTCACAATGGCGCCAACGTAGAAGCATCCTACATTAACGTTACAAACAACACAAAGGACGGAGATAAAGTAATTGCAAAGGGAGAAGCTACATTGTCTCTCAATGGTACTGGTAAGATTACTATTGGCAACAAGAATGTTATTACAGCCAACAACTTGGTTACAGACAATGCATCTGCAGGTCAGATAACATTGGCAGGAGAAAATGCTGTAGCTGTCATCAAGGCACATAAGTTTACCAATAATAGTAACAACAGCAAGATTGTCGCTTTTGCAACACCAGGCACAAACTCTACATTCTTGCTCCAGTTCCAGGAGAATTATAGTGGTTCAAAACAATACAATACTTTCGAGGATTTGGACATCGCTGCCACTTACGCAGACTATGACAAGGTAGCTGACAAAACTACTCCTAATGTAACTCTCGTAGATCAGGCGCACAAGAAATATGGTTACCAGTGGTCTGGCGACCCTGCAACTATCGCAAGCCAGGCTAAGCTTGACTTGATTGCATCTGAGGAATCAGCAGATGGTCAGTCTGCTACATGTATCCAATCTGCAAATAATAAGCTCTATGTATCATATCACACATTTGGCGACAAGAAATTTGGTGGCAACATTGAGGTACTTTCAATGACTGGCAACCAATTGCAAGTAGATGCTAAAAAGGCTGCAGAAAACTGCGATTACAACCATCTTATCGTAGATGGTAACAGCCTCTATCTGGCAGGTAGCGGTAAAAAGTCAGCAGGTGCATTCTTAGGCAAGATAGACCTCAATGATGGTAACCTTGGCGATGAAGTGAAACTTTACGCTATCGACAACAAGACCAAGATGGATGCTAACTGTGTCGCAGAATTCAATGGCGAACACGTAGTAGCAACAACTAAAGGTCTTACCTCATTCGCCAAGGACTTCAGTTTCTGGAGCAAGGCAGGTGCAGAAGGAAAGCATGTTGTAACAGCAAATAACAAGCTCTACACCTTGGATGTAGACGGTAAGGTGAATGTTTACGATAATAACGAATTGGAGACACCTGTTACTTACAAAGTTGGCGCAGTTGTTCCTAAGGACAATAAGGCTGTAATGGCAGTTGAAGAAACTAGCGGTGACATATACGTATGTAAAGGCGAAAATGGTGTTGCTAAGATTTCTTCTAACGGTCAGGTAAACGACAACTTCTTCACATGCCCTACATTTACAAAACCTGAGAAGACTGAATTGACAGGTACTGTCAAGGGTCGTGCAAATGGTATCGCTATCGGCAGTGATTACATCTATGTAGCATGTGGCGGATACGGTCTGGTTGTTCTTGACAAAGAAACAGGTAAAACAGTCTGCCATCGTAAGGCAAATGCTTACAAGAATGACGACTGTGGTTCTGCAAACTATGTTGCCGTTGAAAGTGTAAATGGCGAAGAGTATGTCTACGTTGCATACGGTCAGAACCGTGTACAGGTATTCAAGGTTACAAAGACCAAGTAATCAGAAAATACAATCATATAAATACTTGTTCTCCCCCACTCTCATAATAGAGTGAGGGAGGACAAACCTTATAAAGGCTAAATTAACTAGCTATTAAACAATTATAAGGTATGCGTAAAAAGTGACTAAAGTATTAACGAATAATATTGAATAACATGAAAGCTATAAATATAAAGCTTGCTACTTTTAGTTTCGCAGCTATGCTCCTCGCTTCTTGTAGTGATAGCAATAACATTCTTGAAAATGGTGGTAACAGCCCTATCAAGACTGTGGTAGGTTCTGCTGTCACATCCACAACTGATGCGCAAGAACTGGCAAGCCGCATTACAAACTATAAGGTTCAGAACACAACAGCTAGCGCAAGAACGAGAGCATATGCTGGTTCAGATTGGGATGGAGTAACTGTTCCAGTAAATGCAGCAAAAATTGAAAAAGATGAATATAATGCGGTAATTAACGTTACCAACAATAATAATATTATACTTATCCCTGCTGGAGTTACTATCAAGACTCTTTTTAACATGGAAGGTAAAACTGTTTATGTAGCAGGAACCCTTGATTATGAAAGTAGCGATTGGTGGGGAAAGGGTGAAATTCGAGTTTTAAAAGGCGGTAAATTCATCGGCTTCAAAAAACAAGGAAATGCAGGAATAGAATTCCTTGGACAGAATAAAATAATAAACTATGGAACTATTGCTGCTCCTCAAAATGCGACAAATTTAACGATAGCTAACCAAATTGTTGACAATCATGGAAGTTTAGACCTAAGTGGGAAGAATTTAATTTTGTCTAACAATGCAGTCCTAAATGTTACAGGTACTTTGAAAGCAAAGACTTTATCAATAACAAATAGTGAAGTATATAGTGGTTGCTCTGCGAATATATCTGATTTCGTATATATATCAAACGGCAGCGAGCTACACGTATCATATTTGCACTGCAAGAATTTCAAACAAGATTCAGGTGGTAAAGTCGTAGTGAAAAACCAATCTATGATTGAATGCGACAATGTGTTCATGAATTTGAATTCCCAGCAGGGAACATACGCATTGGGCGAGACAGACGCTGTCTGCGTAATCAAAGCAGCAAAGCTTGCATTCAATGCTCCTGGTCCGGATGCTACGAATAAGATACTTTGTAAAATGTTCGCAACAAGCGGAGAAAGAGCAGGATTCATCGTTGACGTTCCAGAAGATAAGATATATGGAATAACAGATGATAACGAAAAGACATTAGGTGTTTTATCAGACGGAAATCATGGCCAAGCTAAAAGACCAAAAGATAGCTCTATAACAGAAGAAGGATACGGAGTGACACTGAACAACGATTGTAACGTATTCTTGTCCTCTTCTAACGAGGCTTCTAAATATGTCATCAAGAAAACAGAGAGTGAAGATTGCAAGACTCCAGGATTCAATGATAACAAGCCTCAACCTGATAAGCCAAAGACAGACTTGATTATCTCTGTGGATTATGACCACACACACGACATCTCTGCTACAGGCATCATGGATCTTGACGGCTATCTGTACATGTCATACCATACAAATCAGGAACAGAAAGACAATGCAGATAACTCACACGGAGGTTGTGTTGAAGTTCTTACTCCTGTAAAAAACAACAAGGTACAACTCTTGCAATACCTCTATGATAGCCAAAGAGTAATAGACTTCAACCACCTTCTGGCTGTTGAATTGAATAATGGCGAGAAAAAGATTTTCCTGCCAGGTAATTCTAAAAAGAAGGGTGCATTACTATCATACATGACCATCAATGAAGACCATATGTTAGCAACGGAGTCTAAAGAGATAACAACTGCAGACGTTGACAAGGATGGAAATCCAATTGTTAAGATCGTAGAACCATTGCAATACGCCCAATTGCATCCAGCAACAGAGGAGTATAAAGGTAAAAAATATGACGAGAATTGTGTTGTTTACAACAAGAAGAAAGATCATCTGATTGTTGCAACCACAGAAGGATATGTCGTATACGATGCAAACACCATGAACGAGGTCGACAAAATAGAAAGACCAGGAAAGGTTAAGCACGTAGCAATCGGCAATGGAAAAATCGTTGGACTTTATCTTAACGACAAAAACCATTCTAGCGATGACGAGGTTGGAGCAACTATCGAAGTAATAAATAGAGATGACGAAGATTTCGAAAATTCTACAAAATTCCACACAACGGTAGGAATAAAACCAAATGATGGCAAGAATGTAGTTTTTGTTAAGGACAACTTGATATATGTTTGCCAAAGCGGACTCGGACTCTATGTTTACAACATGAAGGGTGAAGAGCAATGGCACTGGCAGATGCCAAGTGCTTGGAATGACAAGAAGAAAGTATACAAGGCATTATGTAACGGATGCGATGTAGATGACAAATACGTTTATCTAGCATACGGTTCTTATGGACTTGTCGTTTTGGACAAAAACACCCATGAGGTTGTAGCACACAGAGTAGCATCTAAGTCTGCTAACTACGTCAAAGTAAAAGACAACTACATTTATGTAGCATATGGTAGAGACCGCCTGCAGGTATACAACCTTTCTACAGGTGCTCATACAGAAACAAATTATCAAAAGAAGTAACAAAAGCAGAAATGCTTTTCAGATAATAAGAAACACCAGATGAATGCAGCTGCAACAGCTCGCAGCTGCATTCATCGTGTTTAAAAACTCATTATGAAGCGAAAAATATTACTATACTCAACTACAGTTCTGCTACTTCTCATGGCAGCACAAAGCGCTATGGCTCAGACGAAAGGCAAAAAG
>USSA01000133.1 GCA_900557255.1 uncultured Prevotella sp.
GTCATCACTACCGTACCTAACGTATCTTATATGGTATACGACAAGCAGGGCGGTGTGAAAGAAGTTCACAATCCTTCCGGATTGCCAGACCCAACGCTGATAGACCATATTGAGGAACCATATATCCGGGCAACCATCATTACGGCAACCAATTATATTGGACCTATCATGAAACTCTGTCTGGACAAACGAGGCGAACTCATCAACCAGGAATATGTGAGTGGAAACCGTGTAGAGCTCCACTTCATGTTGCCGTTGGGAGAAATTGTCATCGACTTCTATGACAAGCTGAAGAGTATCTCCAAGGGATATGCTTCGTTCGACTATCATATCGATTCATTCCGTCATTCCGACCTGGTGAAGCTCGATATTCTGTTGAATGGAGAGCCTGTAGATGCATTGAGTACTTTGACTCACCGCGAAAACTCTGTGAGCTTTGGTCGCAGAATGTGCGAGAAGTTGAAGGACCTCATACCTCGTCAGCAGTTCGATATTGCTATCCAGGCAGCTATCGGTGCCAAGATTGTGGCACGTGAGACTGTTAAGCAGGTGCGCAAGGATGTTACTGCCAAATGTTATGGTGGTGACGTAAGCCGTAAGCGCAAGTTGCTTGAGAAGCAAAAGAAGGGTAAGAAGCGCATGAAGCAGATTGGTAATGTGGAAGTTCCACAGAAGGCCTTCCTTGCTGTGCTCAAACTCGACTAATGATTTAATATAAGTATAATGGAAAAGGAGGTTAAGTATTATGGCAGACTTTAAAGTAATTACCCCTAAGCGTGATATTGCGCGCGAGCTGGCGCGTAAATATAGTACGATGACTTATGATGAGCTCGATGTTGTGGAAGATATCCTTGAGCCTATCAAGTATGCCAAGGGCGAGATGATCTTGCCTGAAGGTGAACAGTGCATGGGTATCTCGTACATCGAGAAGGGATTGGTGCGCCAATTTTACTTTAAGAATGGCAAGGAGGTGACCGAACATCTGGGTGTGGATCATACCATCTTTATGTGCATTGAGAGCCTCTTTAAGGAAGAGCCTACCCACCTGCAGGTGGAAGCTTTGGAGCCTACGCTGGTGTATATGCTACCGAAGAAAAAGCTGGAGGCGGCTGCTATGCGTAATGTTAATATCCAGATGCTTTATCGTAAAATATTGGAAGAGAGTTTGATTCAGTCTCAGATTCATGCCGATCTGATGCGATTTGAGTCGGCACCTAATAAATATAAGCGCCTGTGCGAAATGAGCCCACAGGTGGTTCTGCGTGCTCCGCTCACCTATATCGCAAGTTATCTGCAGATGACTCCGGAAACGCTGTCCAGAATCCGCTCGAATACTTTATTATAATTTATAACTTATAAAAAATGGTGTGACTTCAAAACCGAAGTCACACCATTTTTTATTTCATAATACAGGTTCTTTCTTTACTCTGCCGTATAGAGGAATCGCTTGATGCTCTTCTTAGGAGTCTTTTCAAACTCATCTTCATGTATACGTATTTCTGATACTTTGCTGTAAGCAGGAATCATGGTGTTGAGCTCCTGACGGTTCTGCTCCATGACATCTGTCAGTTCTTTGGTACCGAGGTTCAAGGTCTGAGCTTCATCATAGTCTGGGTGAACCAGAGCTATGAGCTTGTTGCCCTTCTGTACAACCACGCTTTCCGCTACCAGAGCCAAAGAGTTGAGCTTATCCTCAATCTCCTCAGGGTAGATATTCTGACCGTTTGCGCCGAGCAGCATGTTCTTGCTACGACCCTTGATGAAGACGTTGCCGTCACCATCCATGGTTCCGAGGTCGCCTGTATGATACCATCCGTTCTCGTCGATGGTCTGCTTGGTAGCTTCCTCATTCTTATAGTAACCCAACATTACGTTAGGACCCTTGGCAAGGATTTCGCCTGGTACATTCTCAGGATCAGGACTGTCTATGCGGACCATCATGTGGAGGGCAGCCTTACCGCAAGAGCCCGGTACGAAGTTTTTGTAATCCTCGTAGCAGATGATAGGGGCACATTCTGTTGCGCCATATCCCACGGTATATTTGAAACCTACGCTATGGAGGAAACTTTCCACTTCCTGGTTAAAGGCTGCACCACCGATAATCACCTCGTAGAAGTTGCCACCGAAGGCATTGGATACCTGGTCGCATATCTTCTCCTTCACCTTCTTGCTGATCACAGGCATGTGGAGCAGCATACGCATGCGGTTGTTCTGGATTTTAGGGAATACCTTCTTGCGGATAATCTTCTCGATAACCAGAGGTACAGCTATGATGATGGCTGGCTTGATGCGTCCGAATGCCTCGGCGATGATGGCTGGACTAGGGATGCGGGTGAGATAGAAGACGTGGCAGCCCTTGATGAATTCGAAGATAAATTCAAACGCCATGCCGTACATGTGGGCCATCGGCAGGATACTGATGACAGAATCTCCCTGCTTGATCTTCTTACCCAGTACGTTCTCTGCGAAATCTGCATTGCCCCATAGTGCACGGTATGGAACCATTACTCCCTTGGAGAAACCGGTAGTTCCGCTGGTATAGTTGATCATTGCCAACTCATCCGGATTCTGTTCCATATAGTAGTTGACATGGTTTTTGCGGAAGTACTTAGGATATTTGATACCGAACATCTCGTTGAGGTGTTCGCGCGCATAAGTCAACTTGTCGGTACGTGAAACGACAAGTGAATAATCCGGTATATAGATGATGCCTTCAAGAGCTGGCATCTTCGTTGCATCAATCTGTGTAGCTACAACATCACCCACAAAGAGCAGTTTGGCATCGCTGTGGTTTACGATGTTGTGAATCTGGTCTGGCATGAATTCATGCAGGATAGGTACGGCAATGGCACCATAGGTAAGGGTAGCAAGGAATGCTACAGCCCAGTTTGCGCTATTTCTACCGCAAAGTGCTATCTTGTCGCCCTTTACTACACCAGAGTTCTCAAACATGATGTGTAGCTTCTCAATTTTGCGTGCTACATCATGGTACTGCAAGGTTGCTCCCTTGTAGTCTGTCAGAGCATCCATATCCCAATGGTCTACGATGCTCTTTTGGATGAGTGCGTTAAAGCTTGGAATCTCCATATTCTTGTTATTTAACGATTTGCTTTTTTATATTTTTCTCGTACTGAAGTCAGTTTGCTGATGATAGACCTTATCTGCTGATGGTCTGTCAGCAGATAGGGCCTGTCTCTAGATTGCGTTCTGATAGAGGTAACGCTTGATAGACTTCTTGGCTGTCTTTTCAAATTCCTGATTATGAAGTTTGATGCGTGACACCTTTGCGAAGCTAGGTATCTGCATGTTCAGTTCCTTGCGGTTCTGCTCCATGATGTTCTCCAGATCCTCGTCTGTAAAGCCGAGGTTGTTAACTTCTTCCATATCCGGATGAACCAGAGCTACCAGCTTGTCATCGCTCTGTATTACGATGCTCTCGCTTACCATAGCCATGGAGTTGAGCTTGTCCTCAATCTCTTCCGGATAGATGTTCTGTCCGTTAGGTCCCAGCAGCATGTTCTTGCTTCTGCCTCTTACGAAGAAATGTCCGTCGGCGTCCATCGTTGCCAGGTCGCCTGTATGGAACCATCCGTCTTTATCTATTACGGCATCTGTTGCCTCCTGGTTCTTGTAATAGCCCTTCATCACATTGATGCCGCGGCAAACCAGTTCACCGGCTACGTTCTCCGGGTCATCGCTCAAAATCTTTACCTCCATGTGCTTCACGGCAACACCACAGCTTCCTGCCACATAGTTGTCCTGATGGGCAAAGGTGATAAGTGGAGCAGTCTCAGTGGTACCATATCCCATTGCGATAGGGAAACCTATGCTGATGAAGAAGTTCTCTATCTCCTTGTTGAGCGGAGCACCACCCACAACAACCTCGTAAGGACGTTCGCCAAACTTTCTCAATACAAACTCGCGAACCTTCTCCTTGATGCGCTTATTGATGACAGGCATATTCATCAGCAGTCGTGCACGGTTGGTTTGGATATGTGGGAATACTTCCTTTCTTACAATCTTGTCTACTACAAGCGGCACCGCATAGAGAATGTCTGGCTTGGTTTCTGACAACGCCTCTGAGATGAGCGTTGGGCTCGGCAGACGGGTAAGGAAGAAGATATGGTTACCCAATACTATATTGAAGAGAAATTCTGTCATGAGTCCATACATGTGAGCCATCGGAAGGGTAGAAAGGATGTTGCAGTTCTTACCTATCTTAGGTTTCACTGAATCGATGAGGTAGTCGAGATTACCCCAAAGTGCTCTGTATGGGAGCATCACACCTTTTGAGAAACCGGTAGTTCCACTGGTATAGTTGATCATTGCCAGTTCTTCAGGATCGTCTACGTGATACTTCACGTGTTCTGGTCTGAAATACTTAGGATATCTGTGTCCGAACATTGCATTGAGATTCTCGCGCGCATAAGTCAGTTTCTCAGAGCGCGAGATGACAAGCGAATTGTCCGGAAGATAGATGATTCCTTCCAGCGAAGGCATCTCCTCTGGTGTTATCTCTGTAGCTACCACGTCACCAACGAACAGAAGTTTGCTTTCGCTGTGGTTCACGATGTTGTGAATCTGCTCAGGCTTAAATTCGTTCTGTATAGGTACGACAATGGCTCCGTATGTAATAATGGCCAGGAAGGCTACTGCCCACTGGCTACTATTTCTTCCGCAGACGGCAATCTTGTCGCCCTTCTTTACATCGCTGTTTTCGAACAGGATGTGTAGCTTCTCAATCTTTCTGGCAATATCGTGATATTGGAGGGTTGCGCCCTTGTAATCGGTGAGCGCATCCAGATTCCAATTCTTGATAATGCTGTTCTCAATATACGAGTTAAAACTTGGTATTGAATTCATTGCACAATTTACAAAATTTTATGCAAAGATAATGAAAATAGTGCACACTGCAAAATAAAATGTGCACTATTTTCAAAAACAATATAAAATAATTATTTTTTTTCCTTTTTAGTCTACATATTGTGGTGTTATAGACTGTATTTTACTCATATCTCATTGATTTGGCTGGATGGATATGAGAAATCAGGTAGCTTGGTGCTACGAGCATGAAGATGCTTATCAGCAGCGTAGCAATGTTCAGGGCTATGATGGCAAGCCAGTTGAATTCTACCGGAACGGTACTTACATAATAGGTCTGTGCATCGAGTTTGAGGATGCCTGTAAAGTACTGGAGGGTAAGAATGCCGAGGGCGATGGCATTGCCCAGAAGCATACCCTTGCCGATGATGAAGACGGCAAACCACAGGAAGGTGTGGCGGATGGTCTTGTTGCGGGCACCCAATGCCTTCATTACGCCTATCATGGAGGTGCGTTCCAGAATGATGATGAGCAGACCGCTGATCATGGTGACGCCGGCTACTATCAGCATCAGACCGAGAATAATCCAGACATTCAGATCCATCAGACTCAGCCATTGGAAGATGTTTGGATTCAGGTCCTTGATGGTAGAACTGCTGTAGGTTTCGCCATAGTGGTCTACCGTGCGGTTTACCTTATTTATGATATAGTCTTCTGTCTCGTTGAGCTTGTTGAAGTCGTTAACGGTCAGTTCTGCACCGCTCGCCTGGTCTTCTTCCCATCCGTTCAGCTTCACGGCAGTATAGAGGTCGGTGTATACCATCACCTCATCATACTTCTTCAGGTTGGTCTGATAGATGCCCTTGATGGTGAACCGGCGCATACGCACTGCGTTGTCATCAAAGAAGTAGGCAAAGATGCGTTCTCCCGTCTTCAGCTTCAGCTTGTCGGCCATCAGTTGGGAGATGAGAATCTGGTTATGGCTCGCCTTGTCATCAAACTTAGGGATGCTACCTTCGATCATGTTCTGATGGATAAAGGTAGAATCGAAATCAGGTCCTACACCTTTGAATATGACGCCCAGGAAATCGCTGTCCGTCTTCAGGATTCCCTCTTTCATGGCAAATTTCTGCACATGTTTTACGCCAGGTATCTTTTTCAGTACGTTGACCATCGAGTCGTTCATAACCACCGGATACTGGTTTTGCTGCTGCAGCGTCATGAAGTCGGCCACCTGTATATGGCTTCCGAATCCTATTACCTTGTCGCGTATGGTATGCTTGAATCCGAGCACTACGCATACCGACATAATCATAATGGCGAGTCCGATAGCAACACCTGCAGTGGCTATATGAATAGCAGGGCGAGAAACTTTACGTTTATCGCCCTGATCGCTATATAATCTCTTTGCTATAAATAGAGGAAAATTCATCTTTTGTAATGTTGAATGTTGAGTGTTGAATGTTGATAGTTGAATGTTGAGTGTTGAATGTTGATAGTTAATTTAATCTTTGTGTCCGTTAGGCAACTCAACATTCAACACTCAACATTCAACATTGTTATAGTCCTTCGTCTTCAACTCTTCCCGGATAAGCCTCAAGTGCCTTGCCCAGAACCACCAGAGCACGCTCCAGATCGTGTTTCTTCAAGACGTAAGCTACACGAACCTGATTGTGACCGGCTCCAGGAGTCGTATAGAAACCGGAGGCTGGAGCCATCATGATGGTTTCGCCCTCGTAGTTGAATTCCTCCAGACACCAGCGGCAGAACTTTTCAGAATCATCGATAGGCAGTTTGGCTACGGTATAGAAGGCTCCCATAGGAATAGGAGAGTATACGCCCGGAATGCGGTTCAAACCGTCTATCAGACACTTACGGCGCTCTACATACTCATCGTATACATCGCGGTAGTACTCTTCAGGAGCATCCAGAGAAGCTTCGGCTACAATCTGACCAATCAGTGGAGGAGAGAGACGGGCCTGGCAGAACTTCATCACCGCCTTGCGGATTTCTGCATTCTTGGTGATGAGGGCACCTACACGGATACCGCACTCACTGTAACGCTTCGAAACAGAATCGATGAGAACCGTGTTCTGTTCGATGCCTTCCAGGTGCATCGCACTGATATAAGGACTGCCGGTATAGATATACTCACGGTAAACCTCATCAGAGAAGAGATAGAGGTCGTACTTCTTCACCAGGTCACGAATCTGATTCATCTCTCTGCGGGTATAGAGATAACCCGTAGGGTTGTTAGGGTTGCAGATCAGAATGGCACGGGTGCGCTCATTGATCAGCTCCTCAAACTTCTCCACTTTAGGCAGGGAGAAACCTTCTTCTATCGTTGTGGCGATGGTACGGATCTTGGCACCCGCCGAGATGGCAAATGCCATATAGTTAGCGTAAGCAGGTTCTGGTACGATAATCTCGTCGCCAGGGTTGAGGCAGCTCATGAAAGAGAAGAGTACAGCCTCAGAACCTCCCGATGTAATGATGATATCATCGGCAGTTACGTTGATGTTGAATTTCTTATAGTAATCTACAAGCTTCTCGCGATAGCTGAGATAGCCCTGACTTGGAGAATACTCCAAGACCGTGCGGTCTATATGCTTCAAGGCATCTAGACCACATTGAGGAGTTGGAAGGTCAGGCTGACCGATGTTGAGGTGATATACCTTTACTCCACGTTTTTTTGCTGCGGCAGCCAGAGGAGCCAACTTTCTGATAGGTGACTCTGGCATTTCAAGACCGCGTACAGATATTTCTGGCATCTTAAAATATTGTTTCTTTCTATTAATTATCCGTGTCGAAAATTGAATTCTATGACCTTCTGGTCTTTTCAATTTACGCTATTCGGCTGCAAAGATAAGAAAATTAGATGAGAATTGAGAATAACTTTCGGTTAAATTTTATTTTTTGATTAAAAACTCTTTAAATATGTCGCTCTTTGCTTTCTTTTTTATAACTTTGCACTTAAATTCAAGAAATGTTATAAGATTATACTAATTAATTAAAATAAGTAAGAAGAAAATTATGAGAAGTAGAACAAGTACATGGTTTGAGACCAAAGTGAAATATCAGAAGACAATGGAGGATGGTTCTGAAAAGGTTGTTTCTGAAGCATACGTAGTAGATGCTTTGAGCTTTACCGAGGCTG
>USSA01000134.1 GCA_900557255.1 uncultured Prevotella sp.
ATTGCCAAAATATCTTTATTCATAAATCTATTTTTTCTATCACGACATTGCTACCATGATATAATTTTAGCATCCTATTCGTCCTCCATTCTTTTGGCACAATATGGCAATATCCTCCACCGCATCCTCTATAGAAAGAGTATGCTCAGCCGCATAGCAATCAATAAGGAAGTCTATTCCTCCAAATCTACGCAAATAGGCGTACGAAACTGCCAATGAAAGCTTAAAACGATTCGCAAAAGCACCAACGCAGCAATTCACGTATTCAATTATATTATGAGTCAAATCCATATTCTCCGCTTATAAAATTTCTAATTACAAATATAATGAAATATTTCGAAACCACCAACTTTTTCCGGCATTTTCTTTTATAAAAAGAAAAATCGGTATAGGCGTTTAGAGCGCACTGGCTAAATCATTGAAAATGAGCGTGTCTAATTAGAAATAGCGTCGCTAATTCATAAACACTATTAAAAGTGTTAGCCTTCACATATAATACTTCTGTTGAAAATAAATCAGTTGTAAGATTCTATGTGAAGTTTTTAGTGCGCTTTAAACGCCTATACCTAAAGAAAAATATGTCACCTCAGAATACCGATAAATGTGAGAATCGTGGCTATTTCTCATAGAACTTAGTAAACATTGACACATATTCTACTATTCAACGAAAGCTCAATCGTTAAACGAATAATAAGTCACCCTATGGCATTATGGAAATGGAGATCCAAAGAGACGAAGTGAGACTCACTGCGATATTAGAATAGAAATTATTAAACAACAAGGCATATTCGGCATTAAAGTTTCCTCCAGTTTGAACTATCCAAATTTTTCTACAAGTTGCCCATTTTGGTAATTCTCTAAAGTCATAATTTAAAGAATCACAAGCAAATACAAAATTGAGCATTTCAACCACGTGGTTGAAATGGTCGCCTATTTTTATCCTTTTTTAACTAGCAATCTAATCCTTTTTATCTGCAAGGTTTATTTACATTTATTTATAGCACAAAGCCAGAATATAATCATAACGATTACATAAGAGACTTAGCCACATATATACTAACGCGTGTTAAACAAGCAATATTCTTGCAAGTATTCGACATCAAACTACCCATTTTCGAAGAAAAAAGCTTATCTTTGCATCAGTATTAATAAGAAAATGACATTGTTATGATACTTAGAGCTACATTTGAAAATATATATTCCATCAAGGATGAGACTCAAATCAGCTTTGTGGCAGGTAAGAGCAACGCACATCCTTCTCATGTTTCCCGTGCAGAGAAGCGTGACGATATTTCTGTGCTGAAGGCTGGTATCGTGTATGGTGCAAATGCTTCCGGAAAGAGCAACGTCATCAAGGCCATTGCCCTGCTCCAGCAGATAGCCAATGGAAGTTTTCCGCAAAGCAAGGTGGAACCTTTCAAGCTTGCTGATACCGAAGAGAAAAACTCCAAGGTAGAAATCGAGTTCAAGACCAAGGGTAAGTGTTTTGCCTATGGCATGGAGTTCACCATCGGAGGAATCAAGGAGGAATGGCTGTTTGAAATCAACAGCCGTACCGACAAGGAAGTTTTCACCAGAAAGATTACAGCTGCCGGCAACGAGTTTACGTTTGGCAAGGTGGATGGAAACGAAGAAACATTCATGCTGCTGAAATTCATCGCCCACAGTACTCCTTCCGACTCCAGCTTCCTTTCAGAGTATGTGCGCAGAAACGGCAAGGGACTTGAAACCATACGCATGGCCAAGAACTGGTTTGCTGACGGCTTGAAGATCATCTTCCCAAGCACACGCCTTCAGGGAATTTCTTTCCTTACTGAAAACAATGATGAGCTGCAGGAAACGACTCGCTCGCTTCTTGCCTACTTCAACACGGGCATTTCAGACGTGCGCCTGTATAAAATCAAGAAGGAAGATGTGAACTTATCTTCTGATTTGCTTGACAACATACTCAGCAAGGCCAAGAACGGCAAGGCGTACAGCATGGCTGCCACAGTTGGAGGCGAAATGCTTCTTTTCGAGGTGAATGCCAACGGAGGATATGAGATTTACAAGCAAAAGGCTGTTCACAGAAATCTTACTTCGGGCACAGAGGTTGTATTTGATCTGAGCGAAGAATCTGATGGCAGCATCCGGTTGCTTGACTTCATCCCAATGCTCATCGATTTGAAGCAAAACGAAGTTGATTATCTCATCGACGAGATTGACCGCAGTATGCACCCGATGCTCTCGCAGAAAATCTTAGAGTGTTATTTCTCAGGACTGGAGCCTGGAAGAGACACTCAGCTCATCTTCTCCACTCATGAATGCAACCTGCTCAACCTCGACCTTATCAGAGCTGACGAAGTATGGTTTGTCGAGAAGGGAAAGGATGGAGCATCTCATCTTACATCCTTGGCAGAATTCAAGCCTCGTGAAGATGTCCGCAAGGGTTATCTATTAGGACGCTATGGAGCCATTCCGTTCTTTGCGCCTATAAGTCAATTAAAATGGTAACAGCTATGAGACAAAGAAAAGACTTTCAACGAATAGAAGGAGTTAAATCTTCTCGACTCATCGTCATAGCTGCAGAAGGAAGAGCAACCGAAAACATTTACTTCGAGGCTATGCGCCAGGAACTATGTGCAACTAATGTACAGCTGGTTGTTCTAAACCGAGAAGATGACAACTCTAATCCAGCCAATGTTCATCGCCAGATTAAAGATTTCATGGATGAATACAACATCTTAGACGATGATCAACTATGGATTGTAATAGATCGTGACGACTGGAAGGAAAAAATGCTTGCCGACATTGCACAACTATGTCAGCAAAACAGCAATCTCAGATTCTGCATGAGCAATCCATGTTTCGAACTTTGGTTGATATTGCACCTTGAAGACATCGAAGATTATTCGGAAGAGGATAAGAAGAACCTCTTTGAAAATCCTCGCTTGTCAACTCATGGTACATGGACGAAATATCATCTTCGCAAACTGATGGGACATTATCAGGAATCAGACTATGATCCATCCATTTTGCTTCCACATGTCGAAGAGGCTATATGTAGAGCTGAAAAGCTGGATATAAACCCAAAAGACAGATGGCCGCAGACTACTGGAACCAGAGTTTATTTACTTGCAAAAAGCATCATGGACAGATAATGACCGCACAGATAAGTCGTGAGATACATTCCAAGACGATGCAATAATCCAACGCACCTTACGTTATTACAGAAGAAGAGGACAACCGCATCCGCAACCGAAGGGAGACCTTCATCAGGGAAACAGGCACCGTTAAAACGGTACTCATCACGATGATCACCTCCTATGGACTTGCGCCGGGCGGCTATTCTGATGATATCCAATGCCAGCTGACGATGGCAGATTTATTCAGATAAAAGCCGACCTCTCAAAAAGGTAAAAAACCACGTTTTAGCACGAAAATGCAGATTTTGAGTGTTTACAAAGGTTAAATATGTTAAATCTTCAACCCATAAAAATGGGTGTTTGTAAAGATATATGACATACAAAATGAATGAAATCAAGTGAAATCAAGTGAAAATACGAAAATCGTAAGTAGCTGATAATCAACATCCTTTTCATTCAGAAGGAAAGCGGCTCACAAATAGCACGTTAGTACTTAACCGATTGAGAATCAACGACATTCATTATTTGCGTGGGAAAGTGAAGGCGTAGAAAAGGGCTTAAAAAGATACTTGAAAAAAGTAGGAAAGTAGGACTAAAAAGCACTGAATATCAGATAATTAAGGAGATAAAAACCCTTATATTTTAGCCCGGCTACCATATGGCTCAAAACTATGTTAAATAGCTGATATTCAGCTGATTACGTATGGTGCTATGAAAAATCTTGGTTGCCGGGCTTTCAAGATTTTTACCATCTCAAAGAACAGCATACCTCTTTCGTCTTTATAGCCCAAACGCGGAGGATTCTGTGCAGAAATAGAGAAAGATTGGCATGGGAACCCACCTATTAACATATCAAACTGAGGCATTTCATCAATGTTGATTTCTCTAACATCCTTGACAATGCACTTGTGGCTAAAGTTCTCATTGTAAATTTTGGTGCAGTACTTATCATTGTCTACCGAATAGACAATATCGAAGGGGTTCTCTGCATACTCTTTTCCAAGAAACGAGAAACCGCCGACAACACCCAAATCCATTCCGCCACACCCACAAAAAAGTGATGCTACTTTTATTCTTTCCATGTCAACAATTCTGTTGGTTTGAATATTTCTGAAGAGAACGATATCTCCATTCCGTTGCGAGATTCAGCTTCTATCTTATCTGATTTGTATAATGCCACAGGATTTCGTAAAACAAAGAGTGTTCTATCTTGTTCACTAAGCATAAGGCGATATACGCAATAATGCTCTTTTATAGTACCTGCTACATTCCACTCGTTTGAAGACATATGGAATCCATACATCTGAATCTTTTTCTTACTGATAGTGGTTTTAACTTCTATATAGCGATGATTTTCCGTGCCATCTGCTTCATAGCTGTCAATATCGAAACCTGGGTGGTAAGCAGGGCTGTCTACAATTTGTACGAGACGGACGAACTTCTCATATCCATTTATCTTTAAGCGCATTTTCTCATGACCACAAATTATAGCCTCTCCTAAGTTTCCGATATCTTTTGTTGTTCTATCATTAGAAGAAACAACTTCCTTGATCCGATCCTCGAAAACGACATCTATTTCTCCTGCACGTTCAATAATAGAACGAATGTCAGTCTTGAACAACTCAGGATTCATTGAATCGTTTACATAATCGAACCAATAAGGCTCCAATCTTGTCAACTCTATAGTCGCAATATCTTTCTTCCCATAGAACTTATCGTATCCGTCAAACCAACTTTTATCTTCTGCAAAAGTCTTTAAAATAGAGAACTCGTTGCTCTTTAAGGTGAAATATCCGTGATTCTTTGACAGAAGATTGGCAATTTCCATATAATCTAATATATCGCCAGCGTATCTTGTCATATCGCCTTTAGTTCGTGCTTCACCACGCAATGATTGACATCTTGGATCATCTGGATTATAATATCTTACCTTGTTTTTCCGATTAGCCAATATTGTTTCTGCAATTTCTTTAGGAGAAAATTGACCACTTGTTACACGAATGTCATTGAAAATACAATATGTTGCTTCTTCGGCAGAGATAGACATCTCTTTTTGGGCATTTCTATTGCTAAGAATTTCGTTGCCAGCCATAAGAACCTGAATAATTGTTCTTGCTGGTTTAAACTTGATGTTATGAGAGATTATGTCTCTAACATCATTTGATTTCATGTGACCACCAGGAAACTGAAAAGAGAACAGGAACAAACGCAAAAATTGTGTCAAATCCTGATTTTCATGCAGAAACTTAGCCATTTTAGATGTCTCTGTCACATCATTCTGCTTGTCTTCTGTGTAGAATCCAAACAATACAGGGATTTCTGTTCGCCAGTTGTCAAGAGTTTTCTTTTTTGCGTCGATGTTTCCTGGGAACATCTTTATTGCATTAAAATATTTCTTGCTGTATTCTTCACATGAGCACTTTGGTATTCGGCAACACTCATTAGCCATATAGAGTAGCACATTCTCAATGTTGCCCTTAAACCGAGGTCTCACAAAGTGTATGCGAAACCAATCTTTATTAGGTATCTGGTAATATGTTATTTTATTTTCTTCCATAAGTTCTTTTTTAGATGTTCAGCTATTGCTTGAGCCATTAATGGTGGAACAGCATTGCCTACTTGTTTATATTGACTTGTCTTACTACACAAAAAGATGAAATTATCTGGGAAAGACTGTATTCTCGCACTTTCTCTCACTGTAGGAACTCTATTCCATTTATAATGGAAATGGTGTCTATGCCCCGTGTCTATAGTTATACTTGGGCGCTGACTGTTTAACCGAGTCCATGCGATATGTACTTTTCTTGTCTCTTGCAAATCCTTAGGCAAATCTTTGTAATTGCCACCATCAGGAACCATTGAAATTATTCGTTTCGTTTGCTCATTATGGATGGTAATTTCATGGTTATAAACGCCTAAGCTATTGCGTCTTTCAAGTTTTTGATATTCTGATTGCGCTTCTATAGGGTAGGTTGCTCCTTCTTCCAAGCTTCCTTCAGGCAAATCAGACAACGCTTCACTTGTCGTTACTTTATGTTCTACAGCCGGTATTTCAAAATCAAATGTACCATTTAACATACCTACAAAAAACGCACGTTTGCGATTTTGTGGCACACCATAGTCAGAAGCAGTCAAAACTTTCGTTTGTACGTTATAGCCCAACGATTGAAAGTCCTCAATAATGGACGCTTTAATAATACCATCACCCATAGAAAGAATATTTGGCACGTTCTCCATAACAAAGGCCTGTGGTTTGAAATATTCCACCATTCTCACAAAGCCTTTATACAATTGGTTTCGTTCATCGTCAACGATACGTTTACCAGCTATAGAAAATCCTTGACAAGGAGGTCCTCCTATAATGACATCAACTTGCTGACCATCTAAAAGCTTTTCTACTTCTGAAGGGTCCAATGATGCCATATCTGCACATAGAATTTTGCTCTGCTTGTGGTTGAATTTATATGTTTTCAAGGCATCTTTCCATATGTCAATGCCTAACAAGACATGATAGCCAGCCTCTTCAAATCCTAAAGAGATGCCACCACACCCACAAAACAAATCCAAAACAGTATTATAATTTATCTTATTCATTAATTATTCTTTTATACCTTATTATCAAATCGTACCAATTCTGTCAAATCAACCGTAAGCGGCTCCGCGTTTATACCTTGCCCTTTATCGTAAAAGTTCTTACCTTTGCACCATAATTTTAAAAGCAATGAAATTATGAGAGCAACAGAACGTTATGAGAGGGCATGGAATGCCTTCCAGATTCATTTGAATCATAATCCAAAAGCCAGTTTGATTCCTTTTTTAAAGGAACGGCATGTAAACCATCGCTCGATGCATAGATGGATGTCAGAGAAAGGTTATTCTGTTAGGTTAGCCAAACAGCAGATTCGTCTGATTCAGGCCGAAGCCCGTAAGGAATGTTCCGAGGCAATAGCCAAGGACACTGGGATGATGTTCCTTCCCATGGAAATGCCATCCGAACCCGTCTGTCCAGAGAACTATCTTTTTGGCATAACCCTAACCTTCCCAAATGGAACGATAGTCACCATCAAGAAAGGTAGCGCCAAATCTGTCATGCATCTGATGAAACTTTATGAAAAGGAGGATATGCTATGTTTGGACTAAACGAAAATACCCAGTATTACGTCTGCCAGCGATATGTCCGAATGAACATGGGCATAAATGGCCTGTACCAGATTGTGAGGACGGAGATGGAGCTGCCGCCACTCGGTGGTGCCGTCTTCATCTTCTTCTCAAAGAACCGCCAGCAGGTAAAAATGCTCAAATGGGATGGCGACGGTTTCCTGCTGTATCAGAAGCGACTGGAGCGAGGAACCTTTGAATTACCATTCTTTGATCCCCAAAGCAAACAATGCAAAATGCCTTACAAGACGCTATCTGCCATCATGAGCGGAATTTGCCTGAAAAGTATGAGATATCGAAAACGGCTTAATCTGTAGGTGTGTAAGGTTGTGTTTAATAGGTTGTATATCAGTAAGATAGTAAAAATAAATATCTGAAAATCCTTGCATGTCTCGATATTTTTTCGTACCTTTGCACTATGAAAAAGGACGAAATTATAGTACTTTTAAAGGAACAGCTTCAGCTTGCAAACGAACAGCTTCAGCAAGCTAATGCTACGGTGAGTTCGTTGACTGCACAGGTCAACGAACTCATTGAACGTATAAAGTCATTAGAAGAACTACTCGTCCGGAAAGGAATCGCCATTGACAAAGCGAATCGTCAGAACAAGGCACTCGGCAAGCTCGTTTCAGGCAAGAA
>USSA01000135.1 GCA_900557255.1 uncultured Prevotella sp.
CCAAGGCATATGTTTAATTCAAATTTAACTCACTTTTTAAAGTGGAGTCAAATATTGAAAGTTGAATTCAAGTTGGCAGTATAGCGCTCAACTTTACTCTGCAATGTCCATCCTGGGTCAAACATAGCACTGGCAGATGCATAATACTGAGCCTTATCAGTACCTGCACTTACACTTACAGAGTGGTTGTGCTGAATGGCAGTTGAGAAAAGTGAATCAAACCAGTTGGTATTGCGATACTCTGCACTACGCAAATAGGCAGCCTTAGCTTCTGGAGTATTAGCCAAAGCAAACTGACCGGTTGTTGGATCATACTGGCTCAACAACTGATACATCTTACCATACACACCACTTTCTGAAGCTACAGAAGTCTCAGCATAATTAAGATAACCTTTCTGTTCCAATTCCTGATAAACAGACATCTGGTCCTGAGAATTCATGATATTGAAGTTAGCATAGCTAGGCTTCAAACGCATGGTGTATTCACCTGTATAGCTAACACGAGCCTGACCGGCACGACCTTTTTTGGTTGTAACAACGATGACACCTGCCATGGCACGGGCACCATAAATAGAGGTAGCAGAACCATCCTTCAAAATCTGGAAGCTCTCAATATCGTCTGAGTTCAAACCAGCAATAGCTGAAGAAATCAAGGTATTAGCATCACCAGAAGATAGCTGATCTGCACTAACATCTACCACATCCTCCATGATGACACCATCTACAACCCAAAGAGGTTTAGAAGAACCATAGATTGAGGTAGCACCGCGGACACGAATCTTTGGAGCGGTACCGAAAGTACCAGAAACGTTCTGTACAGACACACCGGCTGCACGACCTTCGAGGGAGCGGCTGATATCAGCTACACCATCCAACTTCGCATCTGCTGCATTTACGCTTGTGGCAGAACCTGTAAAAAGTCGCTTATCCACTTTCTGCATACCCGTTACAACCACCTCGCCCAAGCTCTTGCTATCTGCCTTCAGGCGGATAGTCATCTTGGCGGCTGGAGTCAAGGTCTGGCTCTGCATACCGATGTAGCTAACTACAAGTTTCTTACCAGCAGGTACCTCCAAAGAGAAGTGACCGTCAATATCGGTGACGGTACCTGTACGTGCCGCTCCGGCGACTACGACAGATGCACCGATGACAGGTTCACCATCTTCCTGAGAAACTACGGTACCTGTTACTTTCGTTTGAGCCAATGCCCCCCCCACATAGAAGGAAGAGATTGACTAACAAGAAAAGCAATCTTTTTTCCATAAAATCCTCTCTTAAAAATTAAACAACTCTTATAACTTTATATATTTATTTTTTCTCTTCTTACACTTTTTAAATATCTCTCATTACTTTACGGGTGCAAAGATAAGAAAAAGTATTGAAATAATGCAAACTTTATCGATATTTTTATAGAAAAAAGTTAGTTTTTCTTGATTTTCATCAACATTTAGAAATATTGTATACACTTTTAACAGAAAAAAGTCAGAAATAATAGATTTAAGCAAAGTTTACGAAAAGAAAACAAAAATGTTTTAAAACACAAAAAAAAGGCAAGGTTTCTGTAAAACCCCATTCAGAAGTTTCCCAGAAGTCTTGCCTTTCTTTACCTATACTTACTATTTACTATTTAAGTACCTTTATCAGCCACTTGATTATTTATATTTTCCGCTTAGATATTTTATTCAAAAAACATTTTTATTTCTTAAGTGTAAATTCAAACTTCAAGCCGCCTTCCAGCTGATTGCTCACCCGGATGGTTCCGCCATGCAGGAGAACGGCATTCTTGACGATAGCAAGACCCAAACCGGTGCCACCCATCTTGCGGCTGCGTCCCTTATCTACCCGATAGAAACGCTCGAAAAGACGGGGGAGATGCTCGGCAGGAACTCCCTGACCGTTATCACAGAAGATGAAATGCCACTTATTGCCCTGCTCCTTGGCACTCAACGTTATCTTACGCCCTTCGCCGGCATAAGCTATGGCATTGTCGGTAAGATTGCGGAACACACTATAGAGCAGACTGCGGTTACCCTTCACAATAATATGCTGGTCGGGAAGAAGATTCTCGAAAGTCATCTTGTGCGACTCTCTTTCCAGCGCCGTCTCACGGGCTATTTCACTCACCATCTGCGTAATGTCTACCGCCTCGAAATCTATCATATCCGAACCGTCATCCAACCGATTCAGGGTAGAGATGTCGCGGAGCAGAGAGGTGAGACGCTCGCTCTGGGCATAACAGCGCTGCAGAAACTGCGACTTCATCTCTTCGTTGATATGCGGATTGTCGAGTATCGTTTCCAGATAACCCTGAATACTTGCTACAGGAGTCTTCAATTCGTGAGCGATATTCTGGGTAAGCTGACGCTTCAGTACATCCTGTTCACGTCGGGTGGTCTGTATGCGCTTATACATCTTGATGATGCGCTCAGCAATCTCGCCCAACTCATCGTTAGGGAACTTGGCGAGATCTTCCACCTCCAGACTCTCGTTATGGTCTGCCTTATAAGCAAAAATGCTCAGTTTGGAAACATTCTTAGCCAGACGGTCCGTAAAACGGTAGAGCACGATGGTAAGCAGAATGACGGCTACAATGGCAAACCAGATGAAATGCTGGTCAGCCTGCAGCGATTTTGCCAAATCATTATTATAAGGTAGTGCCGTACGGATGATGAGCTTGCTTTCCGGAAAATAAGAAGCCACATAGAAATAATCATGCTTCAGGGTTTTAGACTGTCGCTCCACGCTTGAGCCTATCCTGTTTTTCAATGCCTCTGCTATTTCCTCACGCTTGGCATGGTTGGCAAAATGATCATAGTCGGAACTCATGTTGTCATAAATCACCTTACCGTTCGGGCGCACCAGCGTAACACGAAGATCCTTGCTTTCATGTTCGCGTACAAAAGCCTGCAACTTCTCATGAGCTACAGTCACATCCCTATTGTGGATGCTATCCTGCAGAATAATTCCTTCACCAGGAGAGAGCGCCAGATCTTCTGCCAGCAGTTCATTATAATTTTCCAGCTTGATAGTAAGCGTACCTATTTTATACTGCTTCTCACGTGCCTGCTGGAACACGATAAAACTGACGGCAAACACAAGGAACACCGCCAGTACACTGAAGTACAACTTTCTACCTACACTATTTAACTTAAACATTTTAATTACGCATCAAAATAATAACCGAATCCCAGACGGGTAACAATGCACTTGGCAAACTTACCAATCTTCTTTCTCATACGGGTGATGTTGACATCCACCGTGCGGTCGAGTACCATCACATCCTTAGGCCATACCCGGTCGATAAGCTCCTGACGTGAGAAGACCTTGCCGCGCTCTTCGAGGAAAAGACGCAGAAGTTCGAACTCGGTCTTGGTGAAAGGGATAGCCTCACCATCAATGCTCACCGTCTTCTTGTCCAGATTCAACTGCAGTCCCTGATAGTTGATGGTCTTCGGTTCATCAGCATCGCCAGCCTGTTCAGCGGTACGGCGCAAGACGGCACGCACTCTGACCATCACCTCTCGTATAGAGAAAGGTTTCGAGATATAATCATCGGCACCAATATTGAATCCTGTCACCGTATCGTTTTCCGTATCTCGGGCTGTAAGGAAGATAATCGGAACATTGGCTGTCATCGGATTGCCCTTCAACTGCTTAGCCAGCTGGAAACCGCTCATTCCTCCCATCATGACGTCCAACAGCAGCAGGTCGAACGAAGCGATGTTCATCTCCAAAGCCTCTTCTGCAGAATTGGCAGTCTCTACCTCATATCCTTCTGTTTCGAGATTGAATTTCAGAATCTCACACAAGTCTTGCTCATCATCAACAACAAGTATTCTTTTCATATTCTCTTCCATATTTCATGTTATTTAAAATACCGCTGCAAAATTACGACTTTTCTTTCGTAATAAGCGTTACATTTAGTTACAATTTCATGACATTTAGTTCTTTAGAGAAAAAAAATATAAAAAAACGGGGATTTTGTTACACATTTTAACTTAGTGTTCCAAATTCGCTACATGTTTCTTTGCTAGTTAGAAACAGAAATGCTACTTTTGCACCCGATATAACTATAAGTGAGCATATAACACAACTGAAAGAGTATGAAAGATAAAGTAAATGCAATTCCCTCAATCGGTGAAATCATCAAAGAGGAATTAAACAAGCAAGGCAAGACCACAGTATGGCTTGCTGAGCAATTAGGCTGCCATCGTACTAATATATATAAGGTATACGGCAGAGCCACTATAGATACGGGTATGCTTTACCATATCTGTCAGTTGCTGAACATAGATTTGTTTAAGGTTTATTCAGACGCTTTGCGTAAACGCAAGAAAAAGAATCAAGATTTAACCTAAAAATAACTAAAACAATAAGACCTGAGGTTAATCACCCCAGGTCTTATTGTTTTTATGCCAATCGCTTTTCCAGACGTTCGCGGATGGCAGCGATAAAGCCGGCAGAGTTTACAGCCTTAACCTCAACACCTTCCATCAGGTTTACGAGATCCTTGGTAGCGATACCGTCGTTCAATGTATCGAAACATGCAGCCTCAAGCTGGTCGCCAAAGTTCTGAAGTTCCTTGATGCCATCCAGTTCGCCACGCTTTCTCAACGCACCGCTCCATGCAAAGATGGTAGCCATTGGGTTAGTAGATGTATCTTCACCCTTCAGGTAGCGATAGTAGTGACGGGTCACAGTACCATGAGCTGCCTCATACTCATACTTGCCGTCAGGAGAAACCAATACAGAAGTCATCATCGCCAGAGAACCGAAAGCTGTACTGAGCATATCACTCATCACATCACCGTCATAGTTCTTGCAAGCCCAGATAAAGCCGCCCTTGCTGCGGATAACACGAGCCACTGCATCATCAATCAATGTATAGAAATACTCGATACCGAGTTCTGCAAACTTCTCTTTATAGTCGCTCTCATATACTTCCTCAAAGATCTTGCGGAACTGGGCATCATAAGTTTTAGAGATAGTATCCTTGGTAGCAAACCAGAGATCCTGCTTGGTATCAATGGCAAACTTGAAGCAGCTGTGAGCAAAGCTGCGGATACTCTTATCAGTATTGTGCATGCCCTGGATAACTCCGGCACCATCGAAAGAATGAATCTCTATCTCCTGCTTCTTGCCGCTCTTACCCTCGAATACGAGTTTGGCTGTACCTGGCTCATCAGCACGAAGTTCCACGCTCTTGTATACATCGCCGTAAGCATGACGGGCGATGGTAATAGGCTTCTCCCAGTTCTTTACACAAGGGTGGATGCTAGGGATGGTGATAGGAGCACGGAATACGGTACCGTCCATGATGCTACGGATAGTTCCATTAGGGCTCTTCCACATTTTGTGGAGTTTATACTCATCCATACGCTGTGCATTAGGAGTGATAGTAGCACACTTCACAGCCACACCATATTTCTTAGCCGCCTCGGCAGAGTCGATGGTTACCTGGTCGTTGGTCTGGTCGCGATAAGGCAGACCGAGATCATAATACTCAGACTTCAAATCAACGAAAGGAAGAATGAGTTCGTCCTTAATCATCTTCCAGAGAATTCTTGTCATCTCATCACCGTCCATCTCTACCAATGGAGTTGTCATCTTAATCTTTTCCATAACACAATATAATGTATAATTAATAATTTACAATGTACAATGATCAGGGCAGCCAAGTGTACCCTTGATATTATGCCTGCAAAATTAATAAAAATAATTAGGAAAAGAAAGGAAATTAAGAATAATTCTAACAAAATGATAACAAAAAGTACTTTTTTACGTACTTAAATCATAAAATCTGTATATTTATACCTAAAAAGGCATCAATGAGCCCGAAAACTCATTGATGCCTCTAATTATTTACCTTTTTACTTTTTTACCCTTTTACCTTTTTACCTTTAAATAGCCTTTTTACTTCTCCTCTGGAGCCTTGTCGATCAAGTCCATGAACTGGTCGAGCTTAGGAGTGATGATAATCTGAGTGCGGCGGTTGCGCTGCTTGCCTACCTCTGTATCGTTAGTTGTTACAGGGTTGTACTCACCACGGCCACCAGCTGTAAGACGCTTAGGATTTACGCCGAAGTGATCCTGCAAGTACTGAACAACAGAAGCTGCACGGAGAGCAGAGAGGTCCCAGTTGTTGCGGATATTCTTCATCTTGGCACTTGTCGTGCTTACTGGTACGTTATCGGTATTACCCTCTACGAGCACATCGTAATCCTTATAGTCTGTGATGATCTTAGCAATCTTGCTCAATGTTTCCTGAGCACGGCTGTTCACCTCATAGCTACCACTCTGATAGAGCATATTGTCAGCCAGAGAAATGTAAACCACACCCTTCAGAACCTGAACATCAACCTCCTTCATCTCTTCCTTGCTCAAAGAGCGGGTCAGGTTGTTGGTAAGAACCATGTTGAGCGAATCGCTCTTGCTCTTTACCTCAACCAGGTGACGGATATACTGGTTACTCTCGTTGATCTGGTCAACGAGTTTCTCAATGCTCACGTTGTTCTGGCTTGCATTGTTCAAACTCTTGTCAAGTGAACTCTGCAACTTAGCGTAATCGCTCTTTGCAGTAGCAAGCTGCTCCTGGGCTGCTGTCAGACTAGCCTCTGTAGCTGCCAGTTTTTCCTTGGTAGCCTGATAGTTGCTTGACAATTCCTTATTCTCATTCTGGCAATTCTGAAGATCCTTCTTACTTGCACAGCTTGTAGCCATCAGAGCTACAGCCATCATTGCCATTACCATTAACTTTGTCTGTTTCATATTCTTACTAATTTAAATTTTCTTGTTATTATTGATTATAGTATATCTTAACGTCGCTTTCTACCTTTATATTAGAGTTCTCCCGGCTTTCATCCGTTATCCGGAAGTACCTGCATTTTAGGGCATCCAGAAGCTGATTTACTTCTTTCACTTGCAAAGTTACAGATAAGACTCGAATAAACAACATTTGTCAAACGCATTTAGACATTTTTAACCTCTAAATCTTTATTTATCACCTTTTTAACCAAAAAAGGCAACAGAAAGCACTTTTCTGATAGCTAAACCGTCAAATGTAGCCTCTCAAGGTAAGAATAGCTCAAATCTCAACAAAAAAAACATAAAAAACAGTGTTTTATTTTGTAGTGTCTTGAAATTGCACTATCTTTGCACTCGAAAAGAAATAAATACATTAATAATATAAAAGAAAGCAAGTATGATTCTTTTTTTTAGAACTCCATCTAAGAGTGTGATTGCGACCGAGATTGACCACAAACCATCTCAGGACGAAATCAATGAACTTTGTTGGCTTTATGGTGACGCGACTTTAGAGGACGCCCAGCAGTTGCAGGGCTTCTATGTCGGCCCACGCCGTGAAATGATTACTCCTTGGAGTACGAATGCCGTTGAGATTACTCAGAACATGAGTCTTAACGGCATTTCGCGTATCGAGGAGTACTTCCCTGTAGATAGCGAAGACGCTGAGTACGACCCTATGCTCCAGCGTATGTACAACGGTATCGGACAGGATGTGTTCACCGTGAACCACCAGCCAGAACCTATCAAGTACGTCGATGACCTCGAGAAGTATAACGAGGAAGAGGGTCTTGCCCTCAGCGAGGACGAAATGGCTTATCTCCACAAGCTGGAGAAAGAGAACGGACGCCCTCTCACCGACAGCGAAATCTTCGGTTTCGCACAGATCAACTCAGAGCACTGCCGCCACAAGATCTTCGGCGGCCAGTTTATCATCGACGGTAAGGAGATGGAGTCTTCTCTCTTCAACATGATCAAGAAGACCACTCAGGAGAACCCTAACAAGATTCTCTCTGCCTATAAGGACAACGTGGCTTTTTCTCAGGGTCCTGTTATCGAGCAGTTTGCTCCAGCCGATCAGACTACCAGCGATT
>USSA01000136.1 GCA_900557255.1 uncultured Prevotella sp.
ATCAGCAGGAGGGAACGACAATGAACGAAACACCTTTTAAATTCACATCCGAAGAAAAGGAACAGACACTCCAAATCCTGGAGCACCTGAGAACTGCCGTGGGCGATACATTCAAGCCAGGCGACGAGCAGCATCTGCGTGAAGACATCCAGCATGCCTTCATCAACCATCAGATTAAGCGCAACGTCTTCGGAATGAATCCAATACTCGCTGCCCTGCAAACCGCAGAAATCGCAGTAAACGAGATAGGTCTGAAACGAGATGGCATCATCGCCATCCTGATGCAGACCAGCGTCATCGACGGTTATCAGACCATCGAAGAGATACAGAAGAAATACGGAGATAGCGTAGCCCACATCATCAGTGGTCTGCTCCGCATCCACGATTTATACAAGCGCAACCCTATCATCGAGAGCGAGAACTTCAGAAATCTGCTTATCTCATTCTCTGAAGATATGCGCGTCATCCTCATCATGATTGCCGACCGCGTGAACGTGATGAGACAGATACGCGATACCGAACAAAAAGAGGCAAAGCATGAAGTAAGCGAAGAGGCAAGCTACCTCTATGCCCCACTCGCCCACAAGCTGGGTCTCTACAAGCTGAAGAGCGAGCTGGAAGACCTGAGCCTGAAGTATCTGGAGCACGATGCCTACTACATGATCAAGGAAAAGCTGAATGCCACCAAGGCTTCGCGCGATGCCTATATCGCCCGATTCATCCAGCCAATCCAGGAGAAGCTCGATGCTGCCGGACTGAAATATCACATGAAGGGCCGCACCAAGAGTATCCACTCTATCTGGCAGAAGATGAAGAAGCAGAAATGCGCCTTCGAGGGTGTATACGACCTCTTTGCCATCCGTATTATCCTCGATGCACCAAGAGAGAAAGAGTATATGCAGTGCTGGCAGACCTTTGCCCTCATCACCGACATGTATCAGCCAAACCCAAAGCGTATGCGCGACTGGCTCAGCGTGCCTAAGAGCAACGGTTATGAAAGTCTGCATACCACCGTACTGGGTCCTGAAAACAAATGGGTAGAGGTACAGATCAGAACCGAGCGCATGGACGATATTGCAGAGCACGGACTCGCTGCCCACTGGCGCTACAAGGGTATCAAGCAGGGAGAAGGCGGTATTGACGAATGGCTTGCCAATATACGTGCTGCCCTCGAAAACAATGACGACCTGCAGCTGATGGACCAGTTTACCACCGACCTGAAAGAAGACGAAGTATACGTGTTCACTCCTAAGGGTGACCTGCTGAACTTCCAGAAGGGAGCCACGGTACTCGACTTCGCCTACTACATCCACTCCCGCATCGGCAACACCTGTGTGGGTGGAAAGATTAACGGCAAAGCCGTCACCTTCCGCCAGGAACTCCATTCGGGAGATCAGGTAGAAATCCTCACACAGAGCAACCAGAAACCACGCCGCGAATGGCTCAACATCGCACAGACATCCAAGGCTAAGGCCAAGATTCGCCTCGCGCTGAAGGAAACCCAGAAGAAGGACGGACTCTATGCCAAGGAACTTCTGGAGCGCCGATTCAAGAACAGGAAACTGGAAATTGATGAGAGTATCATGGCGCGCATCATCAAGAAGATGGGATACAAAGAGAACTCTGACTTCTACAAGGATATAGCCGAGGAGAAAATCGACGTGAACAGCATCATCGAGAGATACATAGAGGAGCGCGACCATGACTTGAACCTTGCCAATACCAACAAGACTGCAGAAAGTGCAGAGAATTTTGAGTTTGAGAATCCTACCGAGGAACTGATGAAGCAGAGCGACGATGTGCTGGTTATCGATGAGCACCTCAAGGGCATCGATTTCGAACTGGCTCATTGCTGCCACCCTATCTATGGTGATCCTATCTTCGGATTCGTTACCATCAGCAAGGGCATCAAGGTTCATCGCATTGACTGTCCTAACGCCAAGGAACTGCGCCGCCGTTTCGGTTACCGCATTGTGAAGGCGAAATGGAGCGGCAAGGGAACATCCAAGTATGCCATCACGCTCCGCATCATCGGAAACGACGATATCGGTATTGTGAGCAACATCACCAACATCATTTCCAAGGAAGACAAACTCATCATGCGAGGCATCAACATCTCTTCCAAGGATGGTCTCTTCTCTGGCAATGTTACCGTGATGATTGATGATGCCGGCAAAACTGATGCACTCATCAAGAAACTGAGCGCCGTGAAGGGCGTTAAGCAGGTAACGAGAATATAAAACCGGAATACAGAAATACGAAAAAATCCCGCAGATTTTCTCTGCGGGATTTTTTATTATTTCGACTTATTCAAGCGCTTGATCACAGAATAAGCATCATACAAGCCAAGTTCTCCTGCCTTTGAAAGATCCTGGATGGCAGTCTGCTTGTTGCCACTCTTGGCTCGTGCTATACCTCTATTATAATAAGCCTCTGCAAGGCGGTTATCAATTCTCAAGGCAATGGTATAATCATCTATTGCCTTTGAAAGTTCGTTTCTGCCTGCATGAAGATTACCTCTATTATAATAGATGTAAGCATTGTTACTGTTCTGGCGGATGGCATCACTGAAATCAGCCTCGGCAGAATGGATGTTCAGAACACCCTTGCCCTCAGCCTTGTTAAATTCATCCATCTCAGCCTGGCAGACAGCACGCTGCCAGTAAGCCAAAGAGTTCTTGTCATCGAGCGAAATATAATAGGTGAAATCACTGATGGCAGCCTCAAAATCACGAAGTACACTATGAGCGATGGCCCTGCGCATCAGGAGACGTTTTCTGGTTTCATTATCGCTCGCCACACTCAACTCTGCCGAAAGTTTATCAATCATCGAGAATATCTTCATAGAACCATTCTCATCGAGCTGCTCCTTACTGCAAACGATATAAACCTTGTCTGCCTTGGTATGCTGATTGAGCGCATCAACCTCCTTGTCATAAGCCTGAACTCCATTTACATTCTGATTGTTTGGGAAATAAGAGAGCTGATACATCGGCAGGAAGGCGGTTTCTACCTGACGGTTCTGAACCTTACCACGATACTCGCTCTTATAGTTGTGTTCATACTTCGGTTCGTCATCTACTACCAGCGAAGCAAACTTATTCGGGTCAACCTCAGAGCGCTTACGCATCTCCTTCTTGGTCTTAGCGCTCCATCTCGGCTGGATTCCGATATGCTTGTTCATCTGCGCCTTGAAGATACGGAATTCATCCATCTCTGCCTTGGCTGTCATACCCAGGCGTCGGTAACAGCTGGCACGGTTAGACAAACCGGTCCAGAAGTTAGGGAACTGGTTGATAACCATAGTATAATCCTTGATGGCTGCTCTCAGATTACCGGTCTTGTCATGCAATAGAGCTCGGTTGAAGATAGCCATGAAGTTCTGGGGTTCCATCTTGATAATGAAGTCGAAATCGGTGATAGCACGGTTATCATCACCCAACTGTACACGCATCAGTCCTCTATTATAATGAGCCAGGAAATTGTTCGGATCCAGATCAAGGGCATTGTCATAATCGCTCATCGCCCCCCTGAGGTTATTCAGATTGATACGCGCCAAAGCACGGTTGATGTAACTGTTCACATTGTTAGGTTTGAAATGCAGACTCTTTGTCAGCGCCTCATCAGCCGTTTTCCATTCCTTTCTAGCCAACGCCATATAGGCACGCGTAGTCCAGGCATCTCCATCATACGGATTGAGCTGCAGACTCTTGTCTAGCCATTTCTCAGCCTGCACGGTATCTTTCTGATGCAGATACACTTCAGCCTTGAGCGAATAAGCATTCGACCAGTCTTTCCATTTTCCCACGATGGTATCCAGTTCCTGCTGCGCCGCCTCATACTTTTTGTTTTCCATCTGGCAGATAGCCCGGTTGAACCAGTAATTTCGGTTGCGCGGTTCCAGTCTGATAGCCTCATTATAGTCAGCTATCGCATCATCAAACCTGTTTTGTCTGATGCGACAGATGGCTCTCAAGTCATAAATATCATTGATATAGGGATTGAGATGCAACGCCTCGCTGGCATCACTTTCGGCACCCGTAAAGTCATCCAGATTAAATTTTGCCACACTGCGGTAATACCAAGGCTCATACAGATAAGGCTTGGCACCGATAGCCAGATTAAAATACTTGATTGAAAGGACGAAATCCTCATAATACAATGCACTCCGACCGGCCGTAACAAGTCGGTCTACACGATATTGGGCAGAAGTCGACATGGCGCCCATTACCACAAAAAGAACTAAGAGAATCTTCTTCATCTGTTCGTAACTCTCTGAAATAAAACCTATTGAATGTAGAATAAAAAAATATAGTAAGCCCAATCGTCACGATTACCATGAAGCTTACTATATTTTCGGAAGAACTATCGACGTATCTTAGTACGATAGGCAGCACGGAAATTGCCCTTGATGATACTCTTGAGCTTTCCTGCTATCATGTTCTTGCGAAGAGGAGACACACGGTCAACAAACATTGTACCCTCCAAATGGTCGAATTCATGCTGCATCACGCGAGCCAGATATCCCCCTATCCACTCATCATGTTCATTAAAATCCTCATCCATATACTTTACATGGATGCGTGTAGGACGAACCACATTCTCATTGATACCAGGAATAGAAAGACATCCCTCTTCAGAAGAGTCGGTATTCTCCTCATCGCGCTCTAGGATATGAGCATTGATGAAAGCATGACGGAATCCCTTGTACTCGGGCATATCCTCGCTGAGCACATCCAGGTCGATAACCACCAGGCGGATAGGCAAGCCAATCTGAGGTGCAGCCAATCCGATGCCGTTGCTGGAATCAAGGGTTTCATACATATTATTAATCAACACCTTGAGATCTGGATAATCAGGAGTAATGTCTTCAGCCACCTTTCTCAGCACTGGCTGACCATAAATATAAATCGGTAAAATCATTATCTTCTTGATTGCAAATAATCCTGTAATATGATGGTAGCACTTATCTCGTCTACCAATCCTTTATTTTCTTTTCTCACCTTCTTCTTTACACCTCCATCTATCATAGCTCTATGTGCCAGGACTGATGTAAATCTCTCGTCATAATATTCAATTGGAATTTCAGGATGAGCCTTTCGCCAACGGTTGTAGAAGTTTTCTACTCTTGCCAGGTTTTCACTTGGCTGCCCGTTAGGTTGCATCGGTTTTCCGATAACAATGCGCTCCACCTGTTCTTTCTGAATATAAGTTTCGATATAAGTGAAAAGTTCATGTGTAGAAACTGTGGCCAACCCATTGGCAATAATCTGCAATGGGTCGGTCACAGCCAGTCCGGTACGTTTTTTACCGTAATCTATAGATAAAATTCGCATTAATCTACGGATATCTTATCCTTAATATAATATCAGATTACTTCTTAAGGAGTAACCAAGCATCAGGATACTTACCAGCGCGAAGCTGATTGCGGCTCTTGACAGCAGCAGCCTTATCAGCAAATGTAGAAGCTACCACGCGGTACATGTTACGCTCTTTGTTCAGGGCAATCTGAGAATCGTAGCCAGCGCTCTTCAATGTACTAGCCAATCCCTCAGCGTTAGCCTTGAGAGAGAAAGAACCAACTACTACGCTATAGCTTGACAAGCCAGAACCTGAGATGAGAGATACATCCTCAGAACGAACAGTAGCATTATCAACCTCTGTCTGCTCATCAGAAGGAGCCTGAGTCTCGAGAGGAGCTACAACTGGTTCCTGAGCAACAGGAGCCTGAGCAGCCTGCTGTTCCTGCTGCTGAGCCTTCTCATATGCCTTCTTGTATGCACTTTCCTTAGATGTACCACAACTTGCGAGCGCCAAAACTGCGCACATTCCCATGCTTAATACTGTAATTTTCTTCATAATTCTTATTCGTTTTATTGTTTATTATTGTTGTTCATTCAATATAAATTTCGCGTTATGCGTTTTTTACTCTGCGAAAATACAAAAAAATGCCCGAAAAACGAAGAATATGCCGCCTAAAGTTTGTTAAATAAGGCTATTAAAACATTTTTAATGAAAAATTAAGGCTAAAAGGCTTGTTTTTTAAAGAGAATTTAGTATATTTGCATTGTCAAATGAAAATGACAAGAAGATAATCGTTTAACGTTTAAAATTTATAGCATATGAAAACATTAGGTTACATTGGTGCTTTCCTCGGCGGTGCTATCGCCGGTACAGCACTCGGTTTGATTTTCGCTCCTGAGAAGGGTGAAGATACACGTAGTAAGATTGCAGGTGCAGTAGACGATTTCTGCAAGAAGCACGACATCAAGTTGAGCCGTAAGGACGTTGATGATCTGGTTGACGACATCAAGGACGCAGCTCCTGAGGTTTAATCATCACCTATCATGATGTTCTCGAACGATAAAAATGTAGAAACTATCGGGCAGCTCATTGAGGTGCTTAAACATTACATCGGGCTTCAGAGCGAATTTCTGAAGCTCGATGTTGTGGATAAGGTGGTACGCCTGCTTACCGTCATTACCATGACGGTGGTACTCCTGGGCTTACTTACGCTTACCCTCATTTACCTATCCTTTGGCGCTGCTTTTGCATTGGCAGACTTAATAGGTAGTCTGACTTTCGGATTCTGCATTGTTGCTGCAGTATACCTATTTATATTAATACTATTTGTAATTTTCCGCCATAAGTGGATCGAGAGACCATTGGTCAGATTTCTGGCCAGCCTCTTAATGGGAAAATAACCTCCTTTTCGCAACATGACAAATCATTCAGAAATCACAGAATATAATTCCTTAAATGATATACGACTCAAAAAAGAGGCGATACGCAAGGAAATTGATGCCGATGATGCCAAGATTCAGACTTTATGGAACTCGCTTTTCACAAAACCTGAAATCCTGTCACGCAATGCGAGTCCTAGCAAGCGACTGCAGAGTTTACTGCAGGTGGGAGCAGGAGCATTCGACGGTGCACTGTTGGCTTGGAAACTTTACCGGAGATTCAAACCTCGGAAGAGATGAACCATATACCGTTTTGGGGAAAGGAAAGATGCCTTGAAAAAAGGTATTTTTTAGTCACCCAAAAGGGGATAAAAACAAAAAAAGGGTCGCCGCTGCGACCCCAATACCTTGTTAACCTTAAATCTAATACTATGAAAAACACACATGCAAATATAGAAATAATCTATGATACTCGCAAATTTTTCTTAGTAAAAGATCTATTATTTCAATTTAATTAACTTTTATAGACCTGTTTTTAAGCCTTTTTCAATAAAAGTTCATCTATTTTCTACATATATCTCCATTCCATCGAAGCCAAATTCAAAGCCTTCGGGCAGCCTTTTATTCGCTTCATCGTGAAAACCTATCTGATGAGTCACATGGATAAAATAAGTATGTTTTGCTTCTATCCTGCGCGACACCTCAATAGCATCAGATACAAGCTGATGGCTGTGATGTGTTTTCTCAAATCTGAGTGCGTTAATTACGAGTGTTTCCACACCTTCCAAATAAGCATATTCTTCATCACCCATAGATTTCATATCAGTAATATAGGCAAACTTACCAAACCGATAGCCGAGAATAGGCATCTTATCGTGCATCACACGGATAGGAACAAACTCAATGTCTCCTATCTCATAATGCTCATGCGGATGAATGGTATGCAATTTGAGTTTAGGAGCTCCCGGATAGAGTTTTTCTGCATTCTTCGGAAAGCAGTAAGGCATCGTATGAGGCAGCCCCGCAGTAACGATTTCATCGCCATAGATATTGATATCACCAAAGATACAGAAAGGGCGCAAATCATCAATACCACCAACATGGTC
>USSA01000137.1 GCA_900557255.1 uncultured Prevotella sp.
AGCATAGTGAGTGTCAATATGATTCTTTTCATCTTCATATCCTTTCTTCTTTTTTATATTTTCTCTTTAATTTGTTTCTTATTTTTATTTAATTCGATGCAAAAGTACATATAAAGTTTAGTATTACGTTACTTTTTTACATTATTTAAAATAATTATGCCTTATATTTCATGTTACAGCCTTCTTTTCAGTGGAAAAGTGGGGGTGCAATACTCCTCATTATGAAGACGTTTGCAGATTCCGGAACAAAAAGTCCCCCAACCTTAATCACTTAAGATTGGGGGAGAGCGTAAAAAAAAAATAATAAAGTATGAACAATATCAACAGAATAGAGGTCTAAATGTGGAATTTGATTTCATTCAGCCAGGCCTGAACACTGAAGCAGGGACAGGACTTGTGGACGTTCGGGAGATCACGATGACCTAGGATCTCGGCTTCGGGATAGTCTACGCACAGACTCGTCAGGAGATTCTGGAGCGACTGCTTCTGAGCCTTCGTACGGGTATCTGCCGGATTGCCGTCGGCGTCGAGACCGCCTTCGTAACAGATGCCGATACTGTGTGCATTGAAATGGCGGGCGTGGGCGCCGATTTCTGACTCGGGACGGCCGGGGTAGATGACGCCGTCTTTCGTGATGTAATAGTGATAACCGATGCCGCGGAAACCACGGGCTAAATGACAGGCTTCGAGCTTTTCGAAGGTGAAGTCCTGCGTGACGCGGGTGGCAGAACAGTGGATGACAATAAGTGATATTTTTCTTGTGTTTTTCATAGTGCTGAATCTTTAAAGGGTTGATACTACTGGCAGCTCTGCACACAAAAGGCAGAGGCTACGGCGGTGAGAACGGTAATGACGAAATTCAGAATTTTCTTGAGTGTTTCTCTTTTCATTTTCATTTGATTTAAGGTTAATAAATGGATTGGGGGCTCGGATTTCCTATCTCCGGGCGATACTGGAGAAGGAAGGCTGACAGGATGAGCAGATGGGCTTGATAGCGCGTGTTTCAATGATGCTTGCTATATTGATGAATAGCCGGGGGTGCTATAGCCGAATCCCGGACTGCATCCTGTCTAAAACCTTCTTTCTTCATCTACTGGCGAGGGGGTTACTCCAGGCCGTCGCTACCATCGGAGCCGCTGCTCTCGGTGTTGCCTGATCCGCCAGTCTGTGTTGAGTCGCCACCCTGGTTTGTGCCGCCACCCTGGGTAGTATCGCCTGTGTTGTCCTTACCGCCGTCTGGTGGAGTAACATCTCCTGTTACGGCAGCAGCCTTCTTCAGGGATGCATCGAGGTTCAGACTGTTTGCCTTGAACTCACCGGTGCCACGGGCACGGAGTTTCAGTCCGGCAATGTTCTTGGTGATGCTGAACTCCTTCTCGGAGGCAGCACCTTCCTTGTTCTTGATGCCGATGCTGAAAATGGCGAGGTCGGGAATCTTCACGGCGATACCCTGCAGAACCAGTTCTCTTACGCAGCTCACCATGTCGGTGAGCATACCCTTGATGGCTCCCTTTGAGAATGGTGTGTTGTGACTTTCCATGTGCTCTGCGAGTTCATCAAGACCATAGGTCTGGGTGATTACAGGGTAGGCGAAAAACTTGCCGTAAGCGGCGCTCAACTTCTCGTTGACATACTTCTTCAATGTGTACAGAATCATAGTGTCTTCATTTTTAAGGTTAATAAATTGTGTTTGTGTAGTAGGGGGCGCTGCGCATTGCCTCTTGGTGGTATGAGATGTTATCTCTGAACCACAATGCAAAGATACGAAATCGGTGAGGGGTCAACTCACAGTTGCTCATACTTACTCATAGTTTATCATACTTTTTCATAGATTCTTTTTATTCTGGTGTTTTTAAGCCCATTATAATGATTCATCATTTGCTTGAATCTTACAAAAACAAGCAAGTCTGCAAAAGCTATGGATGGCAGTCTCCTTACCGCACTTTTAATGGGTGATGTGCAATATAATAACAGTTTTTTATCAAGCTGCTAAATAAACTTAAAATTCACTGTGTTTATGCGGAATAGTGATGTATTATAATTACCTTTGTAATTAAATATGCATCTGCATATGGCAAATAATAGACTGATAAAATGACAACAGACAATAAAGACAACAAACTCTCAATAGAAAGTAGCGATTATGCTGAGATACTGCGACACGCTGTCGCAGTAATTGAGCATGCACGGACAGAAATAGCCCGACATGTCAATGGCTACGTATCTACCGCCTATTGGGAGATTGGTCAAATGCTTCATGAGCGCAAGATTGAAAGCGGGTATGGTGACAGCGTTGTAAGAAGATTGTCAGCAGACCTGAAAGAACGATACCCGAAGATGGGTGTTTCACCACGTCAACTTTGGAACATGAAGAAATTTTATGAACGTTACGCGGGACATGATGAAAAAGTGCTACGCTCCGTAGCACTTTTGCCGTGGTCGCACAATCTGCTGCTGTTGAGTAAGGGGCTGAATGATGAAGCCACGCTATTTTATGCACAGGAAACCGTAGCCAAAGGTTGGAATCGCGACTTGTTGCTCAATGCCATCAAACTCAATATGTATGAGACACAGGCATTGGCACGAGTAGATAACAATTTCGACCGTACTCTTCCTGCCGAGCAAGCGCAGTATGCCAACGAAGTGTTTAACAGCAGCTACAATCTTGGTTTCTTGGGAGTAACAAGTCCCATTCTGGAGCTTGAACTTGAAGACCGCCTTGTAAAAGCTATTACTCGTTTCCTTATGGAACTTGGTAATGGCTTCACTTTCATTGGCAACCAGCATGTATTGGAATACAATGGTAAAGAAAGTAAGGTAGATATGTTGTTTTTCCATCGTGGACTGTGCTGCCTTGTTGCTGTTGACCTAAAGATAGGTCCTTTCAAACCAGAGTATGCAGGTAAGATGAACTATTATCTGTCTCTGCTTGACCGTCTTGAACGTGGTGCAGACGAGAACCATTCCATAGGAATCATACTTTGTGCGGAAAAAGACCGTGTAGAGGTGGAACTTGCACTTGAAGATATGGGAAAACCTATTGGAGTGGCGGATTATCAGTTGATAGTACCGAAAGAGAAATTACAGAAAGTCCTTGCTGATGAGATTAAGGCATTTAGTGAGGAAAAGAGAAACAATTAGAGAAACAAACAATATGGACTATAAAGTACAGAAAGATTCACAGAACAATGATATGGCTTCACTTGTAAATGATGTTTGCAATATCATTGAAACAGGCAGAAAGGAAGCCTACATTGCGGCAGGAAAGTCTGCTGTAATCACATACTGGAATATCGGTCGCCGTATTGTGAAAGAGGAACAGCAGGGTAAAGAGCGTGCTGAATATGGAGCAGAAGTCATCAAGAACCTCGCTCAGAAAATCATACCTCGATATGGTGCGAGTTATAATAAACGCAATTTGGACTACTACAAGCGTTTCTATCTCCTTTTCCCTGACATACAGATTGTGAACACATGTGTTCACAATCTTAGTTGGTCGCATATACGCCGCATACTTTCTGTTTCAGACCCCAATGCCAGGCTTTGGTATTTGAAAACCGCAGATAAAGACATGTGGAGTTTTCGTGCGCTTGATCGTAACATATCCACACAATACTATGAGCGTAGATTAGCTGCGCAACGTGAGAAATCGGCACTGCCGGTAGATATGGAAAACTCAACCGACCCATTGGAATATATCAAAAATCCAATGATGGCAGAGTTCATGGGGTTTCATCGTGATGCTGATTATAACGAAAGCGATTTTGAAAAAGCTTTAATTGACAACCTTGAAAAGTTCATCATGGAACTTGGACGAGGCTTTGCCTTTGTTGAGCGTCAACAGCACATAGTTACTGATACGGACGATTTTTATATTGATTTGGTATTCTACAACTATCGCATGAAGCGTTTTGTCATCTTTGAGCTAAAGACACATAAACTCACACACCAAGATATAGGTCAACTTGATATGTATGTACGAATGTATGACGACCTTATCAAAGGTGCTGATGACGCTCCTACTATTGGAGTGCTGCTTTGCACAGATACCGACAATACGATAGCACGTTATTCTGTACTTCACGACAACAATCAGTTGTTTGCAGCCAAGTATATGACTTATATGCCAACAGAAGAAGAACTGCGCAATGAAATTGAACAACAAAAACGTTTCTTTATGGAGCAGCATGGTTCTCGTAATTTATAAGAACTCAAGCTTTGCAAGTTTAGCCCCACACGCCCTGTAAGGGGCGTGCTGCTTCTGGGAGCTTTTGGGCCTTCAGGGCGTGTAGGGCAAAACTTGCGAAACTTGAATAATTCTATATTATTCGTGTTCAATGCTACCCCCCAACTTAGCTTCCCATTCCTCTATCGTCGGCATAGTTCCTTCCAATTTTTCAGGATAGAATTTTTCTAGATCGTACTCAGAAATAGCTATGGGTTGGCTGCTTGATTCCAGGGCATATTGTGCCTGGATACGGTCTTTCTCCTTGCAAATAAGTAAACCTATAGTAGGATTGTCACGCCCCTCTTTGCGAAGAAGGTGGTTACAAGCTACTACATAACCACCAAGTTGCCCGACATCAGCAAAGGTGAATGAACCTATCTTGACTTCCAGAACTATGTAGCATGACAAGTTCAAATTATAAAAGAGCAAGTCGATAAAGTTCTCTTTCTCTCCAATCTGCAAGCGATATTCCTTGCCTACGTAGGCAAAACCTGTACCAAGTTCTGTTGGGAATTTGGTGATATTGTTGAGCAAAGCATCTTTAAGAATGCGCTCATTATATGGTTTGGTGATTCCAGTGAAAGCAAAGTTGTATGGGTCTCTTGTGATTTCTTGTGCCAAATCGCTGCCGACCTCAGGTAATGTGCGGGTAAAATTGCTCAAAGCTTTCCCTTGTCGTTCATACAGAGACGAGTCTATGTAATTGTGAAGGACATTCCTGCTCCAGCCGTTTACTACTGTTTGGTGTATATAGAACAAAGCCTTCTGTGGCTCTGTTAGGAATTTGTCAATCAACAGCATGTGATGCCCCCAAGGAGTTGAGAAAATATCTTTTTCCACTTGGTCAGCAACTTGCTGACCAATTTTCGTGGTGTTATTTTTTATTCCAAGTTGAGGCAAATTGGCATCCCTTTCCAATTGGTCAGCAATTGCTGACCAATTTCTGTGTATGGTAGATACATGCAATAGAAATTCTTCATATAAAGAAGATTCTTCGGTGAAAAGCAAGTTGCCAAAGGATTTGCTTCTTTCAAATCTCTACTAAGATTTTTGAAGAACTTACTGCCCCAACGTGTCTCTGCTTTTAAGGCAACAATATCTCTGCCCAAACTCCAATAGAACTTGAGCATTTCTGTATTCACCTTTACCGCAGCCTTTATCTGGCTCTGGCGATAACGCTTACAGAGTTCCTTGACCCATTTCAAATAATCTTTATCTAAAATGTTTATCGGTTTGTTCATATTTTTGTTCCTTTACAATAGCTTTAGATACAAATAAAAAAATGCTTTCTTCTATCTGTCTCATACGCCATTCATTTATTTTTCTGCAAATATACGATTATTTTGTGAAACCTACAAGAATAACCGTTTTTTTTCGCGAAAATGTTTTTTTGAAGTCTTTGCAAGAATGCTGTTAATATCCTTGTTCTCCTTTTGTTGCCTCATTTTCAGATTAGGCGGAACTGGGTTAGGGCTCACCGAGGAAGTAGAGGATGTAGGAGACTTGCATCGGGGTGAACTCCTTGCAGTTCTTGCCATACCCTTTGCCAGCACATCTTCCTGGCAATTTCAAGGCTTCGCTGGGACATGCCTTCTTCCATGCCTTCAGCTCTGCCTTTTTCCATACCTTCTTCCATTCCTTTCTGGTACCTGTCATCCAGGAGGTACAGGAGCTTCATGGCATCAAAGCCAAGGACTGCTATCGTTTCTATACCGACATCAGAAGACGCAAAAACCATAGCCGTACTTACTTCCTAGACAGAATGCAGGAGAAGTTGAACGACAAAATGCGAAAGGATGATGAATTGAAAAGAATGAGACGTTAAAATGGCATGAAGTTGGTATTTGGATTTTTTTCGTAGAAATTCAACAGAAAGTTAACAAAAAGTTTGGTAAAGTGAAAATAAAAGCATAATTTTGCAAATTAAATAAGTACATAACATTAAAAACAAGAAGATTATGGCAATAGAAATTAAAACAATACCTGTCCTTCATGGTGAGGCAGCAGCTCGTTTCGTTGAAGCGGCTGATGAGGCATTGGAAAAGCGTGGCTCCATTGACTTCTCCAAGCAAGTAGCCAAGGCACGTGCTATATTAAAACGTTCAAAACTGTACATTTAAAATGTTAGAGCAATGTGATTTTATGGAACTGACAGAGGAAGTCTTGCAGCAATGCAAAGGCTTCACTTGTAAGGATGAGGACATAACAGAGTTCTTCACCCAAGACTATGCTGACTATGCCTATCAGTTGCTTGGAAAATCATATTGTTTTGTTAAACCAGATACATCTGAAATAGTCTGTGCATTTACAGTTGCTAATTCGAGTGTAAAAGTAGATTCACTTCCTTCAAACCTTCGGAATAAGCTTAATAGAAAGATTCCGAATGCTAAGCGAAGACCGCAGTATCCAGCAGTGTTGGTTGGACAGTTGGCAGTAAGCGATTTGTTCAGTGGGCATCATGTGGGAGATGAATTGTTGGATTTCATCAAATCATGGTTTATAGACCCATTGAATAAAACAGGATGCCGATATGTCATTGTTGATGCCGTCAACCATCCGAAAGTGTTTGAATATTATCAACGAAATGGTTTCAAGTTCTTGTTTTCGTCAGATGAGGAAGAATGGACCTTTTTGCATAACAAAGGTCTAGAGCCAACAACTCCGATAGAGCCGATGAAGACACGACTGATGTACTTTGATTTGATTTATCTTCGCACAATATAACAAATAAAAGATGCCCTAATTTAAAGGAAATTAAAGCAATCGGCTGCAATCAATATACTCTTGATAAGCTAAGAAGTGCTATAGTTCCAAGGGTCTATACACCTCGACAAGAGGGTGTATAGACCCTTTTTCCTATTGCATGATGTCTTCAGGTAGAAGTATCTTAGCTTCTTCGTTATTATATTCCATCATGTTATGCTTTATAATTATCTTTGTTATCTTCGCACCATCGTATAAGCTTCTAAATAACTCTTTAATCCATTACCTGCATCTGTTTCTATTAAATCACCAATAACATATTCAAATGTTTCTTTAGGATTATCTAATAATTCATCATAAACCTCTTGACTAGCTTTAATATAATCAAATGGAATTGATGATAACTCCGGTCCATTATTAATAATTGTATCAAGCATTTCACTAGCATTTATATTATTTGCTATTTTATTTTTTTCTTCTTTTTCTTTATTACATCCAGTTGCTCCGAACAAAATCATACTACTTACTAAAACTATTAAAATTATTTTCTTCATAAACGTCTCCTTATCTTTAACTAGTATATCATGTTTTTAAAAAAAGAAAAATATGTTATACTTATTTCGAGTGGTTTTACACAGTTGAAAACTCATTCATCAACTCGACCGATGAATATGCCCGCCCCTTACTATGGGCTGACGACGGACAGAAAGCGGCATGGAACCAGCTTTCTCCTTCCAGTCAAACCGCCCCGTGGAATAGTTGTTACGATGGAATAGGACGATGCCATCTATTCATGGATCAGCTTGACAAGAGCAATCCGACGGGAGTAACCGAGAGCGATAAAAGACGCTGGAA
>USSA01000138.1 GCA_900557255.1 uncultured Prevotella sp.
CAGACCGTCCGAAAACCTTGATTTTCTGCTGTTTATCACTATTTTGAGGGTATATAACGCCCTCTAAGCTAGTCTGGGGACCAGCTCTAAAATTTCGATTTCTAATAAAATTCATAATTGATGTGCCCAAATCGAGCGAAAATAAGTGATAGGAGGTCTATAAATTAAGTTGTGGGGACCTCCTTCTTCCCCTTATGCCATCTTTGCGAGCAATTGTGGAACGCCAAGCATAGAGATGGCTCTACGCATATTATAGGATAGGCAGATGAGGGCCATTTCGGCCTCCACCTTAACCTTCGTTTTCAATAAAAAATAATACGCCCCTAAGGTTCTCTTCATCGTTCCAAAAGGATGTTCTGAGAGACACATTCTTTGCGCCATCTTCTTCTTGTCTAAATGAAGTTTGTATGTCACAATCTTGTGCTCTTTAACTTCCCGTTTCATCTTCGTCTTAGGAGGTTCCTGGTCTTCCTGATGATTACTGGAGTCAACCTTGTAATTCTGAGCTTTCATCACGAGAGTATCCTTATTGAAGTCTGCTTCTTTAAATGCAGCTTTAGTACACTTATGCGAGCATTTTTTGCAAGCCAGCTTATTGCAATAACGGATACGACCATCCTTCTTTAATGACTTCTGACGTAGTATAGACCCCTGCGGGCAATACACTAAATTCTTAGCAGCATCTCTAACAAAGTAGCCCTGCAGCGCAAGCTGTTTGAGTTCCTCGTCAGGCATTTCCTTTATATTACTCGGTGCCGTACATTCGTAGAATTTACGAACACCAATTTGGGGAGAGTCAAGGATGCCAGCATAGGCTGTCGGTATTTTGCCAGCCTTAAGGCAAGTTTCGAGATTCTCGGGATTTTTGCTGTTTAGCATATCATCTGTCACGGTAGCTTCTACATATTCAAACTCTACTTCAGCAACATCATCGCCATCTCGCTGTATTACATTAGGGATGATTCCTGCAGCCAAGGCGTTTGCCATGTCTTTTGGATCTTGATAACCCTTGTCGGCAACAACTTCTACTATTTCATGTTCCAGATCATTCTTGGCCTCAGTCAGAGTTTCCGTAATTTCGCCATGATCAGTAGGATTGGTGGTAACATTGTAGGTGGCTATCAGATGACTATCTGCCTCTACGGCTGTCTGTACATTATAGCCAACGTTAAAACCGTCATTGAACTTCATCAACTTAGAATCAGGATCTGTGAGCGAAAGTTGTTTCTCTCCACTTTCCTCCAGTTGATCACGATATTCTTTGTAAGTTGCTTGGCGGTCCTGAACATCCTTCAGATTATGTACGATCTCATCCTTACCAAACTTACGTTCATCATCAAAGTCGTTCTTGTCCAAATCCTCCAAGTACTGACGCTCATGCGCTTCAAGACGGGCTATACGATCATCAAGCTTATTGAGAGTAAAGTTGTTATCCTTTGAATTTACAGCCTTGAACTTACTACCATCAATAGATAAGTAAGAATGGCTGAAGAGTCCAAAGGAATCCAACTGCTTATTCAATGATTTAAAAACTTTCTTGATAGGCTTCAAATTATCCTTTCGGAAATCAGAAACAGTCCGAAAGTCTGGGGTTACCTTGCTTAAAAGCCACATAACCTCAATATTGACAACGCACGCTTTGGCCAACTTTCGAGAAGAACGAATAGAATTGAAATAACCATAAATGAGTAGTTTCAATATGTCTGAAGGGTCATATGAAGGTCGTCCACCATTTCCAGGAGCCTCACGTTTAGTATGATTGAAGCCGAGTTCTTCTAAATCCTGGCTATCTACAAACGCATCAATGTAGCGAACAGGATTATCCTGCTCGATGTACTCATCCAGGCAAGCCGGAAATAGCACGTATTGTCTTCTATCTTCACCTTTAATGTACCTCATAAGCGATAAGTATTTGATAGTTACAAAGTTACGAAAATATTTCGAGAAAACCAAAGATAAAGTGTTAACAATATCGAATATTAGGAGACATTTTGGCTGCTATGAGTTTTCAGACAATCTCCCCATAAGGCATGAGGATAGCCATCACGAGCAGCAGCATCGTGACGAGCCGATTCGATTTGTGTACTTGTTTCTGTTTCATACTCTATATTTTAATTAAATGATTAATGTCAATATTTTATCTTATATATCTGCTTACCAATTTATCGCAAAGATAAGGAGTTATCCTCTATGATGGGATAGGCTTCGCCATCATGCCCATTGGATCATCAGAACGAAGATCATTCCTGGAAACATAAGAGGCTTGCCTGTATGATGAACAGGTATGCCGAACAGCAGTCTGGCATGGCTCCAATCTAGCAATCATGCTGCAAATATACAAAAAATATTTGGAAAAAGGTGTCGCATTCCCCTGCCTAGGTGTCGCATTGCTATCATTTAGGTGTCGCATTGGTGGGGGAATGCGACAACTAAAAGGGATTTTTTCGATAAAAATGTCGCTTCTCTCTGGTGTTTTACATAAATTAGCAATTTAGGCTTCCTGTCATCCGGAGCAGCATTTGTAGCCGGATAGTCACTCTTTTCCGTCTCTCAGAGCCTCCCGAAAGTCCATTTTGCGTAATGCCAACAATAAGAAAAAAGGGGCAGCATGTTCGTTATGCTGTCCCTATATGTAACATTTGTTAGCCTGTTTTGATTTAATCTTCCGCATTCTTTCGAAAGATAGAATTGTAAAGATTATGTATCTTTTTGGGTGTTTATATACGCCTCCAAGAATACAGCTTTTATCCAAAAGTCAAGGCAAACAATGGCTGGCTGCAAGTCCGTTAGGCGTTATGGAGAAACGCCTAGCGGACTTACAAACCAGTATTACGGACTTATGACACAGCACCATTTGTTTATACGAATTTATACGAACAGGTCATCCATTGTGATTTGTACTTGAGCCAAGGCTGCATACTGGGTAAGGCGCACGCCAAAAGTAGTAATCATCGTTGGGATAATGCCACTTTTTATCCCTGTTTCTGCCACGAAATCAGCCATACGATTACGAATGCGCATATCCTCCTCCTTAGTGATCGTGTAAGGCATCTGCGAATACTTGATTTCGCATAGATTTACGAGATTATCGGCACGTTCTATCAGTAAGTCGATTTGTGCAGCTGGCTTTGAAACCTTACTTCGCCAAGAATAATACTCGGTATGGATTTGGTCTATCCCCAAGAAATGCTTGATTTGAGGAATATGCAACATGCAAACTCGCTCAAAAGCCAAGCCATACCAAGTATTTTGACGAGGTTTTCCCATCAAGTGAGTCCAATATTCCGTGTCCGTCGTACCAGGATGGCAAAACGTCATATAAAATAATGTATAGAGGTCGGTGAGCTGAAAGATTTGATCTTTCTGCTTTATCTTCTTATCCCTGGTATTATATCCTCTTACGAAATCGCAATTTATCAATTCACTAAGAACCTTTGTCAAGGTTCCACCCGATTTCAGCTTCAATTTCTCCATGATTTCCTTTCGGGTCATACCTTGTCTGCATGAGGCAAGTACCTCTATGACACGCATATAGGACTCAGAATTTCTAAACAAGGAAGAATATAGTCTTCCATATTCTCGCTTCAGTTCAGCATGGGATGAGAAAAACAATCTGTCGACATTCCCTTCCACACCTTGCTTTTTATCCAACAAACTGAGATAATAAGGCACCCCACCAAGGATGCTATATATCTGAAGGATAGAAATGCGAGTCCATGAGAATCCATAAGCTTGCAGCATCAGTTCCGTCTCACAAAGAGTAAAAGGAGCAAGATACATCTCGTGCGTTATCCTATTATGAAGCCCACCATGACTATCTATCAGATTGGCTATCATCCACGACGTGGCACTGCCACAAACGATCAGCATGATTTCACTTTGGTAAGCTGCCCATCCGTTCCAAAAGTGCTCAAAAGCCTGTTGGAAACCAGATTTCGGCGTATCCAAGCACGATAGTTCATCGATAAAAACAACAAGTCGTTCTCTTTTCATTTTTGCCTTTAACAACTGTTTTAATGCCTCAAAAGCCTCTGTCCAATTCGTAGGAATAGGCTGTTTGGAATCTCCATATTCCCTCAGCGCAAACCCGAAATTAGAGAGTTGCGCCTCAGCTGGTGCCTCTATAGACCCAGACATATCAAAGGCAAACTTATCACGGAAGAGATTTCTCACAAGATAAGTCTTGCCGATACGACGCCTGCCATATACAGCCACAAACTCAGCTTTGCCAGAATGATAATATTCTGTCAACAGCTCGATTTCTTTCTTTCGTCCGATAATTTGCTCCATACCTTTTAAATCTAACTTTAATGATGGTGCAAATATAAGATAATTATCCGAGAAAAACAAGGATTCTATAGCCAAATCGATGAATTTTAACTCGATTTGGCTAAAAAATAGGTCATACTATAGCCAAATCGAGCATTTTCCCTTCGATTTGGCTATAGAATGCCTTGTAGATTGCTATTATCCCCCTGGGCTAAGAGCTTTTGAGCTTTCAGCCCGTGCCGTACAGTTCTTTAAGACTTACACAGACAAGATTTTGAGAATCTGGGGGAATTTTAGGCAAAAAGATTTTGAGGAAAAGAATATTTTATGTATATTTGCCCCCAATTGTAACATCAACAAGTAAAGATTTTGAATATATTCATTATGAAACAAAGGAATACAGACATCGACTGGATAAGAGCCATCCTCATTATTCTCATGATATTGATTCATATCGTGAGCTTCGGCAACGCATACCCCCATCTCAAGGCAGGCATTCTCTCGTTCATGATGCCTACCTTCCTCATCATCACGGGCTATCTCGTGAATATTGAGAAAAGCCCAAAGGAGATGGAAAGGTACCTGATGTGTCTCGCTTTGCCTTACGTCATCATGGTAACCGGTTTCTCTGTCCTCTCCTATTTCATGCCGGTGAGAGATGGCATCACGGAACTGTCACTCTCTCAGATTTGCGAGAAGATATTCGTTACGTCCATCGGTCCCTATTGGTTCATCCAGACCATGATTATCTGCGGCATTCTCTATTACGTCAGTTTCAAGGGAGCAACCTGGGGAACCCTCAGACAGGGAAAAACGACGATGAGCACCACCTCAAGCCTCTTTATCTTCGCCACCCTACTCCTGCTCCTGTCCAAGACACCCGCTCTTTCGCCCAGTGCCGCCACCTATTATTTCATCGGAGTGGTGCTCAGACAATGCCATATCGGCTTTGACAGAATTTTCCGTCCTTCACCGGTTGCCCTGCTGCTCTGGATCAACTTGCTGGGCTTAGAAGAATGGTACGACTGGGGCACGCTCGCCATCGTCTTCTCCTGCTGGTGCTGCATTTCATCCCTGATGTGGATACACAGCCTCATCAAACGCCTACAGAATAATGCCAGCGTCCGAAAGACAGAAGACACCTTATTATATATAGGCCGCAACACGCTGCCCATCTACCTCTTCCACCCCATCTTTACGATGGCAGCCAAGTTCTATCATCCCCTCTTTAGTTGGGACAGGAGCGAAATCTGTTTTGCCCTCGTTACCATCTTCATCGCCATTGCCGGAAGCATCGGCATCGCCAAGATGATGGAGAAGACCCATCTGGCTTATCTCTTCGGAAAAGGAAAGATGCTGAGATAAATAATACCAGGATATATTTGGTAATTTGGAGATTTTGAAGTACTTTTGCAACATGAATATCAAGAACAAGATAAATAATATGGATGATGCCAAGCGAGAGAAGCTGGGCGAAGTCATCAGATTCGGAATCGTAGGCGGACTGGCTACGGTACTGCAATATGTCATCTACCTGGCTATGATGCCGGCGCTGACCCATTTCATCCCCAACATGGGCGACCACAGCCTGGCTACCACAGCCAACACCATCGCCTACATCGTGAGTTTCATCTTCAATTTCATCGCCAGTACCCGCTATACCTTCAAGGTAAAGGCGAATGCCAAGCGCGGAGCAGGATTCACCCTCTCCCACATCGTCAACTACTCGATGCAGACCCTCTGCCTCAACCTCTTCGTAGGCTTGGGTCTAGCCAAACAGCTGGCTATGATACCCACCCTCTGCATCTGCATCCCGGTAAACTTCCTCCTGGTAAGGTTCTTCCTGAAGAAATAGAATATATATTGTATAATATATAATAGTAATAATAGAGTTATGGCAAATGAAATGATAAAAACAGCCAATAATAATGAGGACTTATTTAGTAAGGTGTCTGCTCTCATTGAGCAAACAAGGTCTTATGTGAAGACTTCAGTCAACACTGCAGAAGTCTATACCAAATATTATATAGGCAAATATATCGTAGAGTATGAACAGAAAGGAAATATTCGTGCGCAATACGGGAAACAGGTTATAAAGGATTTATCCCAAAAGCTGACAGAGCGTTTTGGGACAGGCTGGTCATATCCAAGCTTAAAGAACATAAAACAATTTTATCTTACATACGCAGAAAGGCTAAATACTGATTTTTCTGTTGAAAGCCAAAAGGCTAACCAGTGGTTAGCCAATTCAAAAACAGATGAACATCAGATTTTTAATCTTTCCTGGAGTCATTATCTCATTCTGATGCGTGTAGAAAATCCAGATGCACGTTCATTCTACGAAATAGAATGTGTTCAGCAGCAATGGTCTAAAAGACAACTTTGTCGTCAAGTGGGCAGTTGCCTTTATGAACGATTAGCTTTAAGTCGTAACAAGGATGAGGTGATGCGACTAGCAAAGGAAGGACAAACTGTAGAGAAAGCTTCTGATGTCATCAAGAATCCTTTGACTTTAGAGTTCTTAGGCTTAAAGCCTGATGCAGCTTATTCAGAATCTAAGTTAGAGAATGCCATCATCAGCAAAATGCAGCAATTCCTACTCGAATTAGGAAAGGGATTTTTGTTTGAAGCACGGCAAAAGCGTTTCACCTTTGATGAAGACAATTACTATGTAGATTTAGTACTTTACAACCGTCTTCTGCAATGCTATGTTCTTATCGACTTAAAGATTGACAAGCTCACCCATCAAGATCTTGGTCAGATGCAAATGTACGTTAATTATTTTGACCGATATATAAAACAAGACTTCGAAAAACCAACGATTGGTATATTGTTATGCAAGGAGAAGAATGACGCGCTTGTAGAACTGACATTACCTAAAGATGCAAATATTTACGCCTCTGCTTATCAGTTGTATTTGCCAGATAAGAATTTGCTGCAAGCTAAGGTCAAAGAATGGATTGCAGAATTTGAGGAAAACAACATCAATTAAAAAAGCATCCAAGTCGTAGGAAGCAGATAGAAGAATGGATATCAAGAATAAATACCCACCCTCTGCATCTGCATCCCGGTAAACTTCCTCCTGGTAAGGTTCTTTCTGAAGAAATAAGGGGATTCCTAAAACACGATAAAAGAAAGATATGAAAAAGATATTCAATATTTTTAAAATCAAGAAAGAAGAAAGATGGCTCGCACTGGGCATCTTCCTGGCACTGGCCATACTGAACGGTGTAGTGATAGCCCGCTATGCCGGTACCTTTACCCTCGTTACGGATGACTATTACAAGAACTTCATCCGCCACTTCTGCGTATCCGGTTTCGACCCTTTAACCTATTGGGTATTAAGCGATTGGAATGCGGCATATAATGTATACCGCCACCCGTTGCTCGCCTTTTACATGTATATCCCTTACCTCATCAATATGGGGCTGATGAAACTCACAGGCTACAACTGTGCCCTTTTCATCGC
>USSA01000139.1 GCA_900557255.1 uncultured Prevotella sp.
CTCAGAGAGCAATCGCCCCGATAGTTGCCGAACGAGCGATAGATTCTCACGAAGGCTTCCTGCGAGGCATCCTGTGCATCATCATGCGAAACCACCAATCGGCGTATGTGCCAGTAAACCGGTTCCTGATACTTCATCATCAGCATTCTGAATCCGTTCTCCGGGCATTCCTTCAGCGTATCCACTATGCCATTGTCGTTTATACTCATATTCGTTTATTTTCATGAACGTTACGATAATATGACCATTCAAAATGAGAAAAGTAAAAAGGCGGAATACTTTTTTTCTAAAAAAAATCGTTTATTTCAGAATAACTGATTCTACCACCTGTTATAAATCTACTCTCACTACCCGGAAACCGACATTGGCATATTTACCCGAAGCATCACGGACATCATCGGAATATTCACTCCGGCAAGCATCACGACTGGAATCCCAGCTGCCACCTTTTACAATATATAATCCGGCAGTATTCTGAGTAGAAGTCCATTCCCAGCTATTACCCCAGAAATCAATGCCACCACAGGCACCAGTTGTTTCAGCATAGGCATCAACAGCTGTCAATCCTTTTTCCACATGATCGCTATTCATCTTCACATCCTTTGGCATATGACCGGCTGCCAGAATCCATTCCTCTTCGGTTGGCAAACGATACGCATGCCGTTCATCCTTACTGCCCAACCATTCGCAATAAGCCATCGCCTCGCTATAAGAAATATTCACAACAGGATAATTTTCCTGACCTTGCGGATAAGTAAATCCAGTATCGTACATGGTATATTCCTTGTTGGTAACCGGTGCGTATGCAACATAAGCATTCTTTGCAGAAGAACCTCTCAACACCAGCCACTGATCATTAGGATTATCATCAACACGAGGATCTACAAGACGCCAAAACTGTTGTTCCAAGCGGATATCACGATTCTCAACCATCTCATCAACAATATCCTGCATCTCAGCTACCAGATCCGGAGTTTTCGCTTCACGCTCCAATTGGCGAAGTTTAGCCTTTTTTCGAGCTACCACCTTATCATACTTTACTCCCATCTGCTCCATCAAAGCTTGCTTATTTTCATCAGTAGGACTTTGCTGATAAGCCACCAGCATGCTCTTGGTCAAAGCATCAAGATTAGGGCGTTCGTCTTCAACAAAAGGAGCGTCAATATCAGCAAATTCCAGTTCACTCTCTACCAAATCCAGTGGAGTAATAAACTCAGCAATCTGAATTTTCTGGTGTACACCGAAATAAGCAGCCACATCCCTGCCCTTATAAATAGAGAGGCGATAACCTCCATACAAATCACAAGGGAAAGTAATGATATAATAGTCTTTTCCCGGTGTTAGTGTTTCCCCTTCTGGTGCAGAGAATGTAATAATAGATTCCTTATCCCCAGAAAGATTGCCTGCTAGCTGATAACCATCCACACTCTCCAACTCTATCTTGGTAATACCAGACATAGTAAAATTAAGCTTGATTCCTCCTAAACCTTTCTTCGCCACATCTTCTAAAGAAACGATTGTACTTGCCGACTGTTCTGTGGGAACAACCACTTCTCCCTCGTTTCCATCTTCAGCTGAATCAAAAGGAGTTTCTACAGTAGGTATTTCTTCTGGAAAAATCTGATTATCTGATGAACAAGCCGCAAAGAACATCAGCATAAATGCCATCGAGGCAAATATTATTTTCTTCATATTCGTTTATTTTTATTATGTTTTAATATTTAAGTTCACTATCATCATTTTTGAGCTCGCTTAGATGAACGTCACAACTATATGAACTTAGAATACAGGAAAAGTAAAAAGACGGGATACTTTTTTTTCGATACCTGCTTAATTTTTCCTCCTCTTTTCTCTTTTAATATCATAGAGAAGAGAAAAAAAAAGGAGCTATTCCTCCGGTTTCTCAAAGAAAAAGTATATATTTGCAATCGAATTGCGGATATCAAAAAGATATATCGATATGAAGAAAGAAAAGAATTTAGAAAGTTTATCGGATGATGAGATTCTTCAGGACTTCAAGGATGCCGAGCATGATGGCTTCGAGAATATGCTATGAGGAAGCGGCTGAAGAAAGTAACACATTAAATAATAGTAATATGGAAGAAATGAAGAACGGAAGAATCACTCCTAGCTGGATTGATTCATTAAAAGAGAACGAGATATTTGTGTTTGGCAGCAATCTGGCTGGCATGCATGGTGGTGGAGCAGCCCGCATTGCCCGCCTGCATTTTGGTGCCGTCATGGGACAGGGCGTAGGCTTGCAGGGGCAGAGTTATGCCATCCCTACTATGCAGGGCGGCGTGGAAACCATCCGTCCATACGTGGAGGAATTCCTTGATTTTGCCAATCGTCATCCCGAGAAGCATTTCCTGGTAACCCCAATAGGTTGCGGCATCGCCGGCTTCGAAGCCGAAGACATCGCCCCATTGTTCGAGAAGGCAAAGGAGATGAAGAACATCAGCTTGCCGGAGAGTTTCTGGGAGGTGATAGAGTAAAGTTATAGAGAATTAGTAGCTTATGTTAGGAGCAATAATAGGAGATATTGCTGGCTCAAAATATGAGTTCAACAATACGTTTGATTATGATTTCGAGATGTTCGGCGAAGGATGCGACTTCACCGATGATACCATCTGTACGGTGGCGATAGCCGATGCGATATTGAACGGACGAAGCTATCAGGAAAGCCTGCTGGATTGGTGCCGCCGCTATCCTTCTCCGAAAGGAGCGTATGGCGGAAGATTCGCGGGATGGATTCGTTCTCTTGATCCGCAGCCATACAATAGTTTTGGCAATGGTTCGGCGATGCGAGTTTCGCCGGTGGCTTGGCTATTCGATGACCTGTCGCAGGTGTTGGAAGAGGCAGAGAAAACGGCTCTTCCTACTCATAACCATCCCGAAGGAATCAAGGGAGCCAAAGCCGTGGCTCATGCCATCTGGCATTTCCGCAAGAGCAGATTCTCAGAAGAATCTAAGGAATGTAAAGATAAGAATTCTAAAGAATCTGATGATAAGGCAATGAAAACCTTCAAGGATATCGCCCGCAGCTATTACGAAGATTTCGACACACGAGATTATCCGAAAGGCAAGTTCGATGAAACCTGCATGGATGCCGTGCCATTATCTTTCTATCTCCTCTCGCAAGCCTCATCCTTCGAGGATGCCATCCGCCTAGCCATATCTCATGGCGGCGATAGCGATACCATCGGAGCCATCGTCGGCTCCATCGCCGAAGCCCGATTCGGTATTCCGCAAGAAATGAAAGAGAAGGCAATCTCTTATCTTCCGGATGATATGAGAGAAATATCGGTAAGAATAAAGTGTTGCAACTAGGCTCAGCAAAGCTGCTGACTGCAGTCAGCAGACCTGCCGACTAGGCTCGGCAGACCTGCTGAGCCTAGTGACAACTGCTGAGAAGGTTTCTCCTGGAACCCGAGGAGTAATGTATTTCAACTCACGAAGACGCTTGCATCAACCTATAGAGTTGACTCCTTTATCCCATCGAGCCGACTCCGTCATCCTGTAGAACCAACTCATTCTGCTAAATCAACCCTATCTACAACCTTCTCCAGGCAGTTAATCATTATGATACTGCTTATCAGAAATCGTGGTCACAATAGCACTCTGCTTCTGCATTTTCTCCTCATTTATTTCCTGCACATAAAAGTTTTTTTCGAAAAAACTTTTCTCGTGTGCGTATAAACTCGACGCTAAATCTAAAAAGAATCTGATACAATACCTTATAGATACCCCAAAAATTACGTCCCGATGTAGACTTTACTACATGGCGACGTAATCTTTCCTACGTCCCGACGCAGAGATTCCTACATCGCCATGTAATTTCAAGGACAACGGGAAATGAAAGATGTATTAAAACAATTTGCTGGAAAATACGAAATAAAGCCCAAATAATTTGGGGTTATCGAAGAAAAACTATAACTTTGCCACCAATAGAATTTATCAAACAATATAATTTATGACAAACCATGATTTTTGGATGTCCATCAGTGACATAATCAATGAAGGATTTACATCTGAAGGTCTAGCAAAATTAGATGATTATGCAGAACAATTCAGTACTGGAAAGATCTTATATAAACGATTTTCACCGTCAGAGCAGCTTGGCTGCGTTAAAGGGGGAACAATACATGTTATTGCATCCTTACTCGCGGGAGCAGAAGTTGGCACAGATCAACTCACTGCGCCAGAACACAGTTTCAAAAGAGAACAGCAACTTGGAAAGGTCCAAGAAAAACGCATAGAAAGCTGGGCTAAAAAGACAGGATGCTGGGTAGATGACACTAGCGTATACAACCAAACCTTGGGCGATAAATTAGCGCAAGGCGGTGAAGCCATTGTATATGATAACGGTAATTCTGTACTAAAAGTAATCGGCCTTGACTATTTCATACAGCCAATTTTCGCTTTGGACAGAATTTCGTTACACAATGCTTACTTTGAACAAACCAAGATGTTTGTATTGGGATTCGGTAGAAACTCTATGGGTGACTTTATGATTATTGTTACCCAAACTTTCTTTCAAGGTAGCCAAATGACCGAAGAAGACATTGAAGAGTATACGGAACGTATTGGATTTAAACTGGTGAATCCCAGAAATTGGACATACTCCACACCAGATATATACCTAAGTGATATGCACAACGAGAATGTTTTTCGTGGCCATGATGGAGTGGTTTATGTCATAGATTGCGACATCCGAATAAACACACCAGAACTAAAGGCTGGTGGCACACGAACTTTAACAACAGAAGTTGAATTTATAAAAGAATAAAGACATTGCAAGAATGGCTATATAGGCTATGATTAAAGAATTCAAGAAGAGAGGATTGATATGATAAGAACAAGGTGTTGTCACTAGGCTCAGCAAAGCTGCTGACTGCAGTCAGCAGACCTGCCGACTAGGCTCGGCAGACCTGCTGAGCCTAGTGACAACTGCTGAGAAGGTTTCTCCTGGAACCCGAGGAGTAATGTATTTCAACTCACGAAGACGCTTGCATCAACCTATAGAGTTGACTCCTTTATCCCATCGAGCCGACTCCGTCATCCTGTAGAACCAACTCATTCTGCTAAATCAACCCTATCTACAACCTTCTCCAGGCAGTTAATCATTATGATACTGCTTATCAGAAATCGTGGTCACAATAGCACTCTGCTTCTGCATTTTCTCCTCATTTATTTCCTGCACATAAAAGTTTTTTTCGAAAAAACTTTTCTCGTGTGCGTATAAACTCGACGCTAAATCTAAAAAGAATCTGATACAATACCTTATAGATACCCCAAAAATTACGTCCCGATGTAGACTTTACTACATGGCGACGTAATCTTTCCTACGTCCCGACGCAGAGATTCCTACATCGCCATGTAATTTCAAGGACAACGGGAAATGAAAGATGTATTAAAACAATTTGCTGGAAAATACGAAATAAAGCCCAAATAATTTGGGGTTATCGAAGAAAAACTATAACTTTGCCACCAATAGAATTTATCAAACAATATAATTTATGACAAACCATGATTTTTGGATGTCCATCAGTGACATAATCAATGAAGGATTTACATCTGAAGGTCTAGCAAAATTAGATGATTATGCAGAACAATTCAGTACTGGAAAGATCTTATATAAACGATTTTCACCGTCAGAACAGTATGGGTGCTGTGAAGGAGGTAGAATCCATGTTATTGCATTCTTACTCGCGGGAGCAGAAGTTGGCACAGATCAACTCTCTGCGCCAGAAGGCAGTTTCAAAAGAGAGCAGCAACTCGGAAAGATCCAAGAGAAGAGAATAGAAGATTGGGCGAAAGCTGCTGGATTTTGGATAAGTAACACGGATGAAACCTATGAACAAACCTTGGGCAAAATCTAGTATAAATCTGTCTTTTCACTACCTTATCCTCGAAAAAATGTATGATTTAACATTCGTTATCATCGAAAAAGTGTGTAATTCCCTTGTTTTTATCATCGAAAAAGTGTATCTTTGCAACAGAAATATTTAAATTCCAGTCAGTTATGAAAAGAAAGATATACAAGCAACTCCTGAAATGGAAAGAAAACAAGGACAGAAAACCCTTGATGTTACTAGGTGCCAGACAAGTGGGTAAGACTTGGATCATGCAGCACTTTGGAAAAAAGGAATACAAAAACGTAGCATATATCAACTGTGACGATGAACCAAGAATGAAACAGCTCTTTGAGCTTGATTACACCATAGACAGAATCCTCATAACCATCCAAGCCATTACTGGCGTAAGGATTACACCTGCTACTCTCATCATCATGGATGAAATACAGGAGGTTCCAAGAGGACTCCATAGTTTGAAGTACTTTTGCGAAAAAGCTCCCGAATACCATATTATGGTAGCAGGTTCCCTCCTTGGGGTTACCCTGGGTAAAGGAGAGTCGTTTCCTGTAGGGAAAGTAGATATGCTTACCATGTACCCCATGGATTACGAGGAATATCTTGCTGCAACCGGCAATGAAAATTGGATAGAATTACTCCATTCAAAAGACTGGGGACTTATCGACATCATGAAACCCAAGATGACAGAACTGCTCCGGCAATATTACTTTGTGGGCGGCATGCCAGGAGTGGTAAGCAAATTCATCGAAAATACAGACTTGCAGCAGGTTCGCACCCTGCAGCGTGATATTCTGGAAGCCTATCGCAGGGATATTTCCAAACATACTTCAGCTGCGGAATCTACAAGAATCCGGGAGGTGCTGGATTCTCTCCCTTCTCAACTGGCACGTGAAAACAAGAAGTTCATCTATGGAGCTGTGCGCAAAGGTAGCAGAGCCAAGGATTTTGAACTGGCCATACAATGGTTGGTAGATGCCGGCATTGTATATAAGGTGAGCCGCATCAAGGAACCTAAAATGCCGCTTAAATTTTATGAAGATAGGGATGCCTTCAAACTGTTCTTATTAGATTGTGGTCTCCTGGCATGCATGACAGATGCCTCAGCAGACCAGATGCTGATAGGCGACAATGTATTCACTGAGTTCAAAGGTGCATTTACAGAACAGTATGTGCTACAGCAACTGTTGGCCTTGGGATTAAAGCCCTATTACTGGAGCAATACCAAGACTCCTTCGGAGATTGATTTCATCATTCAAGATAGCCAAAGGGTTATACCAGTAGAAGTGAAGGCAGAGGAAAACGTACGTGCGCGTTCCCTGGCACAATTCATCAAAGACAACCCAGGGTTGAAAGGGTTACGTATCTCCATGAAAGGATATGTAGACCAAGAATGGATGGAAAACATCCCTATCATAGCCATTGGCACATATTTTGAGAAATGATATGTAAAGGATTATGCGGCTTTTCTGTCCGAGAGGAACAAATTTAAGATTGTTCTATCAGTTAGCACGGACTGAAAAGCCGTTCGAAAGAATTGCAGAACATACTCAAAGAGAATAGCGGCAAGGCTGATAGTATATACAAGGAAATATCATACAAGTTATTATATATTATACATTATAAATAAGGAGATAAGAAGATGAAAGAAGTATTGATAGTAAGCATCGGCAGCTTCTTCGGAGGCGGCATGAGATATTGGATTTCAAAGTTGGTACAATCCTGCACGGTGATTGCCTTTCCTTTCGGAACGATGGCGGTGAATGTGGCGGGATGCCTCATCATCGGGTTCCTCTCGGGATTGAACTGGCGGGAAGGGGGATGGATGTCGCCATC
>USSA01000140.1 GCA_900557255.1 uncultured Prevotella sp.
GTTCGCAGCAGCTCTTCACCCACTCTTCACCACTCTTCACCCATATACTTCTACACATCAACGCATAAAGGAGGATACACATCTACCTATCGATTTTGAGTCCAGGTGAAGAGTGGTGAAGAGTGGGTGAAGAGTTGCTGATGACTCTTCACCTCCCGAAATGCCGATAAACACAGGGGATTTGGGAAGAAAGGTGAAGAGTGAAGAGATTTTTGCAGAATGCTAAACATAAATCATATTGATAGGATTGGGAAATCTGATTCCCCGTCTGAGATGACTGTCTTATAGGAACAGCCGACTGTTCCCTATTCCGCCAGTCGGCTGTTCGCCCCAAACAGCCTACTGGCCATACGCAAACAGCACACTTATCTTTCAGAGATAAATATCAGAACATCGGAGTTTTATCTGCTAAAAACAGCCATATCAAAACAAAAACGAAATGAAACTTCCCTGAAATTTGGAGGGTTAAAAAAAATATATTACCTTTGCACCCGCAAAAAAGATAAGATTATGAACGGATTGTATACTATATTATTATTGGTGCTGAGCAACATCTTCATGACGCTGGCTTGGTACGGACACCTCAAGTTGCAACAAACGGGCGTGAGCAGCAACTGGCCTCTTATCGGTGTCATCGCCTTCAGTTGGGCCATCGCCTTCTTCGAATATTGCTGTCAGGTACCAGCCAACCGCATCGGTTTCGTGGATAATGGAGGACCATTTAATCTGGTCCAGCTCAAAGTGATTCAGGAATGCGTATCACTCATCGTCTTCGCCATCATCGCCAATATCCTCTTCCAGGGACAGGGATTGCACTGGAATCATTTCGCAGCCTTCTGCTGCCTGATTGCAGCCGTTTATTTCGTATTCATGAAATAGCCGGATAAGGAGTTAACTCAATATAACTCCTTATCCGGCTACCTTTTTAGTTTTACACCTGCCTTACACCAGGTTATAGATTTCGCTCGGTGTCTTGCGCTTCAATACTTCCAGCTGGAAGTCCTTGCCGGCTATGATGCCTTTGCTGCGCAAAATCTGCTCCACGGTTTTGCGTGCCAGCTCAGGATGGTTGTTCTCCTCGCTGAGATGACAGAGCCAGACGTGATGAAGCTCCGGTGTAGCATAATTGGCAAGCGCCTCGCCACAATCGTCGTTGCTCAGATGACCGTTATCTCCCAGAATGCGCTCCTTCAGATACTGGGGATAATGACCCTGCTGGAGCATCTCTACACTATGGTTCGCCTCGAGCACAAGATAGTTGGCACGGCCGATAAAGTCGTGCATCTCTTCAGTAATATGCCCCACATCGGTGATGAGGCAGAAGTTCACACCTCCACACTCCACGAAATAGCCAACATTGTCGGTACTGTCATGGGGTACGCCGAACGGGGTAATCTTAAACTCGCCCAGTGTGAAAGTTACGTTCTTCTCTATCACACGAGCATGGTTAGGCTCTATCTTCTTTCGAACACAATAGTTGCGCTCGATGCCTTGATGTACTTTACGGGTCGTATATACCGGTAGATGATAGTCAGTACTCAGACTCCCCACCGACTTTACATGGTCGGCGTGGTCATGCGTGATGAGGACGTGATGCACATCCTCGAAGCGAAGTCCATAGTTATGGAAATGCTTCTTCAATATTCTTATTCCTACTCCTACGTCTATCAGTATCGAATCCGTATCAGTGTAAAGATAATAGCAATTGCCACTACTTCCACTGCCAAAGGATATAAATTTCAGCATTTTAATTGTTATTTTCCATGCAAAGTTAGCAAAAAAGATTCTTATTACAAAGTTTTTTACTATCTTTGTGCCGAAATATCGCAAAAAAATAGAATTTTTAAGATTTGAGAATCATGATGAAGAAGTCGATGATAGGTTTATGCATAGCTGTGGCATGCATGACCGCAAGTATATTCAGCCTTTCGGGATGTGAACCTCACGAAGGCAGCGAGGACCAGCTGAAGGCTGATGTTGATTCGTTTGCCAACTATTATTTCAACTGGCATTTCCCGAAAGCCGTGAAGTATTGCACCCAGGAATCGGAGCGCTGGCTGCGCTATGCTGCAAGTAATGTGAACGAGACCGACGTGGAACTGCTGCGCCAGAAACCGGAGGATGCCAGCATCGAGATTACGGATATTGATTTCGGTGACGATGAAACAAGTGCCACCGTTACCCTTACGGTTCATAATTTTCTGCAGATGGACAGCATCGGGCAGGATCCGCAGCTCATAGAACAGGCCGATTTCCAACTGCCGATGTGTATGGAAAAGGGACTCTGGAAGATTAAGTTGGAAAAATTGCCTTGAAAAAAGTAAGGAGTTTCTGAGGGGCATCATAATCAAAAAGATGCCCTACAGAAACTCCTGGCTATAAACTATTAGCTATAAACTATCAACTATTAGCTGCATTTAGAACGGCAAACCAACTGCGAAATGGAAGGCGAAATCGCGGTCTAGTTTCGGGTGGATAATCGCCCAATGCTCTTCCTTCGTTCCGTAGGCTGGATTGATTGCCTTCATACCCATATCCAGGCGGAGGATGAAGTAATCGAAATTCAACCTGAGACCTAAACCATAGGCTACAGCTATCTGTTTGTAGAATTCATCTATCTTGAACTGGCCGCCAGGCTGATCCTGATAATTGCGAAGTGTCCAGATATTACCGGCATCGATAAACGCTGCACCCTCAAACTTCCAGAAGAGCGAAGTGCGATATTCGGCATTCAAGTCGAGCTTCACATCACCCGTCTGGTTGATGAAATCTATTCTGCCGTCAGTTCCCTTAAACTTGCCCGGACCTAATTCTCTTACTCCCCAACCTCTTACCGAGTTGGCACCACCCGAGAAATAACGCTTTTCGAAAGGTAGCACCGTACTGTTGCCGTAAGGATAAGCTACACCGATGCCCGCATGCAGCGCCAGAGCATTGCGCTTATCAAACTGCATCAGATGGGTATAATCTACATCAAACTTGGCATATTGGGCATAAGCTATATTAAATAATGTACGCTGCCCCTGGCTGTTCACCTTGAAACCGAAAGTCTTGGAAACACCGCTCAGCAGATTGCCCGAACTCTCTACATTCACTCGCACAGCATCTACCCCATCGCTATAACTCAAACCGAAACCCATCTTCATGATAAACAGGTCTTCGTAATTGTAGCGGAGGATGGCATTTCTGTTTTCTGCATTATCGAGATAGTCTCTCTTGAAAGTCTCGGATATCCATGGCATATACACATAGTTGAGATCGAGCAGGTCGAAACGCCAAGCCAGGTGATGACGCGGTTCTGTCCAGCGATAACGCCAGGCAGTAGAGAATACACGGCGATGAAACTCCGGACGGTTCTGAAGATTCCAACTTGCCGACAACTCGCTGTTTGCCGTCTGTCTTCTTCTGAAATTTCTTGAAAGGAAAGGCGCCAAGAAACGAGGGAAAACCAGTTTGCCTTCAACCGAATATTCAGTATAGTTCTGATCCTGATACCCCTCCAGACCGGTAATAGCCTCGTAAGCTCCACGAAGTTCGATGCTCAGCTGCTCACTACCTCTGAAAAGATTTCGGTTGGTATAAGTGAGCGATGCAGCAGCTCCCAAGTCGCCCGCCGTATTGGTTCCCTCCGGCTGGAAGGCAATGGTAGAAGGCTTGTTGGTACTGATCTGAATATTGCAATCCATCTGCCGGCTGATGCTGTCCCTCTCCATTCCGTTCTCCGTAACCTGGTTGCTGTCAGGAACTTCAGAGAAACTGATGTTGGTATACTTCACCGCCTGCAGACGGGCAAAGTTGTTATAGGTGCGCTGCAAGGCGGCGGCACTGTAGGGACGGCCTTCTCTGAGGGCAGTAGCATTGAGCAAAACCTGATGGCGCAGATGGATTCGGTCGCTGTCATTACTCAGATAGTTGATGTTTCTGATTTCATATCGGGGATGATCAACCTCAGGAGCATTACTGTTTGCCTTATACTTCATCAGGTGGAGCGTCAGGGCGATGTCCTTCTGTCCTGCAATCGTATCGGCAGAAAACTGGATAAAATCTTTATGAAAGCGGAAATAGCCATCATTGGTCAGAAGGCTGGAGATACGCCTGCGTTCATTATCCAACGTTTCTACCGTAAATCTCATACCCGGTTTTATCTGCTGATTATCGGGGTTATCGAGATGCAGAAGTTGCTGAATATGTTCATCTTCCACCTCATATTTCACCTTACCAATGATAAAAGGTTCTCCGGGATGCAACAGATAGGTAGCATCCAGTTTCTTTCCTTTCTTGGTGGTATAGAGCGAGACACCGGCATGCATGAAACCCTGATTCTGCATGGCAGTAAGCAGATCCTGACAGGAGAGCCGCGCCTGCAAAGTATCGTAGATGACAGGTTTCTTGCTGAAAGGATTCTTGAAGAGCGAAAAGAGTTTCGGCTTCTCTTTCTGGCGCACATACTGCTTGAGCGCCCCAGCATTATACCCTGCCGAGTCGCTCTTCACTTCTACCTTATTTAATATATACTCCCCTTCCGGCACATATTTGCTGGTAGAACATCCAGCCAGAACCAGTGACAGGGCGAGTAATGAAATCTTCTGTATTTTCAAAATATCTATCGTTTTTGATATGCAAAGATAATGCAAAACAAATTAAATACAAAATATTTAGCACTTTTTATTTTGAAATGTCTATATTTTATGTTACCTTTGCACACATATAGACAAAAAATAAATGATTAGCAAGAATAAAATAAAGTACATACGTTCGCTCGAACTGAAGAAGAACCGCAACAAGGAAGGCAAGTTCGTGGCAGAAGGATTCAAGGTGGTAGACGATCTGCTCGCTCTGCAACCTGCCGACCTGATTGTGGCTACCGGCGAATGGCTCCGGGGCAAGCACTTCGGGGCTGAAACCGAAGTGATAGAGGTTACTGATGAAGAACTGAAGAAGGTAAGTTTCCTGCAGCATCCGCAACAGGTGCTTGCCGTATTCAGACAGGCAACATCAGGAGATTACTCTATTAATACCAGCGAACTGAGTCTGGCGCTCGACGGCGTTCAAGACCCGGGCAATCTGGGCACCATCATCCGCATCGCCGACTGGTTTGGCATCACCCATATCTACTGCAGTCAGGATACTGCCGACGTATACAATCCGAAGGTGGTGCAGGCCACGATGGGCAGCATAGCCAGAGTGAAGGTAGAATATGGCGACCTGCTGGGACTGGTAGAATCACTTCCAGCCGATGTTCCCGTTTACGGCACCCTACTCGATGGCGACAACATCTATCAGCAGAAACTCGAAAACCGGGGACTCATCGTGATGGGAAACGAAGGAAAAGGCATCTCGCCTGAACTGGCAAAGAAGGTGAGCCACAAGCTGCTCATCCCTAACTTTCCGGAAGGTAGAGCTACTGCCGACAGTCTGAATGTGGCCATCGCTACAGCCATTACCTGCTCAGAATTCAGAAGAAACTTTTAAAGGTAAAAGAGTAAAAGGGTAAAAAGGTAAAAAAATACAAAAGCGATAATTCGAAATTAAAACAAGATAGTTATGGAAGTAAATGAATTATTTAAGCACCGCAGTATAACTGCCTGCATGAGAGCATCATACGATACCATAACAAGTGACTTCAGATCACTCGTAAAACAGACATGGACTACCCATGTTCCATTTGCAGTATTGCTGGCTATCGTACTCTATTTCCTCCTCCCCAACAAACCGCTTCACGATTGGGGAGCCGTGAATCCGATGGCTTCGTTCATTCTGCAAACCATCATTTACGGAGCCACTATCGTGATGGCTATCGTATCATTCTGGCATCTTTTGCCAAGAAAGCAACTGTGTCCTAAGGGCGAAAAGCGCAAGATAGGAAAATCCCTCCTCCGCATTCTCCGCCACTTCGGAGGTTTCTTTCTGACCAGTTTTCTCGGCATGATTATCGTAGGCATCGCTACCTTTATCGCAGCCCTGCCTTCCATCATCCTCATCATCGCACAGTTCTATTCACAGCTCGGTGCACTTGATGGCGACCCGCTCGGTGTGCCGGGTTATTTCACCCCACTCCTCTTCCTGGTGTTCACCATCACCTTCCTGCTCATCATCTACGCCTTGAGCTGGCTCGGCATTTCACTTGCCTATCAATTCGGCTCTTACAAGGTGCAAGACGAAGAGAAACAGAGAATGAAGGAAAGTCAGAAAATGGCAACTACAGAGATAGAAAAATATTAATCGTATTAACATAATATATAAGAGAAATGAAACAGACAAGATTACTCTTCATCGACCGCGATGGAACTCTGATTCAGGAACCTGAAGACGAACAGATTGACAGCTTCGAGAAGCTGGTATTCACCAAGGGCGTGTTCCGTAACCTCGCCTTCATTGCCCAGCACACCGATTACGAGCTGGTGATGGTGAGCAACCAGGACGGCTTGGGTACCGACTCCTTTCCAGAAAATACCTTCTGGCCAGTACACAACTTCATCATCCAGACCCTGGAGAGCGAGGGCATCCACTTCGCCAAGCAGCATATCGACCGCCACTTCCCGGAGGATAACTCACCTATGAGAAAGCCGGGCACAGGCATGCTGACCGAATACATCGATAACCCTGCCTACGATATGGCAAACAGTTATGTAATCGGTGACCGTGAAACCGATGCCCAGCTTGCAGAAAACCTGGGTTGCAAGAGTCTGATACTCGGAAAGGATGGCATGGACTGGGATAAGATTGCCGAGATTCTCTTTGCCGGCGACCGTATCGCAGAAGTGAAGCGCACCACCAAGGAGACAGATATCTACATCAAGGTAAATCTCGATGGTTCAGGCAAATGCGATATCTCTACCGGTCTTGGTTTCTTCGACCACATGCTGGAGCAGATAGGCAAGCACGGCATGATGGACCTCACCATCCATACCAAGGGCGACCTTTATGTGGATGAGCATCATACCATTGAAGATACGGGTATTGCCCTGGGCGAATGCCTGCTGCAGGCGCTCGGCGACAAACGAGGAATAGAAAGATACGGCTACAGTCTGCCAATGGACGATTGTCTCTGTCAGGTAGCATTGGATTTCGGTGGCCGTCCATGGTTGATTTGGGATGCAGAATTCCACAGAGAAAAGGTGGGCGAAATGCCAACCGAGATGTTCAAGCATTTCTTCAAGAGTCTGAGTGATGCGGCAAAGATGAACCTCAACATCAAGGCTGAGGGCGAGAACGAGCATCACAAGATAGAAGGCATCTTCAAGGCGCTTGCCCGTTCGCTGAAAATGGCAGTAAAGAGAGACATCTATCACTTCGAGCTTCCTAGCTCTAAGGGAATGTTGTAAGAATGTTGAATGTTAAATGTTGAATGTTGAATTGAAAGCCCGGCAGGATTCAGCGAATCTTGCCGGGCTTTTGTTTTTCAAGAGTTAGAAATTCAAGATTTATCCTGACTAAAACTTTGTCATGAACTCCACAACAATCTTATCTTTTTCTGAAACTTTAGCTATACCACCTTTACGATAAAAATATTTCTCGTAGTTGATACGGATATCAGAGATGAATGGCTTGGCAAGGCTCAGGGTTACACCGCCCGTAACACGATGGCGCTTATAATCATTGATCTTCAATGCACCCAGTTCTGTATCA
>USSA01000141.1 GCA_900557255.1 uncultured Prevotella sp.
ACAAAACCTACGTGCTCACCAATAGTTACCAATCCATTCCACATCTTATGTTCAGAATTGACACGAAGGTTATACCTTTTATAATAAGAAACGTCAGAACCACCAATAAGACCGTCCTGTCCGGTATAACCACCAGAAATAGAATAAGTAGAAGTCTTACTACCACCGGTAAAAGCCAGACTATGGCTAGTGGTCAAGGCACCATTGTCTACAGCCTGGTCAATCCAGTCTGTATTATAAACATTACCATTTGCATCCCGGATAGCACTGAGAGAAGTCCAGTCGATAGGCGACATATTATTTGAATTCAGCAAAGCCTCATCCATAATCTGCATATACTGGTTGGAATTGAGCATTTCAAACTTGCGCCCCAGAGTCTGCCAACCTACATATCCATCGTATGTAATTTTGGAAGAACCTTCCTTACCGCTCTTGGTTGTAACAAGGACTACACCATTGGCAGCCTGTGCACCATAGATAGCAGCAGAAGCAGCATCCTTCAATACGTCGATGCTCTCGATGTCGGCTGGGTTCAAGGTTGTGATATCACCACCCACACCATCAATCAAGTAAAGAGGCTGAGAGTTTCCTACGGTACCCAAACCACGAATGGTAACACTCATGGCTGCACCTGGCTGACCAGAAGTAGAAACGATGTTAACACCAGGTGTCTGTCCCTGCATGGCAGAAAGAGGGTTGGTGGTGTTAAGCTTGGCGATGTCGTCACCCTTCAACTGAACGGTAGCACCTGTCACCAGCTTTTTCTTCTGAACACCGTAACCTACTACGACAACTTCATCAAGTGACTGCTTGTCTTCGTTTAAGGTTACGTTGATTGTCGAACCTGTGACTTTAATCTTTTGGGTGATAAAGCCCAGATACGAAACTTCGAGTGTTTGTCCATTCTTTGCTTCAATGGTAAAGTTACCATCCAGGTCAGTAACGGCACCCGTCTTTGTACCCTGCACCATGACACTTGCACCAATCAATGGTTCATTGTCACTGCCAGAGATGACAGTACCCTTAACCGTCTGAGCATTGAGGACACCCGCTCCGATTCCTAACATTGCCTGGAACACCAACATGATGGCTACCAGAGCAACTTTGCAGAGCATGTGGCTCTGCGAGAATTTCTGAGATGTTTTTCTCATAATTACTTTAGGTTTAAATTAATAATTGTTGCTTCTAGGTGTAATATAGGGCCTATGTAACATAGGTCGAATATTGCCTTTATATAAATAAGGTATAAGCCTCGGTTATGAGGATTGCCTCGATTTATCGTTGTTTACATTTACTTTTCGGGGGCAAAGATAGATAAAAAACAGACACAATGGGGTATGTTTTGGTTAATCAATTACGTATAAAATGTTGCGCAACCTACATTTTTTAACGAAAAAGCACCAAAATGTAGCATAAAATACATTTCGGTGCAAAAATTGCTTAATTAATATGATATTTTATCAACCCCGGCATCGGAGCTTTCAATATCTGGGAAATCTTGAGATGAAACTCATCCTCCATCACATTTCTCAAAGGAGACTCAAAGTAATGAGCTATGCTTCCAACAAAACCAAGCATAGGGATTTCTTCTTCCAAGGATGAATGCCATGCCTTCATGCCTGGCTCCAACTGGCTTATATCCTCGGTGCTCGCCTTGACATATTTAATATAAGGTGTGAGATTCTTTGCGTAGAACTGATTGAAACTCTCCAATATCATACGATAGAGAGCCATCGCTTCATTCAGTTCGTCGGTCCCGTTCTCATGTTTCTCACCTTCTGCTATCTGTTCTGAGATAAAAGGACAGATGGAAGCCAGGAAGCGATTGGCAAGCGGCTGTCTGTACACCTTATTAATAATAGCAGGATAATCCAATCCCGACCAGGCAAGATATTTATTCTTTAGTGATACAGGCAAAGTGCCCTTGAAGATACCATTGAGGAAAAGTTTGCCGATTACTGCCCCACTACCCTCATCGCCCAGGATATATCCCAACGGAGGCGTGTTCATCACAATCTTCTCTCCATCGTAAAGACAACAGTTGGCACCGGTACCCAAAATACAGGCGATACCCGGTTTCTTGCCAAACAGGGCACGGGCTGCTCCCAGCATATCACCTTCTGCCTCAACCTTGGCTTCGGGGAAAGACTGCTGCAAGAGTGATTTCATGCGAGACTTCATCGCCTCGGTTACTCCACTGCCATAAAAGAAAACCTCCTGAGGCTGCTCTGACAGAACAAGTTCCTTACACAATACATCCAAAATCTCGGCATCACTCTGATGAATCGGACTGATGCCCTGCGTCTTACAGGTAACCATCACGTTACCCTGTTCATCAACCAGAGCCCAATCGGTCTTGGTACTGCCACTATCTGCTATGAGTATCTTCATATTCTTATCTGATTAATTAACGTATCCTTTGACGTTGCAAATGTAATCAATTTATATGAAAAATGCAAAAGATAACCCTAAAAATCGAACGTAAAGGTGCTAATATATCAAAAAAGGCGGTTTTCTCTTTGCTTTTTCACGAATTATTAATAACTTTGCAGTCAAATTTACTAAATATGAAGAAGAAGAGACTATACATCATAATTCTGCTGATGGTGGCATTCGTACTGCCAAGCAACGCAGTGCTCAAGGAAGCCAACCTGGACACAACGCTCTATATGCTGCGTACAGAATTGACCAACTATCACATAGACTTGGAGAAACAGAACCAAGCTGCCAAGGCTCAACAGTTGGCTGTGATTCAGGAGCTCATCAGTATTGTGAAACAGGCTGATCAGAACTCCATCATGCTCTATTCGCAGCGCAATGGGTATATTTTCGACATGACGTATGCCTGTCATGAGGCTACAGAGCAGTTTAAGAAGTTTAAGTCGAAGGCTGTTCCTTTCCGCCAGATGATCAAGAAGAACAATGTTGAGGTGGCGCGTTTCGATTCGCTCATCAACTATCTCTACGGCATGAACACCATGTTTCTCAGCGAAGAAGCACAGGTGAACCGAAACGTAGACCTGACTCTGGCTGTCAATATCCGCCGCCAGCTGGTAGAGAAACAGAAACAGTTGCAAGCCTATGTGCAGGCTTACGACCGAACCGACCGTAAGTTACAGGCACTCAACGACTATGCCAACCGCAGATACGAAGATATCCAGAACAGCATCTTCAATAATGGAGGCGACAACTATCTGCGCATACTCCGTAACTTCAGCATGAACTATAAGGAGGCAAAGACGTCTGTAACCGAGAAATACAAGCCCGTACCGGGCATGATGTCGCAATGGGATGTTCGTATCATCTTCATCCTCTTTGGTATCATCATCTTCTGGGGGCTCATCTCTATCTTCCTCAATCTCTTTACCATCCGCATCGTGATTACCCAACTCATGAAGCATGGTATGTTCGAGAACAGAAAGGAAAGTTTTATGGCAAAACGACCATGCCTTATCATGGCGATGACGGTAGTAACCTTCGCATTCATCCTGGGTATCGTAAGAATGGCGGTTACCCAGAACTTCGTGATTATGGCAAGCCAGCTGCTGGTAGAATATTCCTGGCTGGTTGGCGTTATTCTGGTATCTATCCTGCTACGTGTAGACAACGATAAGATCAAGAATACCTTCCGTATCTATTCGCCATTGATGCTGGTAGGTTTCATCGTTATCGTGTTCCGTATCATCCTGATACCAAACGACCTGGTAAACCTTATCTTTCCACCAGTTCTTCTGCTCTGCGCTCTCTGGCAATGGAATGTAATAAGCAGAAAGCACAACCAGGTATTGCGCACCGATAAGACATACGCATTCATATCGCTTGCCGTATTCGGAGTAAGTACCATTTTTGCCTGGACAGGTTTCACACTGCTTGCCGTCCAGCTTATCATCTGGTGGACCATGCAGCTTACCTGCGTGCTTACCATTACCTGCTGCGAGGGATGGCTCAGCGTATATGCCAAACGTAAAAAACTGGCAGACAAGGCGATTACCGACAAATGGCTGTATCGCTTCATCTACAAGGTATTGCTCCCTATTTCGGGTGTACTCTCGTTCATCATCTCTATCTATTGGGCTGCAGATGTATTCAACATGAGTGATACGACTTGGGAGATATTCAACAAGGATTACATCAAGACCAGCAACTTCACAGCATCGCTTTTCAGCATTTCAGAGGTAGCTTGTCTGTACTTCCTGTTCAACTACATCAACATTACTTCTGTAGATTTCATGCGTCATCACTTCGAGAAGGCAGATCCGAGGTCAGCTGCCTCAAAGATTGTGATGTTCAAAAACGTGATGCAGGTGATTATCTGGGGTATCTGGCTGATGATAGCCCTGAATGTGTTCCAGGTAGGAAAATCATGGCTGCTTGCTATCTTTGCCGGCTTATCAACTGGTCTGGGTTTTGCATCAAAGGATATTCTCGAGAACATCTACTACGGCATCTCTCTGATGATGGGCCGTGTGAAGGTGGGTGATTATATCATCTGTGACGGCACCCGTGGTAAAGTAAGCAGTATCAGTTATACCTCTACGATGCTGGAGGCTACCGACGGTTCGGTCATAGCCTTCCAGAACTCGCAGCTCTTCTCAAAGAACTACAAGAACATGACCAAGAATCATGGTTATGAGCTAGATATTCTGGAGGTAGGTATTGCTTATGGCAGCAATGTGAAGGAAGTGAAACAGATTCTCATCGATGCCCTGATAAAACTGGATTGTATCTATCAGGACAAAGGGGTGAAGGTATTATTGAAAAGTTTCGATGACAGTTGCATCACCCTCAGAATTGTGGTATGGGTGAACGTGCTTACCCAAGCCATTGACGATGCCACCATCATGGAGTGCATCTACGATACGCTCAACGATCACAACATCGAGATTCCGTTCCCACAGCGTGAAATTACAATTAAACAAGTTAATAATTAACAGTTTGTTGTTTACAGTTAATAGCAGGTTAGCCCCCTATTAACTGTAAACTATAAACTATAAACTATAAAAAAATATGGCAACATTCATAGCAGGTCCTTGCGTCATCGAGTCAATGGAACTATTGGAAACAGTAGCTCAGGAACTCGTCCGCATCAACGAAAAGTTAGGAACCCAAATCATATTCAAGGCTTCATTCGACAAAGCCAACCGTACCAGCATCCACTCTTTCCGTGGTCCAGGACTGGAGAAAGGACTCCAGATGCTGGGAGATATCAGGGAGAAGTACAACCTTCAGGTTACAACAGATATTCATGAGAGTTATCAGGCTTCAGCAGCAGGCGAAGTATGTGATATTCTCCAGATTCCAGCCTTCCTCTGCCGTCAGACCGACCTTCTGGTTTCTGCAGCCAAGACTGGTAAAATCGTCAACATCAAGAAGGCACAGTTCCTGAGCGGAAGAGATATGAAATATCCTGTAGAAAAAGCATTGGAGAGCGGTGCCAAGGAAGTTTGGCTCACAGAACGCGGAAACTGTTTCGGCTATAACAATCTCGTGGTAGATTTCAGAAACATCCCTGACATGAAGGAGATTGTGCCAAATGTCATCATGGATTGTACCCATAGCGTTCAGCGCCCGAGTGCAGGTGACGGCAAGACCGTTGGCGACCGTAAATTCGTTCCAGCAATGGCAAAGGCGGCTAAAGCTTTCGGAGCTACCGGCTACTTCTTTGAAGTACATCCAGACCCAGACCAGGGCAAGAGCGATGCAGCCAATATGCTGGAATTAAACAAGTTGGAATCACTTATAGAAGAACTTCTGTAAGTGAAGAACGAAGAAACAACGTTCGGCGTCCGAAGGGAAAGCCAATTCAAATGATTTAGAAATGACTGATAAAAATAACAATATAGATGATAAGATTGTTCGCGGTTATGGCGAACAGGCTCTTAAAGACGAGGCGCAGGCCATCCTCGACCAGATACCTTATCTGGACGACAACTTTGAGAAAGCTGTAGACATGATGTATCATTGCCAAGGCAAGATTATCGTTACAGGTGTGGGCAAGAGTGGACACGTAGGTGCCAAGATTGCCGCTACACTTGCCTCTACAGGCACACCAGCCTTCTACATCAATCCACTGGATGTCTATCACGGCGACTTAGGTGTGATGACCGACAAGGATGTGGTTCTGGCACTGAGTAACAGCGGTCAGACCGACGAACTGCTTCGCTTCATTCCAATGGTACTCCACATGAATGTTCCTATCATTTCCATCACCGGAAATCCAGATTCTCTGCTGGCAAAATACTCCAACCATCATATCACCGTAAAGGTAAAGAAGGAGGCTTGCCCGCTGAACCTCGCCCCTACCAGCAGTACTACTGCAGCATTGGCTATGGGTGATGCACTGGCTATCGCCCTGATGCAGGTACGCCACTTCAAGCCTCGTGACTTTGCACAGTTCCATCCTGGTGGAGAATTAGGCAAACGACTGCTGACCACAGCAGAAGATGTGATGCGCACCGATGATATGCCTATCATTCCTAAGGAAATGCACCTGGGCGAGGCTATCATCCACGTAAGCAAGGGCAAACTGGGATTGGGTATCTCATTAGATGAAGACAACCACGTTATCGGACTTATTACTGATGGTGATATCCGACGCGCCATGGAGAAATGGCAGGCAGAATTCTTCAACAAGACTGTAAGCGACATCATGACCACCACTCCGAAAACGGTGACTCCGAAGACGAAGATTTCGGAGATTCAGCGCATCATGCACAAGTATAAGGTGCATACGGTACTGGTTGTAGACAAGGATAACCATCTGAAGGGCATTGTAGATCACTATGCCTGCATGGTATAATTTTTTAGGCACGGATTACACGGATTACACGGATTTATAGATAACACGGTTATAGATAAGATGAGATATTTTTTATTAATAGCGACATTGTGGCTGTCTTGTTCGCTGTGTAGCGCACAGACCAGCGATTCACTGATCGTAAATCAGCTTCGTGGGAAAGGTGTCAGCTTTTCTCACAATAATTCAGTAACCCTACTGATGAACGGTCAGGAAAAGTTTGATGATATGTTCCAGGCAATCCGACAGGCTAAACATAGTGTACACCTGGAATACTTCAACTTTCGCAACGACAGCATCGCCTCCCTTCTCTTTGATATTCTTGCACAGAAGGCAAAGGAGGGTGTAAAGGTGAGAGCCTTATATGATGGTTTCGGAAACTCTTCCAACAATAAGCCTCTGCGAAAGAAACATCTCAAGAAAATCCGTGCCAACGGCATAGAGATTTATGAATATAAGCCCTTGAAGTTTCCATGGGTACATGCAATCTTCAACCGTGATCACCGTAAAATCGTTGTCATCGACGGGCAGATAGCCTATACGGGCGGTATGAACGTAGCCGATTACTATATAAAAGGTACGAAGGTTGTTGGAGAATGGCACGATATGCACTGCCGCATCGATGGCAGTGAGGTAAATACCCTGCAGAAGATATTCCTCAAGATGTGGAACAAGGTGAGCGGACAGCATGTTGCTGGCGAAGAATACTACCGCAAGGAAAAAGAAGATTATCTGGTAGAGAATCTCAAGCCAGATACGACAGCAACAGCCTACAGAAAGATGGTCGGCATCATCAACCGCGAACCGCATATTACAAAGG
>USSA01000142.1 GCA_900557255.1 uncultured Prevotella sp.
CGAGCTCCATCTTCTCGCCAGTGATACCAGAGCGCTGTGTAACAGCAGCCTGAACATCAGCATCGCCAACCTTCAAAGTCTTCACCTCGTCGAGAGTGTGAGCCTTGGCAGCGATAGCAGCGTCGAGGATGTCAGATGTCAACTTGATGAAGTCAGCACCGTTAGCTACGAAGTCAGTCTCGCACTTGAGAGCGATGATAGCAGCGAAATCGTTAACCTTCTTAACGAGAACGCAACCGTTAGAAGTCTCACGGTCAGAACGCTTAGCAGCGATAGCGAGACCACGCTCACGGAGCAACTCCTTTGCCTTATCGAAATCACCTTCAGCCTCTGTGAGTGCCTTCTTAACATCAGCAAGACCAGCACCAGTCATAGCGCGAAGTTTCTTGATATCTTCAATTGAAACAGCCATAATAATATTTTTATATTAAAAAGTTAATAATAATCTTTGCTTAAAAGCTACTAAAGCCATCGAATCATAAACAGAATCAATGGCTTCAGTATATATTTCTTTGCCTAATTACTCAGCCTCGTCCTTGCGGGCAGCCTTCTTCTTAGGCTGGTCCTTCTGCTCAGCAGCAGCCTTGTCGTCAGCCTTCTCAGCCTTGCGCTCCTCGAGAGCCTCAGCGATAGCACCGCAAACTGCAGTAAGGATAGCATCTACAGAATCCTTAGCATCGTCGTTAGCTGGGATAACGTAATCAACATTCCTAGGATCAGAGTTGGTATCTACGATACCGAACACTGGAATACCAAGACGGTTAGCCTCCTTAACAGCGATGTGCTCCTTCATTACGTCAACAACGAAGAGGGCTACTGGGAGACGGGCCATATCTGCGATAGAACCGAGGTTCTTCTCCAACTTAGCACGCTGGCGGCTTACCTGAAGCAACTCGCGCTTAGAGAGGTTAGAGAATGTACCATCGTTCAACAGACGATCGATGTTTGTCATTTTCTTAACTGCCTTACGGATTGTAGGGAAGTTGGTGAGCATACCACCAGCCCAACGCTCGTTTACGTATGGCATATTGATAGAAGCTGCCTTCTCAGCAACTACGTCCTTAGCTTGTTTTTTAGTAGCGACAAACAGGATCTTTCTACCTGTCTTGGCAATTGTCTTGAGAGCCTCAGCAGCCTCGTCAATCTTAGCGACAGTCTTGTTGAGGTCGATAATATGAATACCGTTACGCTCCATGAAGATGTAAGGAGCCATTGCTGGATTCCACTTGCGACGGAGGTGTCCGAAGTGGCAACCTGCCTGAAGTAACTGGTCAAAATTTGTTCTTGACATTGTTTTTTCTTTTTTAATTGTGTTTACTTTCTTTTTGAATCTAATGTTAGATCAGTCGATGAGTAGTCCCCGATTAATGGAATCTCACCGATTTAGATACTAAACTGTTCAGGTAAGTGAAGAGTGAAGAACGAAGAGTGAAGAATTCAACACTCTTTCCCTCTCTACTCAGCACTTTTTTAATCTTTTTACTATCCACAAAGAACATCAAGCAAAAGAATTCTTCATTCTTCACTCTTCGTTCTTCACTTCCAAAGATTAACGCTTGCTGAACTGGAAGCGACGACGAGCCTTTGGCTGACCTGGCTTCTTACGCTCAACAGCACGTGAGTCACGTGTCATGAAGCCTGCATCCTTCAAAGCCTTCTTATCGTTAGCGTCGATCTTAACGAGTGCGCGAGCGATAGCGAGGCGGAGAGCCTGGCTCTGACCGGTGAAACCACCACCGTCGAGGTTTGCCTTAATATCATACTTACCCTCAGCTTCGAGCAACTGCAATGGCTGCTTTACTACATAGCGAAGGATTGCTGATGGGAAATATGTCTCAATATCTTTCTTGTTGATTGTGATCTTACCGGTACCCTCTGTGAGGTATACACGAGCTACAGCGCTCTTACGGCGACCAATTGCATTAATTACTTCCATTCTACCTTAATTATTTATACTGGTTAATATCAATAGCCTTTGGCTGCTGTGCCTCGTGCTTGTGCTCTGTGCCATCGTAAATGAAGAGGTTGTCCATCAAAGAACGACCGAGAGGGCCCTTTGGCAACATACCCTTGATAGCGTGACGGAGGATCTTGTCCATTCCATCAGGACGCTTGCGCAACTCTGCTGGAGTGTTGAAGCGCTGACCACCTGGATAACCAGTGTAACGAGTGTAAACCTTATCTGTTTCCTTCTTACCAGTGAAAACTACCTTAGCGGCATTGATAATGATTACGTTGTCACCACAATCTACGTGTGGAGTGAAAGTTGGCTTGTACTTTCCGCGGAGCAATTTAGCAACCTTAGAGCAGAGGCGACCTACAACCTGGTCGGTAGCGTCGATTACGACCCACTCTTTCTTAGCTGTTTCCTTGTTTACGGAAATAGTCTTGTAACTTAATGTGTCCATTTTAAAATTTAAATTTACTACTAAAAAACGTTTTAATCTTTTTTACTCACTATTCAGACAGGTGATTCACTAACCACATACCCCGGCCACAGGGCATGCTATTAACACACCATATCTTGGGGACTCTAAGTGTATCCCCGAAATAATCGGACTGCAAAATTACACATTTTTATTTGATTATGTGTAGGTTACGAGTCTTAACCCCAAACTTTTATGAATATTTAACTTAGTTTGCGCTTTTCTACTCAGGATAAGCAAAAAAAGCTCCCTCAGCACAAAGACCGAGGGAGCCGAAATGAAGTCTATTTAAAGCCCTACTTCGTGGGCTCGAGAGAAGATATATAACTTACTTTAAAATCACCTTCTTGCCATTGATGATGACAAGACCCTTGGCAGACTTGCTTACGCGCTTGCCGTCGATAGAGTAAACCTTGCCAGCCTTAACAGCCTCGCTGACAGTGATGCCGCTGATGCCGGTTGCAACCTCCTCAGCCTCTTTAGCCTCATCTACAATCTTCTGAGCCTCAACCAGGATAGCGTCTATTCTAGCCAACATCGCGTCGAACTGCTTCTGAGTCAACTCATCCTGATAAAGCTTCATATACATCTGAGTCATCTCTACATTGAGGTCATCCAACTTGGTAAAGTACTTATCCTTTACTGTTGGACACTCTGTATTAAGCTGAGAGATCAACCCATCCATCTCTTGAGATGCTGGATAATACTTTGCGTTAAACTGCGCCATCCACTCATCCTTCTGTGCCTGAGCATACAAGTCGGAGATATTCGCCTTGAAATAACCAAAGTTCTCTACAAAACCATCAATCTTGCTTTCTGTATAAAGAGCCGTAGGATCGGCTGGTGCCTGAGCAAACTCAGCAGCAAGGTTCTTCCAATACTCTGCTGATTCATTTACCGCAGAAAGGTCATACTCAGGGAAATCCTTCTTTATCTTTGCAATTTCTGCATCCAATGAAGCGAGCGTTGCAGTGATGTCATCCAGCAAAGTGCTGGCTTTCTTTGATGCAGCCAAGAGGGCATCAGCCTTTTTGCTGATAGCATCAAACTGGTCACACATCTTCTTAGCCTGCTCTGCAGACTCGATATGACTATCCATCATGAAAGGCATATAAACCTGCACCATGTCAGCATCCAGTTCATCGAAAGCTGGTGCATAATAATTCTGCACGTTCTCAGGAACCTGTCCCAGACACTCAGACTTATGCATAGCAGCATTCTGATAGTGGGTATTCACCTGGAAAGAATAAACCTCCTGCTCTGCATTCTTCACAGCATCCTTGAGACCTTCTGCTATCTCTTTTACAGAAGCCTGATAACTATCAACCTCTGCTGCAGTAAGCGTCTTTGCGTCGTACTTCGCCTTCACCTCTGCTGCCATTTCCTCAAGACTCGACTTGTTATATTTCAACGAGTTCTTGGTGTCTTCTGCGTCAGCATACTTCTCGTTGATGTCATTCAACATACCGTCAATGTTCTGCTGCAAATCAGCAATAGATTTCTGCAAAGCAGCATATTCTTCTGCTGTTGCAAGAGTCTGACCCTCTTCTGCTGCAGCCGCAAAAGGCTGAGCTGCTGATACTGAAACCGCTGGAGCTGCGCTCAACATGAGCATAGCTGCAAAAAGTAATTGTTTCTTCATACTTACACTTTTTTAAAAATTAATACTAATATTTATTATCTCACGATTTTATATACGCAGTTTCCCTGCTTCACGATATAAATGCCATGACGCATCTCCGTGGCAGAAACCCTGCGGCCATTGAGATCGTAGTATCTCTTCTGTCCATTACGTGACGGGGTGGCTGTGACAGAACTGATACCCGTAGAACTTGCCGGTATCACGATGAGTTCCTTGGAACCGTAAGAAAGTTCACCCTTCTTGCTGGCATTTACTACCAGCGCATAGGTAGCATCTGTGTCCAGACCTGAGAATGCAAATTCTGTCTTGCCATTGGTAGAAACCTTCTGGTAGGCTGCCACCGGTTCGTGAATCAATGCATTGCATCCCAAAAGCACATCATCGATATAGAAAGCACCGGAAGTACGCTGGATGACATTCAGTCTTACTGAATCAGCCAACTCCGGCAAATCATAGCTATAGGTATCTCCCGAAGCCATGTCTGCACCTCCCTGCAAAGTAGCAATCTGCTTCCATTCTCCATTCTGATAAGCCTCTACTGCCAAGGTTGCCTTGGTTGAAGAAGATGACTTGGCGAAGAACTTGACAGAAGATATACGGTTGCCGACAGATGCCATCTTCAGATAGGTATCTATCTTGTTCAGACGGAGGCAAGGTGATTCCTCGCCATAATTGTTCATGCTCAGGTTACCATTGGTTTTCCAAAGCGAAGGCATACCCTCGAGTTCTTTGCTGAAATCATAGCCCTTCTGAGTTGCCTCTGTTGCATAAACCAACTTATGCAGGGTGACCACGTAATCATCTGCTGCTTCCATACCTTTCCATGAAGCCGTGAAGCCTGTTTTACCGACTGCGGTAGCCTTTACATCAGTCACATAATACTTGCTGAAAGGTATAGCGGCAGTAGTGAACTGCTGGGTATAGACATCAGAAGAATAAGAGCCACGGTTTGCCTGCAAGGTAATCTCATAGGTAGTTTCAGGACTCAAGCGCTCAACATGAAGAGAAGGCTGTGATGCTGTATATACCTTATTATTATAGAGCGGCAGAGGTTCTTTTTTTCCATTCACCACTGAGCTGATGTTCAGAACATATCGCTTGGCAACCGGCACATCTGTCCATCCTACCACAATACTGCTATCCTGAACCTCAGTAACCTTCACGTCAGGAGTATTCAGTTTCAGATTAAGTCCGCCGAGCATGAGATTGATGATGCCATTCTTCTCCTCGATATCATCCAGAGACATCACCCTGCCACCAGCCCAGGAAGTCAGATTACACTGAGTCACATTCGATGTTCCAGGGAACGGATCTCCCGAACGTGTATTATCGGTAAGCTTGTTATCAGCCTCAACGATATCCACACGCTGATGAGTGCCAGTGATGTTCAACTCATTTTTCTCCCAAGCCTTGGCATCATAATCGATATGCCAGAGCAACATGCCATGGCCCGGAATGAACGCATCCCAGCCCTTCTGCTGGCGGTTCTCCATGATGAAGTATTCCTGATCATTGGTTCCTCCCACAGGCACCATGTATGCCTTGTTGCTGTCGTTCAGGTCAGGCAGGACATTGAGGGTATCTACCCCATTCTTCAATATGGTCAGGTCGAGCCATCCCAGACAGGCACGCTCATAGGCAGAGAATGCCGCAGGCGTATTGCCATTGTTGTTATAAGAAGCCTGTGCCATGGTATCGAAAGAACCTGGGGCGAAGGTTGTTATGCCATAATTTACATCATAATGGTCGGCAAGACCCAGCACATGACCGAATTCATGTACAAAGGTACCGATGCCCGCAGGCTGAGGTGTGATGAGGGTACCATTGATTTCGTTGCTGCAGGTATAATTGCCTACCTCTACTCCATTCAGTTTCAGCGAAGTCTGGGCAGCTCCTGCCTGCGTAGCGATATCCGAATAATAGGCAGAATGTGGCCAGAGAGCATTGCCATCGCCTGAATCAGCCTCACCCTTTCCAGCATAGAAAAAATAGATGTTGTCAATGTAGCCATCCTGGTTATGGTCATACTGGGAGAAATCAACCGATGGAGCAGCAAGTGTACAAGCCTCTCTCACGAATTTCTCCAGACGGACAGGATCATCTACGGAAGAGCCTTTGTTGGCTCCATAATAAGAATATTTCTCAGGTAATGTTACAGGCCCGATGACATCAAACTGAGGTTGGAATCTGCCATTGGAACTGTTCAGATAGAAATCTCTCGCACTTCCATTGGCACCATTGCTGTAAGTAAATCCAGGTTCATTGAGCATGTTGCTGAAGAACTGATGTGCATCGCTACCTATGGTAGAGAATTTGGTATCAGCAAACTGCACCAAGATGACCAATGAGTGAACCTCACCAATGGTTGGGAAATTGTTCAATTTCTCTTTCTGAGGATTGCTGCCGACTTTCAGAGAAGCATTCCTGCGAGACGAAAGGGTTTGCTGCAACTGCTGCAGACGGGCGCGCTTGAAAGATTCAAGGATGGCAGACTTATCCTGAGCCTGGATAAACGACTTGACCTGGGCACTTCGCTCAGAAACCTCCGTAGCCTTAAAGCCACTGGCCTGCACCTTACCATTCTTCCAATCGGCATACTCGTAATTTTTCTGTCGAGCATTAAACACGAGCGGAATACCATCAGAAGTCAGCACATAATGGCCGTGCTCATCACCGCGCATCTGGATGGTGAGCCAGGAGCCATCAGCCTGCTTCACCTTCAAAGGCTTTGGATAAGCAGGAATAGCAAAGGTGGTCTGCACAAAGCAGACCACCAATAAGCTTAATATAATGATTTTCTTCATACTTACTTGATAACAAACTTAGCAGTAGCCTTATGACCAGCCTTATCAGTTGCCTTCACGATGTAGAGACCAGAAGTCAAGCCAGAAGTACTGAATGCAGCACCTGAAGTCTTGCCTACGAGTTTGCCATTTACACTGTAAACCCAGATTGCATTAGCACCCTCGGCAGAAATCTGACCATCAGCAGCCTTGATAACCAAAGCCTCAGCAGCCTCAACACTCTCAATACCGCTGACAAAGTTCTTGAGAACAGTAACATGGATTGTTGCAGAGAACTCACCGAAGTTGACGGTAACCACTGCACCCCCCTGCTTCTTACCCTTGATAATCAGGTCGATGCTGTTACCATGAGTCTCGCCAAGAGAAACTGCGGCATTAGGAGTAGAAGAAACCTCCAAGTCTGACTCCAAATCAGGGTTCTCTAAACCATATACAGAAACCTTGACAACAGCAGCACCCTCATCGGTAGTACCTACAGTTACATCATCTGCACTAACGGCAAATGCCTTGGCAATATTGTTGAAGTAAAGAGTAGGAATCTTGCTTCCATCCTCCTTCCAAGGCTCGGCAAGAGAGCTACCGTAAGCATACCCCATACCTGTAAAGAAGTCCTTGCCCATCTCCTTGGCTGCCTTGTAGGCGCCATCTACGCTTGTAGCATCTGTGCTACCCACATTGTTGGTAGTGTAGTTGCCAG